>NZ_JBEZIH010000001.1:0-486991 GCF_040650935.1 Streptomyces sp. NPDC048565
GCGGCCCCCCGCCGCGGGCCGCCCCCCCCCCTCTCGCGTATGCGGGGTGCTGCCGCTACGCGGACTTCTCGTGGCGGCCGTCGTCGTCGTTCTTGCCGATCGTGCGCGGCTCACGCGGGACCAGGGTCGGGTTGACGTTGTTGCGGACGACGTCCGGGGTGATGACGACGCGGGCCACGTCCTTGCGGGACGGGACGTCGTACATCACGGACTGCAGGACCTCTTCCATGATGGCGCGCAGACCACGCGCTCCCGTCTGGCGGAGGATCGCCTGGTCGGCGATGGCCTCGAGCGCCTCGCGCTCGAAGTCCAGCTCCACACCGTCGAGTTCGAACAGTCGTTGGTACTGCTTCACCAAGGCGTTACGCGGCTCGACCAGGATCTGGAGCAGTGCCTCGCGGTCCAGGTTGTGGACCGAGGTCAGCACCGGGAGGCGGCCGATGAACTCGGGGATCATCCCGAACTTCACCAGGTCCTCCGGCATGACCTCCTGGAACTGGTCGCTCGCCTGGATCTCCACCTTGGAGCGGATCGTGGCCCCGAAGCCGATGCCCTTGGCGCCGGCCCGCGACTCGATGATCTTCTCCAGGCCCGAGAAGGCACCGCCCACGATGAACAGCACGTTCGTCGTGTCGATCTGGATGAACTCCTGGTGCGGGTGCTTCCGTCCGCCCTGCGGCGGTACGGAGGCGGTGGTGCCCTCCAGGATCTTCAGCAGGGCCTGCTGGACGCCCTCGCCCGATACGTCGCGCGTGATCGACGGGTTCTCGCTCTTGCGGGCGACCTTGTCGATCTCGTCGATGTAGATGATGCCGGTCTCGGCCTTCTTGACGTCGTAGTCGGCGGCCTGGATCAGCTTCAGCAGGATGTTCTCGACGTCCTCACCGACATAGCCGGCCTCCGTCAGCGCCGTCGCGTCCGCGATCGCGAACGGGACGTTGAGCATCCGGGCCAGCGTCTGCGCGAGGAGCGTCTTGCCCGAGCCGGTGGGGCCCAGCAGCAGGATGTTGGACTTGGCCAGCTCGATGGCGTCGTCACGATTCGCGCCGCCGCCGTTCTCCCCGGCCTGGACCCGCTTGTAGTGGTTGTACACAGCGACCGAGAGGGCCTTCTTCGCGGGCTCCTGCCCGACGACGTACCCCTCGAGGAACTCGTAGATCTCGCGCGGCTTGGGGAGCTCCTCCCACCGCACCTCGGAGGTCTCTGCGAGCTCCTCCTCGATGATCTCGTTGCAGAGATCGATGCACTCGTCGCAGATGTACACACCGGGTCCCGCGATGAGCTTCTTCACCTGCTTCTGGCTCTTTCCGCAGAACGAGCACTTGAGCAGGTCGCCGCCATCTCCGATGCGTGCCACGAGGTGCTTCCCCTTCGCCTGGGAGCAGCCTGGTTCAGCGGCTCCTGGTGCCTCTATCCGACGGTACCTTGCCTGGCCCCCCGTTCGGGCCCCCCTTGGCACGGTTCACACGGCCGAGGCCGTGCGGGTGGACTGTGCCAAGGGGAAAGACCGACGTCAGACGGACGCGCCTGCGGTGGTCTTACGGGTGGACACGATCTGGTCCACCAGACCGTACGCGAGTGCGTCGTCGGCGGTAAGGATCTTGTCGCGCTCGATGTCCTCGCTGATCTTCTCCAGCGGGGTCGTGGAGTGCCTGGCCAGCATCTCCTCGAGCTGGGTGCGCATCCGCAGGATCTCGTTGGCCGCGATCTCCAGGTCGGAGAGCTGCTCACGGCCGGTCTGCGAGGACGGCTGGTGGATCAGCACACGGGCGTGCGGGAGCGCCATGCGCTTGCCCGGGGTGCCGGCAGCCAGCAGGACGGCGGCGGCGGAGGCGGCCTGGCCCATGCAGACCGTCTGGATGTCCGGCTTCACGAACTGCATCGTGTCGTAGATCGCGGTGAGCGCGGTGAACGAGCCGCCGGGGCTGTTGATGTAGATCGAGATGTCACGGTCCGGGTCCATCGACTCCAGGCACAGCAGCTGCGCCATGACGTCGTTGGCCGAGGCGTCGTCGATCTGGACGCCGAGGAAGATCACGCGCTCCTCGAAGAGCTTCGCGTACGGGTCGTACTCACGCGTGCCCTGCGAGGTCCGCTCCACGAAACGGGGGACGATGTAGCGGTTGTCCACCTGCGGGCCGGTGTAGAGGCCGCTCGCTGAGGCGCCGGAGAGGTTGTTCATGTGGGTGTTCACCATCCTGGTGGCGTTCATGTGGGCTGGAGGTCTCGGCGTACGAGAGGGTGCGGGGTGGTGCACGCCCGGATCAGGCGCCGGTGCCGCCGCCGCCCGGGATGCCCGACGCGGCCGAGATGATCTCGTCGATGAGGCCGTACTCCTTGGCCTCTTCCGCGGAGTACCAGCGGTCGCGGTCGCCGTCGCGGATGATCGTCTCCACGGTCTGGCCGGAGTGGTGGGCGGTGATCTCCGCCATTCGCGTCTTCGTGCGGAGCAGGTACTTCGCCTGGATCTTGATGTCCGACGCCGTACCGCCGATGCCGGCCGAACCCTGGTGCATGAGGATGTCGGTGTTCGGGAGCGCGAAGCGCTTGCCCGCCGTGCCACCGGTGAGCAGGAACTGGCCCATCGAGGCCGCCATGCCCATACCGATGGTGATCACGTCGTTCGGGATGTACTGCATGGTGTCGTAGACCGCCATGCCTGCCGTCACCGAGCCGCCGGGGCTGTTGATGTAGAGGTAGATGTCCTTGTCGGGTTCCGCGGCAAGGAGCAGAAGCTGTGCGGTGATCTTGTTGGCGATGTCATCGTCGACCTGCTGACCGAGGAAGATGATGCGTTCGCCGAGCAGTCGGCTGTAGACCTGGTCACCGAGGCCTCCACCGAGGGACGGCTCTCCGGCGGCGTAGGGCATCAGATTCGTCACGTATCCACCTGCTCGTCTCTGACGGCTCCGGCCGTCTCAGCGTCTTCGTACCGGGGTGGGCCGGGACTACCCGACCCTTCCTCTTCATGGACCCTAACGCGCAGGTGGGACAACGCCATCCCGCTTCCCCAACTGTTCGCTGGGAGCGCAAGGTGAGCAGCGGGCACAAGGGTTCCCGAGGGCGGGCCGACACGACGACGGGCCCCGGACATCAGCGTCCGGGGCCCGTCGTGCGGATCAGATCAACGAGCGGAGCGAGGCTCAGGCCTCGTTCTTCTCGTCCTTCTTCTCGTCGGCGGCGTCGGTGGCACCCTCGACGGCCTCGGCCGTCTCGGTGGCCTCGTCCGCTGCGCCTGCTGCGTCTGCTGCCTCTGCCGCGTCTTCATCGTCTTCGAGCTCGACGACCTCACCATTGGTGTCGACGACCTTGGCGGCCTCGACGACGACGGCGAGCGCCTTGCCGCGGGCGACCTCGCCGACGAGCATCGGCACCTGGCCGCCTTCGACGACGGCCTGGGCGAACTGGTCGGGGCTCATACCGGAGGACTGCGCGCGCCGCATGAGGTGCTCGGTGAGCTCCTCCTGGTTGACGTTCAGCTTCTCCTTGTTGACGAGCTCGTCCAGGATGAACTGGGTCTTGATGCCCTTGATTGCCTGCTCGGAGGTCTCGTTCTCGAACTCCTCCAGGGTCTTGCCCTGGATCTCGAGGTACTTCTCGAGGTCGAGACCCATCTGGCCGAGCTGGTGGTGCTCCAGGTTGTGCTTGCGGGTCTGGACCTCGTCCGCGAGAAGCTTCTCGGGGATCGGGACCTCGGCCAGCTTGAGCAGCTCCTCGAGCACACGCTCCTGGGCCTGGGTGGCCTGGTCGTACTGCTTGGTGCTCTCCAGGCGCTTGCGACTGTCCTCGCGGACCTCGGCGAGCGTGTCGAACTCGCTCGCCATCTGTGCGAAGTCGTCGTCCAGCTCAGGCAGTTCGCGGGAGGCGACGGCGGTGACCTTGACGGTGACCTCCGCCTCCTTACCCTCGGCGGAGCCGCCCTTCAGCTCGGAGGTGAAGGTGGCCTCGCCACCTGCCTCCAGGCCGGTCACGGCCTCGTCGATGCCTTCGAGGAGCTCGCCGGAGCCGATGGTGTACGAGACACCGGCGGCCACGCCGTCCTCAAGGATCTCTCCGTCGACCTTGGCTTCCAGGTCGATGGTCACGACGTCGCCGTCGGCGGCGGCGCGCTCGACCGGGTTGGTCGAGGCGAAGCGCTCACGGAGCTGCTCCACGGCCTTGTCGACGTCTTCGTCGCTGACTTCGAGTGCGTCCACGGTGACCTCGATACCGGAGTAGTCCGGAATCTCGATCTCGGGACGGACATCCACCTCGGCGGTGAAGGCCAGCAGGTCGCCGTCCTTGAGCTCGGTGATGTCAACCTCGGGCTGGCCCAGAACGTTGAGCTCACCCTCGTTGACAGCCTCGGTGTAGAACTTCGGGAGGGCGTCGTTGACGGCCTCCTCCAGAACAGCACCACGGCCGAACCGCTGGTCGATGACGCGGTTGGGGATCTTGCCCTTACGGAAGCCCTTCACCGTGACCTGCTGGTTGATCTTCTTGTACGCCGCGTCGAGGCTGTCCTTGAGCTCCTCGAAGGGCACCTCGATGCTGAGCCGAACCCGAGTCGGGTTCAGGGTCTCCACGGCGCTCTTCACGGTTCGGTCTCCTTGGTGGCTGACTTCTTGGGGTTCTGCTGGGCCGCCGAGAGGCGGCTTCGCGGATCGAGCCCGGTACATCAGACACACGGGCACGCAATTTGCATAGTAACGGCAAGGGGGAGGACTCCCACAATGCGATCTTGCTGGTGGTCGGGGTGGCCGGATTCGAACCGACGACCTTCCGCTCCCAAAGCGGACGCGCTACCAAGCTGCGCCACACCCCGTCGGTGCGACACGTAGGGTACATGCAGAAGCGCACCACGTCGGCCGTTTCGCGGAGGGGGGCCCGGGGACCGCCATGGGGGCACACCGATACGGGTGTGCGCGCACCTCCCCCGACCCGCTACGATGCTGTGCGTACCGCGGTCCACGGACCTGCGGTGCGGTGCTTGCGGGCGTAGCTCAATGGTAGAGCCCTAGTCTTCCAAACTAGCTACGCGGGTTCGATTCCCGTCGCCCGCTCCAACGGCTCAGGGCCGGGCGGAGGTTTTCCTCCGCCCGGCCCTGAAGCGTTTCCGGGGTCCCCGCCCATCGATCCGTCTTCCCGTGCGCGGACGCGCGGCCCGTGCGCGGACGCGCGGAACGAGCCCGGCCCGGCTACGGAGCCGCCGGGCCGGGCTTCGGGGTGTCCCTCAGAAGCTGATCTGGTTGATCGTGTCGGCTATCGAGTTCATGAATCTGTTGATCGAGGGCGCCATGCCGGTCGAGGCCAGGAAGAAGCCGAAGAGCACGGCGACGACCGCCGGGCCTCCCTTGATGGATCCACCGCGGATCAGCACCACCAGGACGATCCCCAGCATCAGCACCACAGACAGTGAAATGGCCACGACTGATCACACCCTTGGTCGGTCCGCCTTGCCGGCCCGGTGGCGTGCGACCAGCACACCTCCGTCGCTTCCATCGTGCCACCAACTCCCCTGTGCCTGCTGCCGGGTGATGAAGAGACATGACCGGATCGCGCCATCCTCGCGCCCGCGTACCCCCCGCGCGCACCGTGGCGTGATCCGGCGCACGCAGGGGCAGGGGCGGTGCAGGGGCGCGGGCCGGACCTAAAACTGTGCGCCTGCTGTGCGCAGGGCAGTTCGCATATCGATCGATGTGACCGTTTCCATATCCCCACACTTCATTCACGGCGATTCGCCGGACGTTCGTGCGATGAAATTCACTCCCCTCAACCGCCCGCCGATATGCCCCATTTAAGACGGATGAATCACTACGTAACGGGCGGTTTTCGACGGTTTCATTTTCGAATGGCCGGGAACACGCGATATCCCTTGAGAGTTTTACGCGTACGGATCGACGGGTCTAAGGTGCATGAGATGTCTAAAGCTCCCAGCGAAATCCAGAGGGCCCCGATCACCCCGGAGAGCCGGGAGTCGGAGCCAAGACACGAGCAGGTCCTGACCGGCACGGATGCCCCCTCCCCCGCCGCCGAGGCCGCTCCGGCCGGTGGTGCGGCACCCAAGCCGGCCAAGCACCGTGACGCGTACTTCGACAATGTGAAGTACCTCGCGATCGTGCTCGTCGCCGTGGCCCACGCCTGGGAGCCGGTGATGGACGGCAGCCGCACGACGCGCGCGCTGTACATGGTCGTGTACACGTTCCACATGCCGGCGTTCATCCTGGTGTCGGGCTACTTCTCGCGGTCGTTCGACATGAGTTCGGCCAAGGTGAAGCGCCTCATCACCGGGGTCGTCGTGCCCTACGTGCTCTTCGAGACCGCGTACTCGCTCTTCAGGCGGTACGCCGGCGGCGTGGACGACACACCCATCACCCTGCTCGACCCGCTGTTCCTCACCTGGTTCCTGATCGCCCTGTTCATCTGGCGGGTCACCACACCGATCTGGCAGTCGCTGCGCCACCCGCTGCCGATCGCCCTCGCGATCGCCGCGCTGGCCTCGCTGACGCCGGACATCGGCGACGACCTGGACCTGCAGCGCGTCTGCCAGCTCCTGCCGTTCTTCGTGCTCGGCCTGCTGCTGAAGCCCGAGCACTTCCAGCTGGTGCGCCGCCGTGAGGTGCGGATGCTGGCGATTCCGCTGGTCGCCGGGGCGCTGGTCTTCGCCTACTGGACGGCGCCGCGCATGCAGCTCGGCTGGTTCTACCGCAGCAACAGCGCCCAGGAGATGGACTTCCAGTGGTGGACGGGTCCCGTGATGACCCTGGCCATGTTCGGCTGCGCACTGCTGCTCACGATCGCCTTCCTGGCCTGGGTCCCGCGCCGCCCCATGTGGTTCACCGTGCTGGGCGCCGGGACGATCTGCGGCTACCTGCTGCACGGCTTCCTGGTGAAGGGCGCTTCCTACGCGGGCCTGTTCGACCGCTACGAGTGGCTCTCGGGCCCCCTGGGCCTGATCGTCGTGTCCGTCACCGCGGCCGTCGTCGTGACCCTGCTGTGCACCCCGCCGGTCCGCCGCGCCCTGCGCTTCGCGACCGAGCCGGACATGAGCTGGGCGTTCCGCCGGAACCCCGCCAAGCGCTGAGCCTGTCCGGATCGGCCCCTCCCGCCGGAGGCCGGCCCCCTCGGGACGTCAGCCGTCCGCGGGGTTGGCTTGATCCCGCCGTTCGGTGGGCCCGACTCCCCCGTCGAGCCCCAACAGGCCGCGCACCTGCGCATACTTCGCGGTCAGCCGGGTACGGGTCGCCGGTTCCAGGACCGCGAGCCGTTCCGGGTCCGCGTTGTGCGCCAGATCCGACTCCTTGATCAACAGCGCCCCGGGCGTGGCGAGAATCCGCCCGGTGTACGCGACGAGGTCCTCGCCGTCCCGCTTGGTGACGGCGAGGACCATTTCCTTTACCCGCAGGGGAAGCGGGGCCTCCTCCAGCCACTGCCGTGACAGCGCGCCGTCCTCGATCGCGTCGTGCAGCCAGGCGGCCGCCCTCTGCTGCTCGCTGCCGCCCCGGATCCGTACGCCCTCGGCCACCGCGGCCAGATGTTCCGCGTACGGGCGCCCCGCCTTGTCGGTCTGCCGGCGATGGGCCTCGCGGGCGATCGCCTCCACCTGGGGCAGCGTCAGATCCGGGCTCGTCATGGGCCGACCGTACCCCCCGCGGAGCGACATTTCGACGGGTCAACAGATGCACCCCGAATCGTTCGGTAAACTAATTACTGACGATTCCTTGACGCACTCTTGACCGAACGAAGGAGACGGGCTCATCGGACACGCAGACACGCTCATCGCCATGGGGGGCGCCTTCCTCGCCGCCGCCGTCCTCGCCCGCCTCGGCGGCCGTATCGGGCTGCCGACCATCCCCCTGTTCATCCTCGCCGGGATCCTGCTCGGCGCACACACGCCCGGGGTCGTTCTTCTCGACGACCCGCACGACCTCGAGATGCTCTCCGCACTCGGTCTTGTGCTGCTGCTCTTCTACCTGGGGCTCGAGTTCCACCTCGACGACCTCAAAGCGGGCGGCCGCAAGATGGTGCTCGCGGGCACCGTCTATCTGATCCTCAACGTCGGCGCCGGCCTCGGCTTCGGCTTCGTCCTGGGCTGGGGCAACTCCGAGGCGCTGGTGCTCGCCGGTGTGATCGGCATCTCGTCCTCGGCGATCGTCACGAAGATCCTGGTCGACACGAAGCGGCTCAACAGCCCGGAGACCAAGCCGATCCTCGGCATCATCGTCGTCGACGACGTCTTCCTCGCCCTCTATCTGGCCGCCCTGCAGCCGATCCTGTCGCAGTCCGACGGTCTCGGCGCCGCCCTGCGGGACGGTGGCAAAGCCTTCGGCTTCCTGTTGCTGCTGGCTCTCATGGCCCGTTTCGGCATCAAGTTCATCAGCAAGCTGATCAACACACGGGATGACGAGCTGCTGGTCATCTCCTTCCTCGGCGCCGCTGTCTTCGTGGCCGGTGTCTCCGAGTGGTTCGGGGTCGCGGACGCGATCGGGGCCTTCATGGTCGGTCTGATGCTCGGCAGCACGAGCTCGGGCGACCGCATCATGAAGCTGGTCCACCCGCTGCGGGACGCCTTCGGCGCGATCTTCTTCTTCGCCTTCGGACTCTCCATCAACCCGGGCGACCTGCCGAGCGTGATGTGGCCGGTGCTGATAGCGGTCGCGCTGACCGTGGCGATGAACGTGCTCTCCGGCCTGTTCTCGGCACGGGTGTACGGCTTCGGCCCCCTGCCCGCGGCGAACATCTCCACCACGCTGATGGCCCGGGGTGAGTTCGCGCTCATCCTGGCCACCATGGCGGCGGGTGCGGGACTGGACGAACGGCTCTCCCCGTTCATCGCCGGATATGTGCTCGTGCTCGCGGTCCTCGCACCACTGGCCGCCGGACGCTCGCACTGGCTCGCCCGGATCCTGCCCGGAGGGCGGGCGAAGGACGAGGAACAGGAGAAAGTGTCGGTCGCGGCGTGATGCCGCCCGGCTCGGGTGCGGGGCGATCGTCCCGCACCCGGCACCGGGCCCTTTCACGTTGTGGTGACGTGAGGCCCTTGCCTTGACGTCAGTGCGGTTTCCACCGCTTTCGTACGATTCCCGATTCAGGCCCGACGGGACAGCAGCAGGAGCGCGCGGTCGTCGTTGACGTCCTTCGCGCAGGCCTCGATCAGATGCCAGGCCGCTCCCTCGAAGCCCGTCGCGACATACCGGTCGGCCTCGCCGGTCAGCCGGTCGATGCCGTCGGCGATGTCCCGGTCGGACGCCTCCACCAGCCCGTCCGTGAAGAGCATCAGGACGTCCCCGGGCTCCAGCGAGCCCTTCACCGCGTCGAAGTCCGCCCCGTCGTACACCCCGAGCAGCGGGCCGTCGGCGGCCTTCTCCTCCCACCGGCCGCTGCCCGCGTGCAGTTGCAGCGCGGGGGGATGACCGGCGGAGAGGATCTCGTAGTCACCGGATTCCAGGTCCAGGACGAGATGGATCGAGGTGGCGAAGCCCTCGTCCCAGTCCTGGCGCAGCAGATAGCCGTTGGCCGCGGGCAGGAAGCCGTGCGGGGGCAGGGAGCCGAGGAGACCGCCGAAGGCCCCGGACAGCAGCAGGGCGCGGGAACCGGCGTCCATGCCCTTGCCCGAGACGTCGGTGAGCACGACCTCCAGGGTGCGTCCGCCGTTGGTACGGGCGGCCACGACGAAGTCGCCGGAGAAGGACTGGCCGCCGGCCGGGCGGAGCGCCATCTCGCGGTGCCAGCCACCGGGCAGCCGTGGCAGGGCGCTCTGGACCCGGATCCGCTCACGCAGGTCGAAGAGCATCGTGCCGCCGCGTCGCCACGGCACCCCGACCCTGGCCCTGAACTGGGCGAGGACCAGCCCGAAGAAGCCGCAGGCCGCGACGGTCAGGACGGTGCCCGGTGTGACCCTGGCAGGCCCTTCCGCGTAGGGGCCGAGGGCGATGGACTCCACGATCAGAGCGGCGGCCGCGGCCGCGTAGAGCCCCAGCAGACTGGCCGGCCGCAGCAGCAGACCGCCGGCGACGATCGGCAGGGCGAGGGCGGTCGGTGAGGACCAGACGGGGTTGAGCAGGGTGGTGCAGGTGATGACGGGTACGAGGACCAGCAGACCGACCAGGGCTATCCAGTCGGACCCGTCACCACGGAAGTAGTCGACGCCGGACCTGCGCAGCGCGATGCGCGCCCGGTGCGCTGATCTCCGCCACCGGGCGGTGTAGCTGTCTGCTCCTCTGCGACGGGCCATTGCCGGGACCTTATCCACCCGGCGGCCTCCGGTGCAGGGGGGCCCGGTGACAATATGTTCGAAACGCGTGCCCGGAACCCGGAATTACGTGGAGGGCTGGCAGGCCGGGCACCAGAAGAGGTTGCGGGCCGCCAGGCCTGCGGTGCGGATCTCGGTGCCGCAGATGTGGCAGGCCTGCCTGGCCCGGCGGTAGACGTACACCTCGCCGCCGTGGTCGTCGACCCGCGGGGGCCTGCCCATGGCCTCCGGGAGGTGTTCGGGGCGGACCGTGTCGATGCGGTTGTTCCGTACGCCCTCGCGCATGAGGGCGCCGAGGTCGGCCCAGATCGCGTCCCACTCGCCCCGGTCGAGGTCCATGCCCGGGCGGTAGGGGTCGATTCCGTGCCGGAAGAGGACCTCGGCGCGGTAGACGTTGCCGACACCGGAGACGACCTTCTGGTCCATCAGCAGGGCGGCGACCGTGACACGGCTGCGGGAGATCCGCTGCCAGGCCCGCTCGCCGTCCTCGTCGGAGCGCAGCGGGTCAGGGCCGAGGCGGTCGTGTATCGCGCGCTTCTCGGGCCCGGTGATCAGGGCGCACGTGGTGGGGCCGCGCAGGTCGGCGTGGTGGGCGTCGTTGAGCAGGCGCAGCCGGACCGTGTCGGTGGGCGGCGGCGCCGGGGCCGCACCGAAGCCGAGCTTGCCGAAGAGGCCGAGGTGGATGTGGACCCAGGCCGATCCCTCGAAGCCGAGGAAGAGGTGCTTGCCGTGCGCGTCGACGCCGGTGAAGGTCCGGCCGTCCAGCAGCGCCGCGCTCTCGGAGAACTTGCCCTGGGGGCTGCTCACCCGCACGGGCCGGCCGGCGAACCGCTCGTGGTGGTCCGCGGCGAGGCGGTGGATCGTATGCCCCTCGGGCACGGCATGTCTCCTGGTCACGTCACGCGCTTGTGCCGCCGGGCGTACGGCTCCGGCGGCACGAGGAACGCGGGTGGGGCCGGTCAGCCCTGCTGCGGGTGGTGGGCCGGGATCGGGGGGAGCTCGCCGGTGCTCTCGTACTCCGAGAGCATCTCGATGCGGCGGGTGTGGCGTGCCTCGCCGGAGTACGGGGTGGCGAGGAAGATCTCGACGAACTTGGTGGACTCCTCCACCGTGTGCATCCGGCCGCCGATGGCCACCACGTTGGCGTTGTTGTGCTCACGGCCGAGTGCGGCGGTCTGCTCGCTCCAGGCGAGTGCGGCGCGGACGCCCTTGACCTTGTTCGCGGCGATCTGCTCGCCGTTGCCCGAGCCGCCGATGACGATCCCGAGGCTCGCCTCGTCCGCGGCCGTCCGCTCCGCGGCGCGGAGGCAGAACGGCGGGTAGTCGTCCTCGGCGTCGTAGATGTGGGGTCCGCAGTCGACCGCCTCGTGGCCGTGGGTGGTGAGCCACTCGACGAGGTGGTTCTTCAGTTCGAAGCCGGCATGGTCGGAGCCGAGGTACACGCGCATGGTGCGAAGTGTGGCACGGACAGGGCGGGGTAATCGTCAGCGGGGTCGGGACCCACCGGGCGTTCCGGGGATCCGGTTCAGGTCCGGGCCTGTGCGCGGTGCCACAAGGGCAACGATCAGGTCAAAGACCGGAAGAGGGGGTTCCGATCCAGGTGTCGACCGGGCTTGAATGCGTGGCCTTGCCTCGGCGGTACCCCCGCCGAGGCAACACCGACACACGTGATCAGAAAACGTAAGGATTCGATCCATGACGTCGCAGTCGACGCTGACCGGCCCGGGCCAACAGCCCGGCGAGCCGGGCAAGCCGGGCTCCCCGGACGGCCTTCAGGCCGGCCTCAAGAACCGCCATCTCTCGATGATCGCCATCGGCGGCGTGATCGGAGCGGGCCTCTTCGTCGGCTCGGGCGCCGGCATCGCCGCCGCGGGGCCGGCCATTCTCCTGTCGTACGCGCTGGTCGGCCTGATGGTCGTCTTTGTCATGCGAATGCTCGGCGAGATGGCCGTCGCCCGGCCGAGCTCCGGTTCCTTCTCCGCCTACGCCGACCAGGCCCTGGGCCGCTGGGCCGGCTTCTCCATCGGCTGGCTGTACTGGTTCTTCTGGGTCGTGGTGCTCGCCGTCGAGGCCACGGCGGGCGCCAAGATCCTGGAGAGCTGGATACCGGGCGTTCCGCAGTGGGCGTGGGCCCTGATCGTCATGGTGGTGCTGACGGCGACCAATCTGGTCTCCGTCGGCTCGTACGGCGAGTTCGAGTTCTGGTTCGCCGGGATCAAAGTCGTGGCGATCGGCGCGTTCGTCATCGTCGGTCTGCTCGCCGTGTTCGGCGTCCTGCCGGGTGCGGACAACGCGGGGTCGGGTCTCGCCCATCTCACGGACGCCGGCGGATTCTTCCCGGAGGGGCCGGGGGCCATCCTCACGGGTGTGCTGATGGTCGTCTTCTCATTCATGGGCAGCGAGATCGTGACACTGGCGGCCGGTGAGTCCGAGAACCCGCAGCGCGCCGTCTCCCGGGCGACCAACAGCGTGATCTGGCGTATCGCCATCTTCTACCTGGGCTCGATCTTCGTGGTCCTCACCCTGCTGCCGTGGAACGACCCCTCGATCGTCAAGGACGGTTCGTACGTCGCCGCGCTGAACGCCATCGGTATCCCGCACGCCGGCCAGGTCATGGACGTCATCGTGCTGACGGCCGTGCTGTCCTGTCTCAACTCCGGCCTCTACACGGCCTCGCGCATGGCCTTCTCGCTGGGACAGCGCGGAGACGCGCCCAAGGTCTTCGCCCGGGTGAACGGGCGGGGTGTGCCGCAGGCGGCGATCCTCTCGTCCGTCGTGTTCGGCTTCGTCGCGGTGTTCTTCAACTACCAGTGGCCCGACACGGTGTTCGCGTTCCTGCTGAACTCCTCCGGCGCGGTCGCCCTCTTCGTGTGGCTGGTGATCTGCTTCACCCAACTGCGGATGCGCGGCATCATCCTGCGCGAGTCCCCCGAGAAGCTCGTCGTACGGATGTGGCTCTTCCCGTATCTGACCTGGGCGACGATCGCGATGATCTCCTTCGTCCTGGTCTACATGCTGACCGATGACGACGGACGCGAGCAGGTGCTGCTCTCGCTGCTGGTCGCTGCGCTCGTGGTGGCCGTCTCGCTGGTGCGTGAGGCCCGCGGCAGGAAGGCCGCGGCGCCGGTCGAGTGACCGCCGCACATACCTGACGGCAGATGTCAGGTTTACCCGGAAGGCTCTCCCTCGTCCCGAGATCTCGTCCCGTGATCCCGCGAGCGAACGGAGAGCCTTCCCCATGACCGCCATCCCCGCAGTCGACAGCTTCCAGACCGGCTTCGCCATCCGCCCCGACCTCCTGGTGGAGGCTTCGAGCGCCGAGGACGTCAGGGCCGCGGTGCGGGACGCCGCGGCCCGCGGTCTGTCCGTCGCCGCGCACGCGACGGGGCACGGGCTGCCGGGCCCCGTCGAGGGCGGGGTACTGATCCGTACCCGCCGGATGGACACCGTGCGGGTCGATCCGGAGCGCCGCACCGCGCGTATCGGGGCGGGCGCGACCTGGGCCTCGGTCGTCGCCGCCGCGGCCCCGCACGGGCTCGCCCCGCTGAACGGCTCGTCGCCGGGTGTGGGCGCCGTCTCGTACACACTGGGCGGTGGACTCGGCATCCTGGCCCGGGAGTTCGGCTACGCCGCCGACCACGTCCGCTCGCTCGATGTGGTGACGGCCGACGGGGTGGCGCGCCATGTCACCCCGGACAGCGAGCCGGACCTGTTCTGGGGACTGCGCGGCGGCGGCCACCGCCTTGGCATCGTGACGGAGCTGGAGATCGGCCTGGTGGCCGTGGAGCGGCTGTACGGCGGCTCGCTGGCCTTCGACGGAGACAGGGCCCCCGAGGTGCTGCGGCGTTACCTGGAGTGGACGCGGACCGTGCCGGAGACCTGCACCTCCTCGCTCGCGGCGCTGAGCTACCCCGACATGCCGCAGCTGCCCGAGCCGCTGCGCGGGCGGTACGTGGTCTCGGTGCGGGTCGCCTTCACCGGGTCGGCGGCGGACGGCGAGGCCCTGGTGGCGCCGCTGCGGGCGATCGGGCCCGCGCTCTCCGATTCGCTGCGGGAGATGCCGTACACCGAGAGCCACACCATCCACAGCGACCCGCCGTTCCCGCACGCCTACTACGGCGAGGGCCTGATGCTCCGCGACCTGGACGCGGGGGCTGCGGCGAGGGCACTGGAGCTGACCGGCCCGAAGGCCCCGACCATGACGGTCGTCCAGCTCAACCACCTGGGCGGCGCCCTGGCCGCACCGCCCGCCGTGGACAGCGCAGTGCCCTACCGGGAGGCGGGCTTCCTGCTGCGGCTGCTGTCACCGCTGGACGGTACGGACGTCTCCTCGGTACGGGCGCTGTACGTGAAGGTGGCCGGGGAGACCGCGCCGTACGCCCTGGGCCGCTCGCTGAACTTCGCCTTCGGCGGCGGGGATCCGGCACGGACCCGTCAGGACCTGCACGAGCCCCGGACACGCGAGAGGCTCGCCGGTCTGGTGTCGCGTCACGACCCGGCGAGCCTCTTCGGTGGTGCCTACGGCATCGACGGCGTCAGCCGCGGCGCCCGATGAGCTTCCAGGAGGCCGGCAGCGCGCCCATGGCCAGTACGGCCTTGAGGGCGTCGCCGATCAGGAACGGCACCAGGCCGGCGGCGACGGCGGCGCCCATCGACATACCCGTGGAGAGCGCCAGGTAGGGCACGCCGACCGCGTAGATGACGAGGGATCCGGCCACCATCGTGCCCGCGGTGCGCAGGACGGAGCGGTCACCGCCGCGGCGGGCGAGGCCGCCGACGACCGTGGCGGCGAGCAGCATGCCGAGGACGTAGCCGAACGACGCCCCGCCGGGGCCCGAGCTGCCCTCGGAGAACCACGGCATGCCGGCCATGCCGACGAGCGCGTACACGGCGAGCGAGAGGAATCCCCGGCGGGCGCCGAGCGCGGTGCCGATGAGCAGCGCGGCGAAGGTCTGGCCCGTGACGGGGACCGGGGAGCCGGGGACGGGCACGGCGATCTGGGCCGCGATGCCGGTGAGGGCGGCACCGCCGACGACCAGCGCCGTGTCCACGGCGTAGCGGTGCCGGACTGCGGGCAGCAGGTCGGCGAGGACCGCTCCGGAACGGACGGGGGCGGCAGCAGTACTCATCGGGACTCCGCGGGTGAGGTCGGCAGGCAAGGACGGGCTGAGGGTGACGTTAGCCGACTGAATATCCCTCGATCACCATCAGCGGCCCACAAACCGGTGGTTGGGGGTTTGGTCGGGTTCACACAAAGAGCATCACGCAATCACTCCCCGGGGTGATGCTGGTCACGAAGGTGGGCGTGTGTGCCGTCCTCGGTTCGGGCGGAGGGGGCGCAGCGTGAGACTGTAGGTTCCCCATAAATGATCCGAGAGTGACCCGCAGCTCATGCACGACGCGCCCCCCACGCACTCCCCCGCACGGTCCGAGCCCCTGGCCCACGGTCTGAAGCAGCGCCATCTGACGATGCTCGGTCTGGGCGGGGTGATCGGCGCGGGCCTCTTCGTCGGGTCGGGCGCCGGGATCGCGGTCGCCGGGCCCGCCGTCGTCGTCTCGTATCTGATCGCCGGCGCGCTCGCGATGCTGGTGATGCGGATGCTCGGCGAGATGTCGGCGGCGATGCCCGCGTCGGGTTCGTTCTCCGTCCACGCGGAGCGCGCTCTGGGCCGCTGGGCGGGCTTCGCTGTGGGCTGGCTCTACTGGTTCATGCTGGTGGTGGTGCTCGCCGTGGAGGCGACGGCCGCCGCGCAGATCGCCCACGCCTGGGTGCCTGCGGTGGATCAGTGGCTCTGGGTGCTGCTGTTCATGGTGGTGTTCACCGTGACCAACCTGACGGCCGTGAAGAACTTCGGCGAATTCGAGTTCTGGTTCGCCGCGCTCAAGGTGGCCGCGATCGTGGCCTTCCTGGTCCTCGGACTGCTGGCCGTGTTCGGGGTCCTCCCGGACACCGGCCCGGTGGGCCTGACCAACCTCACCGGGCAGGGCGGTTTCCTGCCGAACGGCTGGGACGGCGTGGTCTCCGGTGTGCTCACGGTGGTGTTCGCCTTCGGCGGCCTGGAGGTCGTGACGATCGCGGCGGCCGAGACCGACGATCCCGCGCGCGCGGTGGGACGTGCGGTGCGCAGCGCGGTGGTGCGCATCCTCTTCTTCTACGTCGGTTCGATGCTCGTGATCGTGACCGTGCTGCCGTGGACCGCTCAGCAGGCCGGGCTCAGCCCGTACGTGAAGGTCCTGGACTCGGTCGGGGTGCCTTCGGCCGGGCAGATCATGAACATCGTGGTGTTCGTGGCGCTGCTCTCGGCGCTCAACGCCAATCTGTACGGCGCGTCCCGGATGATCTTCTCGCTGGCCGAGCGCGGTGAGGCGCCGCGCGGGCTGCTGAAGGTGCCGGTCGGGCAGGGCGGCGGGGGCGGGGTGCCGCGCCGGGCGGTGCTGGCCTCGGTCGCCTTCGGCTTCGTCTCCGTACTGCTCAATCTGGAGTGGCCCGACACCGTCTTCCTCTACATGCTCAACTCGGTCGGGGCGGTCCTGCTGTTCGTCTGGGGCCTGATCGCGGCTTCACAGCTACGGCTGCGGCGCCGGCTGGAGCGCGAGGCACCGGACGCCCTGACGCTGCGGATGTGGTGCTTCCCGTATCTGACGTGGGTGGCCCTGGCCGGTCTGGTGGGCGTCCTGCTGCTGATGCTCACCGATGACACGGCCCGTCCACAGGTGCTGTGGTCGGCGGGGGCCACCGCGCTCGTGCTGCTCGTGGCGGGGGTACGGGAGTTGCGCGCGAAGCCGTAGGCGGACGCGCACCATGCGTGAGCCCGGTGACCGCATAGCGGACAGCGGTTCCCCGTCGCCGGAGCTCATGGCCAGACTGTGGGCCATCCCCCTGTCCCGACCAGTGAACAGAGCTGTCCATGTCCCGGACCTCCGCGCCGCCCCCCACGGACGCGACCGCCCCCGCGGCCGACTCCGCGCTCACCCACGGCCTCAAGCAGCGCCATCTGTCGATGATCGCCCTGGGCGGGGTGATCGGGGCCGGACTGTTCGTCGGCTCGGGTGCGGGCATCGCAGCTGCCGGTCCCTCGATCGTCATCGCGTACGGCGTCTCCGGGCTGCTGGTCATGTTCGTCATGCGGATGCTCGGCGAGATGTCCGCGGCCAACCCCGCGTCCGGCTCCTTCTCCGTCCACGCGGAACGGGCGATCGGGCCGTGGGCCGGCTTCACCGCCGGGTGGTCGTTCTGGGTGCTGCTCTGTGTCGCCGTCGGCCTTGAGGGCATCGGCGCCGCGCAGATCGTCACGGGCTGGCTGCCCGGCACGCCGGAGTGGGCCTGGGTCGCCCTGTTCATGATGATCTTCCTCGGCACGAATCTCGCCGCCGTCAAGAACTTCGGTGAGTTCGAGTTCTGGTTCGCCGCGCTCAAGGTCATCGCGATCACGCTCTTCCTGGTGCTGGGCGTCCTCGCGATCCTGGGCGTGCTGCCCGGCACCGACTCCCCCGGCACCTCGAATCTCACCGGGGACGGCGGCTTCATGCCGCACGGCTCCGAGGGCCTCATCATCGGCCTGCTCGCCTCGGTCTTCGCGTACGGCGGCCTGGAGACCGTCACGATCGCGGCGGCCGAGTCCGAGAACCCGGTGCGGGGCGTCGCCATGGCGGTGCGTACGGCGATGTGGCGCATCGCCGTCTTCTACATCGGCTCGATGGCGGTCATCGTGACGCTCGTGCCGTGGGACGACCCCACGGTCGCCGAGGTCGGCCCCTTCTACGCGATGCTCGACCACCTCGGCATCGGCGGCGCCGCGGAGATCATGAACGTGGTCATCCTGGTCGCCCTGCTCTCCGCGATGAACGCCAACATCTACGGCTCCTCGCGCATGGCCTGCTCCCTGGTCGCCCGAGGCCAGGGACCGAAGCTGCTCGGCAAGGTCTCGTCGGGCGTCCCGCGCAACGCGGTGCTCGCCTCATCGGTCTTCGGCTTCCTGTGCGTGCTGCTCAGCTACTGGCGTCCCGAGGACGTCTTCCCCTGGCTCCTCAACATGATCGGCGCGGTGATCCTTGTCGTCTGGATCTTCATCGCCGTCTCCCAGCTGATCCTGCGCAGGCGGACGGAGCGCGAGTCCCCGGACCGGCTCGTCGTACGGATGTGGCTCTTCCCCGGCCTGACGATCGCGGCACTGGCGGCCATGACCGGCATCTTCGTCCTGATGCTGCGCCAGCCCGACACCCGCGACCAGCTCCTGGCGACGGGCGCCCTGACGGCGGTGCTGATCGTGGCCGGCGTGGTGCGGCAGAAGCGCGCGGAGCGCGGCGCCCCGGCCCGGAACTGAACCCGCGGGCAGCCGGGCCTCAGCGGGGCTGAGCTCGCAGGAGCACCTCGCCTGCCTCCGTACGGAAGTAGAGGACCGCGCGTCCCGACCTGCGGCGCCCCGCCAGCCCCGCGTCATGCAGCACCTTCAGATGGCGGCCGACCGAGCCCAGGCCCTGGCCGGTGAGTGCCACCAGCTCGGTGGTGCTCCTGGGGTGGTCGAGCAGCACGAGCACCCCTGCCCGTGCGGGCCCCAGCAGCCGGCCGAGGCTGTCGGGGACCGCGGGCCGGTCCGCGTCCGACAGGGTTCCGGAGCAGGCGTACACGACGGCGTACCGCTGCGCCGCCGCATCCCAGGAGACCCAGCCCTGGCGGGGTGTGACAGGCACGAACACCAGTCGTACGCCGGCGAGTTCACGCGGCGGGTAGTCACGCGGGTTGACCTGGAGCCGGCTGCCGCCCAGCCAGCGCATACCCGGCCTCATCTTCTCCAGCGTGTCGGCCCAGCCACCCTGGCTGAGCTGTCCCGCGCGCGCCACGATGTCGGCCTCGATGCTCCGGCGCCGGCGCGGCCAGTCCGGGGCCACGACGCGCTCCCACACCCATTCCAGCAGGTCGGCGGCCTTCTGCGGCAGGTCGGGACGGCGGAGCAGCGCCGGGAGCCGGCCGCCGGCGGAAACCTCCAGGTCGGCGAGGGCGCTGTCGGGGGACGTCTCGCGCACCAGGACCAGGTCCTGGGCGAACGTGGTTCCGCCGGTGGGCGTCGGGGTGAGGAAGTCCGCGTTCCAGTGGCCGCCGAGACCGGTCCGTACGAGCTGCACGGTGACGGGATCGTCGGCGAGCCGCTCCAGGTAGGCGGGCCTGTGCGCGTCGAACCAGGCTCGTTCCGCGGGGTTCGTGGCCGCTCCGCACTCCAGGAACTGCAGGGTCGCGGTGGCCTCGGCCAGTTCCGACACGATGAACCTGCCGGCGGCCAGGGTGTCCGCGTTGATCTGCCACCAGCCCATGGTTTCGCCTCCGTGCGAAACAGTAACGGCCGTGCGCGCCCCTGGCCGAGACTCCCCGGCATGCTCACCTACCGGGAAGTGTTCCGCGTGCCGCAGTTCGGGCCCCTCTTCGCGACGAGCGCCTTGCAGGGTGCCGCCTCGACGACGAGCGGGCTGGCCCTGGGTGTCCTCGTCTTCACCACGACCGGGTCGCCGCTGCTCTCCGCGCTGTCCATGTTCGGCGCCTCCCTGGCCCAGCTGGTCGGTGCGACCCTGCTGATGTCGGCGGCCGACCGGCTCCCGCCGCGTGGCGCGCTGAGCTGCGCGGCACTCGCCTTCGGCATCGGCACGGCTGTCCTGGCCCTGCCCGGGCTGCCGCTGCCGCTGGTCTTCGCGATCGTCCTGGGCGAGGGAGCCGTCGCGGCGGTCGTGGGCGGGGTGCGGTACGGACTGCTCAACGAGGTGCTGCCCAGGGACGCGTATCTGCTGGGCCGTTCGGTCCTCAACATGAGCGCGGGTGCCACGCAGATCTGCGGCTACGCGGCCGGTGGCGTCCTGGTCGCGGTGCTGTCCCCGCGCGGCACGCTGCTCGTCGCCGCTGCCCTGTACGCCGCCGGGGCCTCGGCAGCCTGGTTCGGCCTCGCACGCCGTCCGCCCCGGGCGGGCGGACGGCCGTCGGTGGGCGAGACCTGGCGGACCAACGCGCTGCTGTGGTCATCGGCGCCGCGGCGGCGCGTGTACCTCTCGCTCTGGCTGCCGAACGGGCTTGTCGTCGGCTGCGAGTCGCTCTTCGTGCCCTACCGGCCGGACCGGGCCGGGCTGCTCTTCGCCTGCGCGGCGCTGGGAATGCTGGCCGGGGACACGGTGATGGGCCGCTTCGTGCCGACGCGTCGGCGGGGCCGGCTGGGCACGCCGCTGCTCCTGCTGCTGGCGGCGCCGTACCTGCTGTTCGCGCTGCGGCCCGCGCTGCCCCTGGCCCTGGTGATCGCGGCTGTCGCCTCGACCGGTTTCGCGGCGAGCCTGCTGTTCCAGGAACGCCTGATGGCGCTGACACCGGACGCCATGACGGGCCAGGCCCTCGGCCTGCACTCCTCCGGGATGCTCGCCATGCAGGGCGTGGCGGCCGCGCTCGCGGGCGCGGCCGCCCAGTGGTCATCCCCCGCGACGGCGATCGCCCTGATGGCGGCCGCCTCGATCGCGGTCACCCTGTCACTCGCACCGGGGCTGCGGCGCGACGGTCATCGCGCCGCTGTCGCCGCCTAGTCGCCGCCGCCGCTGTCACCGCCTAGTCGCCGCCACCGCCACCGCCGCTGTCACCGCCGCCACCCTCACCTCCGCCGTCGCCTCCGCCGGAGTCACCTCCGTCGCCGCCGTCCGCGCCCCAGCCGTCGCCGCCGCCGGGTTCGTTGTCGTTGCTGTCGTTGCCGAGGTTGCTGAACCAGGGGCGGTCCCAGTCCGTGTCGGCGGCGATCGGCTCGCCCCCGCTCGACGGCGACCGCTCCGCCCGGAAGCGTGCCGTGCCCGTCGTGTCGCCTATCCCGAAGGCGACGGCGAAGGCGTGGGCCATCACGGCGTCCAGCGGGTCGGGGCTCTCGTGGCGGACCGGGGACAGCGGACGCAGCACGGTGTCCGGCTCGTGGGCAGGCCGGCGCGGCGGCCTGCCCAGCAGGGCGACGCGGTGGTCGCCGCGCAGCAGCCATGAGCTCGTCGTGTTCTCCCGCCGCAGCACCCAGTGCGCTCCGGGCAGCCGCACCTCCACCGTGCTCTTCGACTTGCGCATCTTCTTGGTGAGGGTGAGCTCGGCCGTGGTGTCGCCGACGGTCAGCCGGAGGCCCTTGGACGGGCCGGAGGCGTCGCGCCGGAAGCCGCGGGGAGCGCGTATCCGTACGGCGGGGGCCTGTGGGCCCCAGACGTCCACGCGCACCAGGCGCCGGTCCACGGCCACGGCGACCGGCCCTGCGGGGCCCGGCACGATCCGGCGGGCGATCCACAGCGGTACGCCCTCCGCATCGGCGCGTGCGGCCAGTGCTGCCACCTGCTCGGGGCCACCGCAGCGGCGTACCGCCAGCTCTCCCAGCGCGCGGGCGAACTCCGCCGCCTGACGCGCCTTCACCGGGGTGGCGGTGCCGGTGATCCGGGTCACGGGGACCGTTCCCGCACCCTCGGGGAGCCGGTCGAGCGGGCGCTCGGCCCCGCCGCCTCCCAGCCAGCATCCGCGCCGGTACGCCTCGGCCATGGCGCCGAGGTTCAGCTCGGACAGCGGTGTGGTCCTGCCGCCTCTGCGGTAGTGCTCATCGGTCAGCTCCACGGTCTGCGCCAGTGGATTCCAGGACCGTTCGCCGTACAGCGCCTGGCTCACGACATCCCCCTCGTACGTATGCGGCTCGGCAGAGGACACACCTTCACACATCGCCGCCCTCAGGTCAGATCCAGCTCCAGGAGGGGCAGTTCCCGGCCCGGTACGGAGCCCGAGGGGGTCACCCCGATCCGGACCGCGCCCATCGCGGTGTAGAAGGGTTCGGCGTTGGGGTCCGCGTCGATGGTGAGCGCCTCGAAGCCGAGCCGGCGCGCCTGCGCCACCGCATGCTCGAACAGGAGCCTGCCGACGCCCTGCCCGATGGTGTCCGGGTCGACGAACATCATGCCGACGGCACCCACCGGCGGGTCGCCGTCCAGCATGGTGAAGCCCAGGAGCCCGCCGTCCCGCTCCGCCACCGCCGTACGCCGGGCGGTCACATCGGCGGGCCGGACCGCGAGTTCTTCACGGCACGCCGCGAGGAACGCCTCGTCGTAGCCCCAGTACGCCTTCGATCTCAGGGCCAGCGCGGTCAGCGCGGCGGCCTCATCGGGGCGCCCCGCCCGTACGTACGTCATCGTCGTCTCCCCCTCCGTCCGCGGCGTCCTCCCGACACCAGGAGCCTAGGACCAAGGACTGATCACCTCCGTGGCTTCCTCCTGCTAGCCTGCAATTGCGACAGAGTTGCAATAACAACCAGGTAGCAGTTGGAGGGTTCGAACCCATGGCCACGTACACGCTTCCGGAACTCCCGTACGACTACGCGGCGCTCGAACCGGTCATCAATCCGCAGATCGTCGAGCTCCATCACGACAAGCACCACGCCGCGTACGTCAAGGGTGCGAACGACACCCTGGAGCAGCTGGAAGAGGCCCGCGACAAGGAGGCCTGGGGTGCGATCAACGGCCTCCAGAAGAACCTGGCCTTTCATCTCTCCGGCCACATCCTGCACTCGATCTACTGGCACAACATGACCGGCGACGGCGGTGGCGAGCCCCTCGCCGCGGACGGTGTGGGCGATCTGGCCGGCGCCATCGCGGAGTCCTTCGGTTCGTACGCCGGCTTCAAGTCGCAGCTGACGAAGGCCGCGGCCACCACGCAGGGCTCCGGCTGGGGCGTCCTCGCGTACGAGCCGGTCAGCGGCAGGCTGATCGTCGAGCAGGTCTACGACCACCAGGGCAACGTCGGGCAGGGCTCGGTGCCGATCCTGGTGTTCGACGCCTGGGAGCACGCCTTCTACCTCCAGTACAAGAACCAGAAGGTGGACTTCATCGAGGCCATGTGGCGCGTCGTCAACTGGCAGGACGTGGCGCGGCGCTACGCCGCCGCCAAGGAGCGCGCGGACGTGCTGCTGCTCACCCCCTGACGTCGCGGGAGAGACCCGAGCGTCCTGCCTCGTGATCGTCTTCTCAACCTTCACCGGGCAGGCGGAACAACGGAGAGCCCCCGCGAGGACATGACTCGCGGGGGCTCCCCCATACCCGTGTGCGCCGGGCGCAGGCCCGCGGCGAAGACGCGTGATCAGTCGAAGACGGGGCCCTGCGTGCGGGTCCGCTTGAGCTCGTAGAAGCCGGGGATCGACGCCACCAGCAGCGTGCCGTCCCAGAGCTTCGCCGCCTCCTCGCCCTTCGGGGCGGGGGTGACCACCGGGCCGAAGAAGGCGATCTGCTCGCCGTCGGCGCCGGGCACCGCGATGACCGGGGTGCCGACGTCCTGGCCGACCTTGTCGATGCCCTCCTGGTGGGAGGCGCGCAGCTCCTTGTCGTACGCGTCGGAGTCGGCGTACTCCAGGAGATCGGCCGGCAGGCCGACCTCCGCCAGCGCGCCCGCGATGGCCTCGCGGGTGGGGCCCTCGCCGTTGTTGTGGAAACGGGTACCGAGCGCCGTGTAGAGCGGGCCGACGATCTCGTCGCCGTGCTTCTGCTGGGCGGCGATGACGACACGGACCGGCGCCCAGGCCTGGGTGGTCATCATCTCCCGGTACTCCTCGGGCATCTCGTCGAGCCTGGGCTCGTTGAGCACGGCGAGGCTCATCACATGCCAGCGGACCTCGACATCGCGGACCTTCTCCACCTCCAGCATCCAGCGGGAGGTCATCCAGGCCCAGGGACAGAGCGGATCGAACCAGAAATCGGCCGGAACCTTGCCGGCGGCCGTGCTGTTCTCGGGCATGTCTCTCCTCATGAGGTCGGTGAAGCACCTGTGAGCCGGAACACCACGGGGCCCTCCCGCCATTCCCGGGCGCGGGTGCGGATCGCCGCATGGGAGGATCAAAGGTCTGAGATCGAGACACATAGGAGTGCTCCGTGCCCGGTGAGAACCTGTCCCGCGACGAGGCCCGCGAGAGGGCCGAGCTGCTGACCGTCGACGGTTACGAGGTCGCCCTCGACCTCCGCTCCGCCGTCGGTGAGCCCGACGGGGGCGACGACGCCGGTCCGCGCACCTTCCGCTCGCGGACCACGATCCGCTTCCGCGCCGCCCGCGCGGGGGCCTCGACCTTCGCCGATCTGCTGGCCCCGTCCGTGGACACGGTCACGCTCAACGGCAAGGACCTGGACCCCGCGACCGTCTTCGACGGCACCCGCATCGCGCTGGACGGCCTCGCCTCCGGCGAGAACGTCCTGGTGGTCGACGCGCGGTGCGCGTACAGCCGGACCGGTGAGGGCATGCACCGCTTCGTCGACCCGGAGGACGGCGAGGTCTACCTCTACACGCAGTACGAGCCGGCCGACGCACGCCGCGTCTTCGCCAACTTCGAGCAGCCCGACCTCAAGGCGCCCTACCGCTTCGAGGTGACGGCGCCCGAGGGCTGGCGGGTCTGGTCCAACGGCGCGGAGGAGTCGCAGGAGGGCGAGGTCCACCGGTTCGCGGAGACGCTGCCGATCTCGACGTACATCACGGTCGTCGTCGCCGGGCCGTACCACTACGTGAGCGACCACTACTCCCGTACGTTCGACGACGGCTCGAAGCTGGAGATCCCGCTCGGCGCGATGTGCCGCAAGGGTCTCGCGCGCTACTTCGACGCGGACGACGTCTTCCTGCTCACCAAGCAGGGCCTGGACTTCTTCCACGACAACTTCGACTACCCGTACCCCTTCGGGAAGTACGACCAGGCGTTCGTGCCGGAGTACAACCTCGGCGCGATGGAGAACCCGGGCCTGGTCACCTTCCGCGAGGAGTACATCTACCGCGGAAAGGTCACCTCGGCGTCCTACGAGCGCCGCGCCAACGTCATCCTGCACGAGATGGCGCACATGTGGTTCGGCGACCTGGTCACCATGCGGTGGTGGGACGACCTGTGGCTGAAGGAGTCCTTCGCCGACTTCATGGGGGCGTTCTCGATGGTGGAGGCGACCCGCTTCACCAACGGCTGGATCACCTTCGCCAACAACCGCAAGTCCTGGGCCTACCGCGCCGACCAGCTGCCGTCCACGCACCCGATCACGGCCGACATCCGTGACCTGGAGGACGCCAAGCTGAACTTCGACGGCATCACGTACGCCAAGGGCGCTTCCGTGCTCAAGCAGCTCGTGGCGTACGTCGGCCGGGACGCGTTCCTGGAGGGCGCCCGCCGCTACTTCAAGCAGCACGCCTTCGGCAACACCCGGCTGGGCGACCTGCTCTCGGTGCTGGCCGAGACCTCGGGGCGCGACATGTCGGCCTGGTCGCAGGCGTGGCTGCAGACGGCGGGGGTCAACGTCCTGACGCCGGTCGTGACCTACGACGGTGAGGGCAGGATCGCTGAGCTCGCCGTGACCCAGGAGGCCGCCGCCTCCCACCCGGAGCTGCGGCCGCACCGGATCGCGGTGGGTCTGTACCGGCTCTCCCCGGAGGGCGCGCTGGAGCGCTACGCCCGCGCGGAGACGGATGTCGCCGGTGTGCGCACCGTGGTCACGGAGCTGGCAGGCAGCGAGAAGCCCGATCTGGTCCTGGTCAACGACGACGACCTGACGTACTGCAAGGTCCGCCCCGACGAGGGGTCCCTGGCCACCCTGCGCGAGCACCTCGGTGACATCACCGACCCGCTGGCACGTGCGCTGTGCTGGTCCTCCCTCTGGAACCTGACGCGGGACGCGCTGCTGCCCGCGCGGGACTTCGTCGCGCTGGTCCTCGCGCACGCCGGCCGGGAGAGCGACATCGGTGTCCTGCAGATGCTGCACTCCTGGGCGCAGTCCGCGCTGGTGCACTACGCCGCGCCGGCCTGGCGCGATGAGGGCGGCCGGGCGCTGGCCGAAGGCGCGCTCACGGAGCTGCGGCGCGCCGAGCCCGGCAGCCAGCACCAGCTGACGTGGGCCCGGTTCTTCGCCGCCGTCGCGGCGTCGGACGCGGACTTCCAGCTGCTGGGAGAGCTGCTCGACGGCTCGGCCGTGATCGAGGGCCTGGACGTCGACCAGGAGCTGCGGTGGGCCTTCCTGTCCCCGCTGGTCTCGCACGGCAGGGCCGACGAGGCGGCCGTGGACGCCGAGCTGGCCAGGGACGACACGGCGTCCGGCAAGCGGCACCATGTGCGGTGCCTGGCCTCACGCCCCTCGGCGGCGGTCAAGGCGCAGGCGTGGGCGGCGGTCGTGGAGTCGGACAAGCTCTCCAACGCACTGGCCGGGGCGACCATCGCCGGCTTCGGACAGCCCTCGCAGCGGGAGCTGCTGGCGCCGTACACGGCGTCGTACTTCGAGGCGATCGAGCGGGTCTGGGCCGAGCGGTCCATCCAGATCGGCATGGACGTGGTCAAGGGCCTGTTCCCCGGGCTTCAGGACGACCCCGCGACCCTCACCGCGACGGACGCGTGGCTGACCTCGCACCCGGACGCGGCACCGGCGCTGCGGCGGCTGGTCATCGAGGCGCGGGACGACCTGGCGCGGGCGCTGCGGGGTCAGGAGCGCGACGCGACGGCGTGAGATTCCAGCGCGCGCCCCGCACACACGTGCGGGGCGTGCGCCGCACAATCCCTGTCGCGACCACCCTTTTCGGCACTCGAACTGTCGTGCTTTAGGGCGGCGTTGTCCTGGAATGTCGACGGCCGTGTAACACGGGTTATCGCACGACCTGACTGCGGAAACCTCCCCGGCATGAACCGGAACACCCCGCTGTCCCCGCGCCCCGTCCAAGACGCCACCCACCGCGTGCAGTCCTCCGCCCAGTTGCGCGCCCACGGTGTGTCCGCCGCACAGACCGCGGCCCAGTGCCTGCCGGGCGGCCCGTGGCAGCAGCTGCTCCCCGGCGTGTATCTGCTGCACCCGGGGCCGCCCACGCACCACGACCGGGTGCGCGGCGCCCTGCTGTACGCCGGGCGGCCCCCGTCCGGAGCCCGCAGGACGGTCCCGGCCCAGTCGGGCCCCGGCTACGGCGAGGCCATGGTCACGGGACTGGCGGCGCTGGCCCTGTACGGCTTCGCCTCGGCGCCCCCGGTGATCGCGCTGCACCGGATCGACGTACTGGTGCCCCGCACCAGGCGGTTGCGCTCCACCCGGTTCGTCCAGGTGACCCGGGCGGCGGTGATGCCCCGGCCGCAGCGCCGTCGCGGGGTGCCGCTGGCCCCGGTGGAGCGGGCACTCGCCGACGCGGTGGCCTCGCTCACCGATGCCTCGACGGTGCGCCGGATCCTCACGGAGGCGGTGCGCGGCGGGTACTGCGAACCCGCCTCCGTCGTACGGGAGCTGAACGAGGCCAAGCTGCTGGGCCGCGCCCATGTGGTGGACGCCGTGGAGGAGTTGCTCGTCGAGGGGCGCGCGAGGGCGGAGGACCGGCTGTACGAGATGGTGCGCGCCCACCGGCTGCCCCAGCCGCTGTGGAACGTGGAGCTGGCCCTGCCGGGCGGCAGCTTCCTTGGAGGGGTGGACGCCTACTGGCCCGAGCAGGCGGTCGCGCTCGAACTGGGCGCCCGCTCACCCCGGGAGGAGCATGTCTCCTACGCCGCCGAGCGGGAGTATCTGGAGAGGCTCGGGGTGACGGTGGTGCGGGTGACTCCGAAGCAGCTGCGCGACTCCACGGCACAGCTGTCGGTGGTGCTGCGTACGGCGATGATGGCTGCCGAGGACCGTGAGCCGGCCGCCTGTCTGGTGGTCCTGCCCCGGTGACCGGTGGCCCCTCCCCGGGTGAGTGGCGCAATACCCCACGTGGCGGATCTACGCCATGTCACTTTCTCGTCCCCGCCAAGTCTCCACAAACCCTGGTCATTTACGAAAGGCTGAGCGGTCATCGGGTACCGAATTCCGGACTCTCTCTTTCTTTCACAAGCAGGGATGCTGATGACCAAGGATTCCCCCAGCTCCATACCCGGGGCCAGACGCGCGGCGCGCATCGCGGCCGCAACCGGACTGGCGGCCGCTCTGGCCGCCTCCGGCGCCGCTCCCGTCTTCGCCGCCGAGGCCACGTCGCCTCCCCCGGTGAAGCCCGTCGCCGCTAGCGCGAAGGGAGACAAGCTGGGCGAGGCCGACGCCGATCTGCTGGCGAAGGCCGAGGCCAAGGGCGAGAAGAACATCACGATGATGGTCGCCACCACGCCCGGCACGACCAAGAAGGTCGCCGAGCAGCTGGACGCCGTCAAGGGGTCCGTGCTCGGGCAGACGTACGACAAGCTCGGCTACGTCCGGGCGACCGTGCCGACCGCGACCGCCGACGCCACCATCAAGGCGACGCAGAAGCTGTCGGCCGTCCAGGGCATCGATCTCAAGCAGGAGATCAAGCTGGACGACCCGACGCCCGCGGGCGACCGGGCCACGGGGGCCAAGAAGAAGACGAAGGCCACGGGCAGTTACCCGGCGCCGAACAAGAAGACCCCGGCGAAGAACCCGTACAACCCGTCCTTCGAGACGGGCGCGGTCGACTTCGTGAAGCAGCACCCGAAGGCCGACGGCCGCGGGATCACCATCGGTGTCCTGGACGCCGGTGTCGACCTCGGTCACCCCGCGCTGCAGAAGACCACCACGGGCGAGCGCAAGATCGTCGACTGGGTGACGGCCACCGACCCGGTCAGCGACGGCGACGGCACCTGGCTGCGGATGGACCAGGCCGTGACCGGCCCGACGTTCACGGCCGACGGCACGACGTACTCCGCGCCGGAGGGCTCGTACCGCTTCAGCATCTTCAAGGAGTCCGCCACCCGTGGCGGCGACATGGCGGGCGACCTCAACCGCGACGGTGACACCACCGACCGGTGGGGCGTCCTCTACGACCCGGTCACCGGCACCACCCGGGTCGACCTGAACGGCAACGCCGACTTCGGCGACGACACCGTCCTGAAGCCGTACAAGGAGAAGCACCAGGTCTCCTACTTCGGTACGGACGACCCGCGGACCGACGTCGTCGAGCGCATCCCGTTCGTCGTCGAGACCCGCAAGGACGTCGTCGTCGACGCGGACGGCACCACGTCCGACTACGTCAACATCGGCGTCATCCAGAGCGAGCACGGCACGCACGTCGCGGGCATCACCGCGGCCAACGGCCTGTTCGGCGGCGCGATGGACGGTGCGGCGCCCGGCGCCAAGATCGTCTCGTCGCGCGCCTGCACCTGGTCCGGCGGCTGCACCAACATCGCGCTGACCGAGGGCATGATCGACCTCGTCGTCAACCGCGGCGTCGACGTCGTCAACATGTCGATCGGTGGCCTGCCGCCCCTCAACGACGGCAACAACGCCCGCGCCGAGCTCTACAAGCGGCTCATCGACATCTACGGCGTCCAGCTGGTCATCTCGGCCGGCAACGACGGCCCGGGTGTCAACACCATCGGTGACCCCGGCCTCGCCGACCACGTCATCTCGGTCGGCGCGTCCATCTCCAAGGAGACCTGGGCCGCCGACTACGGCTCGAACGTCACCAAGAAGTACGACATGCTGCCCTTCTCCTCGCGCGGTCCGCGTGAGGACGGCGGCTTCGCGCCGATCCTGACGGCCCCCGGCGCCTCCATCAACTCCACCCAGACCTGGCTGCCCGGCGCGCCGGTCGCGGAGGCGGGCTACTCGCTCCCCGCCGGCTACTCCATGCTGCAGGGCACATCGATGGCCTCACCGCAGGCCGCCGGCGCGACTGCGCTGCTGCTGTCCGCCGCGAAGCAGAAGCACATCGAGCTGCCCCCTGCCGATCTGCGGACCGCGCTGACCAGCACCGCCACCCACATCGATGGTGTGCCCGCGCACGCCCAGGGGTCCGGTCTGATCAACATCGTCGGCGCCTGGAAGCAGATCGCGAAGAAGGGCACCCCGGCGCACGAGTACACGGTGAAGGCCCCGGTCGACACCGCGATCGACGAAGCGCTGAAGACCCCGGGCTTCGGCACCGGCGTGTACGACCGTGAGGGCGGCCTGAAGGCCGGCCAGAAGAAGTCGTACGACGTCACCGTCACCCGCACCACGGGCCCGGACAAGGCCGTGAAGCACAAGCTGTCCTGGAAGAACGACGACGGCACCTTCACCCTGAGCGGCTCGGGCACCGTCTCGCTGCCGCTCGGCAAGCCGGTGACCGTCAAGGTCCAGGCGAAGCCCCGCACGGCGGGCGTCCACAGCGCGATCCTCCAGGTGGACGACGCCAAGACCAGCGGCGTCGACCAGCAGATCCTGAACACGGTGATCGTCTCCAAGGAGCTGGCGAAGCCGGACTACGCGTTCTCGACGACCGGATCGGTGCAGCGCAACGGCACCACGTCGTACTTCCTGAACGTCCCGGAGGGCGCCCAGACCCTCGAAGTCGCGATGAGCGCCCTGCGCTCGGGCAGCCAGACGCGGTTCATCTCCATCCACCCCTACGGGGTCGAGGTGGAGGACAGCTCCACGACCTACTGCTACCCGAACTACGAGAACCCGGCCAACACCTGCGCGCCCGACACCCGCTCCTACCAGGCCCCGCAGCCGGGCGTCTGGGAGATCGAGGTCGAGTCCCGCCGTACGTCGCCGCTGCTCGACAACCCGTACAAGCTGGATGTCTCGCTGCTCGGCGCCTCCTTCGACCCGGCGGTGCAGACCATCCCCGAGGCGAAGATCGGCACCCCGGCCGCGGTGGACTGGACGGTCACCAACAACGCGGGCGGTCTGGAGGGCACCCTGAAGGGCGGCTCGCTGGGCTCGGCCGACGTGGACCGCCCGTCGATCTCCACGGGCGGGGAGAACACGAAGACGGTCACCATCGGTGAGGGTGTCGAGAAGCTGGACATCGCCGTGGGCAACACCGATGACGCCAACGCCGACATCGACCTGTACGTCCTCAAGGACGACGTGGAGGTCGGCGCGTCGACGACGGCGGGCTCGGAGGAGTCGGTCAGCCTGGTGAACCCGAAGGCAGGCACCTACACCGTCGTCATCGACGGCTACTCGGTCCCGGCGGGGACCACCGAGTACGACTACCGCGACGTGTACTACTCCGCGTCGCTCGGTGAGATCAAGGTCGACGAGTCCGAGGCCGTGAACCTGGCCAACGGTGAGTCCACCCAGGTCGGGGCCGAGGTCGTCGTCGCGGGAGAGGCCCCCGAGGGCCGGCAGTTCTTCGGCGAGGTCCAGCTGGTGAACGCCCGCGGCACCGCGGCGGGCACCGGCAGCGTCGTGATCGAGAAGGTCACGCCGTAACCGGTACGGCTGTGTGATCCGCGCGACACGCGCGGACGGTGGGGCGGGCGCCCGCAAGGGCTCCCGCCCCACTCCCCTGTCCGGGCACCGTCCGCCTGCCGGACAATGGATTGGACAACGAAGCCCGGGACATAAGCATCATGGAACGGCAACCGTGCCTGTTCGCATCTGTGAGGGAGTTCCAGTGAAGGTCGGAATCGTCGGCGCCACCGGTCAGGTCGGCACAGTCATGCGCAGGATCCTGGCCGAGCGGAAGTTCCCCGTCGCCGAACTGCGGCTCTTCGCCTCCGCGCGCTCCGCCGGCTCCATCCTCACGTACGAGGGCACGGACATCACGGTGGAGGACGCCTCCACCGCGGACTACACCGGTCTGGACATCGTCCTGTTCTCCGCCGGTGGCGCGACCTCGAAGGCGCTGGCCGAGAAGGTCGCCTCGCAGGGCCCCGTGGTGATCGACAACTCCTCCGCCTGGCGCAAGGACCCCGAGGTCCCGCTGGTGGTCTCCGAGGTCAACGCACACGCGATCAAGAACCGCCCCAAGGGCATCATCGCCAACCCGAACTGCACCACGATGGCCGCCATGCCCGTGCTGCGCCCCCTGCACGACGAGGCGCAGCTCGACGCGCTGACCGTCGCCACCTACCAGGCGGTGTCGGGCTCCGGTGTCGCCGGTGTCGCGGAACTGCACGGCCAGGCGTCCAAGGTCGTCGCCGAAGCGGACAAGCTGACGCACGACGGCGGCGCGGTGGACTTCCCCGAGCCCGCCGTCTACAAGCGTCCGATCGCCTTCAACGTGCTGCCGCTCGCCGGCTCGATCGTCGACGACGGCTCCTTCGAGACCGACGAGGAGCAGAAGCTCCGCAACGAGTCCCGCAAGATCCTGGAGATCCCGGAGCTCAAGGTGTCCGGCACCTGCGTCCGGGTCCCCGTCTTCTCCGGCCACTCCCTCCAGATCAACGCCCGCTTCGCCCGCCCGATCAGCGTCGAGCGCGCCTACGAGCTGCTGAAGGACGCCGAGGGCGTCGAGCTCTCCGAGATCCCGACGCCGCTCCAGGCGGCCGGCAAGGACGCCTCCTACGTGGGCCGCGTCCGCGTCGACGAGACCGTCGAGCACGGCCTCGCACTGTTCGTCTCCAACGACAACCTGCGCAAGGGCGCCGCGCTGAACGCGGTCCAGATCGCGGAGCTGGTGGCGACGGAGCTCAAGGGCTGACCCGGCCGCACGAACGACGAAGGGGTGGCCACCGGATTCCGGTGGCCACCCCTTCGTCGTGCCTCAAAGGGCGAGGTGCCTGCGCAGGGCGGTGTCGATTTCCGTCATGCGCTGGCGCGGGACGCTACCCACCTGCCGCCTGAACCGCTCCCCAGCCATCGCACGAACCTGCTCACACTGCACCTTTGAGTCTTTCGGCAAACCGCTCTCCCCGGCGTGCAGCAGCACCTGAAACGGGTAGATCCGAGAAACATTCGAGGTCAGCGGCACGACAGTGATCACTCCGCGCCCGGACCGCGCCACCACGGCGTTCGCCCCGTCGTTGGAGACGATCACCGAGGGACGAGCCTTGTTGGCCTCACTGCCACGCACAGGCTCGTAGTCGACCAAATAGATGTCACCGCGCTTCATCGGCGATCCCGTCACCTGAGAACCGGTCCCAGAACTCGGCATCCTCGCTCGCGTCCCACTCGGCGAAGGCCGCATCGTAATCAGCCTCCAAATTGGCGGAGCGCAGGGACTCGATGGCGGCGTGTATCACCGCGGACCGGGAATCCGCCTCGGTCTTCGCCGCGTACTCGTCGACAAAAGCGACATCCTCCTGCGGCAAGCTCACGCTGATCTTCATGTCGCCATCCTACCAGCGGTAGGAATTCCATGGCTACCCCAAGTATCGGATCCGTCATACCGGGAAGTGGCAGCACCCGCACCCGCGCCGCGTGGAAGGATGACCAAAACGTCACACACCAAGGAGATGACCGCGTGCCTGGCACGAATCTGACCCGCGAAGAGGCACAGGAGCGGGCGCGCCTGCTGACCGTGGACGCGTACGAGATCGATCTCGACCTCTCCGGAGCGCAGGAGGGAGGCACCTACAGGTCCGTCACCACCGTGCGCTTCGACTCCGCCGATGCCGGTGCGGAGACCTTCATCGACCTGATCGCCCCCGCGGTGCACGCCGTCGTGCTGAACGGCAAGGACCTGGACGTCGCCTCCGCCTTCCGGGACTCCCGGATCGCGCTGAAGCACCTCCAGGCCGGCACCAACGAGCTGAAGGTCGTCGCCGACTGCTCGTACACCAACACCGGTGAAGGGCTGCACCGCTTCGTCGACCCCGTCGACGAGCAGGCCTACCTCTACACGCAGTTCGAGGTCCCGGACGCCCGCCGGGTGTTCGCCAGCTTCGAGCAGCCCGACCTGAAGGCAACCTTCCGCTTCACCGTGAAGGCGCCGTCGGGCTGGACCGTGATCTCCAACTCCCCGGCGCCCGAGCCGGTGGACGACGTCTGGGCCTTCGAGCCGACGCCGCGCCTCTCCACGTACGTCACGGCCCTGATCGCCGGTCCGTACCACGCGGTGCACAGCACCTACGAGAAGGACGGCCAGGTGGTTCCGCTCGGCATCTACTGCCGTCCCTCGCTCGCCGAGTACCTCGACGCGGACGACATCTTCGCGGTCACCCGGCAGGGCTTCGACTGGTTCCAGGAGAAGTTCGACTACCCGTACCCCTTCGCCAAGTACGACCAGCTCTTCGTCCCGGAGTTCAACGCGGGCGCGATGGAGAACGCCGGCGCGGTCACCATCCGCGACCAGTACGTCTTCCGCTCCAAGGTGACGGACGCGGCCTACGAGGTGCGGGCCGCGACGATCCTCCACGAGCTGGCCCACATGTGGTTCGGCGACCTGGTCACCATGGAGTGGTGGAACGACCTCTGGCTGAACGAGTCGTTCGCCACGTTCGCCGAGGCCGCCTGCCAGGCGTACGCCGAGGGCTCGAAGTGGCCGCACTCCTGGACCACCTTCGCCAACTCGATGAAGACGTGGGCCTACCGCCAGGACCAGCTGCCCTCGACGCACCCGATCATGGCGGACATCAGCGACCTGGACGACGTCCTGGTCAACTTCGACGGAATCACGTACGCGAAGGGCGCCTCGGTGCTCAAGCAGCTCGTGGCGTACGTCGGCATGGACGAGTTCTTCAAGGGTGTGCAGGCGTACTTCAAGGCGCACGCGTACGGCAACACGCGCCTGGCGGACCTGCTGGGCGCCCTGGAGGAGACCTCGGGCCGGGACCTGAAGGCCTGGTCGACGGCGTGGCTGGAGACGGCCGGGATCAACGTCCTGCGCCCCGAGATCGAGACGGACGAGGCGGGCCTGCTCACCTCCGTCACCGTCCTCCAGGAGGCCCCGGCGCTGCCCGCCGGTGCCAAGGGCGAGCCGACGCTGCGTCCGCACCGGATCGCGATCGGCTTCTACGACCTGGACGGCGACGGCCGGCTCGTCCGCACGAACCGCATCGAGCTGGACGTCGAGGGCGAGCGCACCACCGTCCCGCTCCCGGCAGGCACCGCGCGCCCCGCGGTGCTCCTGCTCAACGACGACGACCTGTCGTACGCGAAGGTCCGGCTCGACGAGGAGTCCCTGCGGGTCGTCACCGAGCACCTGGGTGACTTCACCGAGTCCCTGCCGCGCGCCCTGTGCTGGGCGTCCGCCTGGGACATGACGCGGGACGGGGAGCTCGCCACCCGCGACTACCTGGAGCTGGTCCTCTCGGGCATCGGCAAGGAGTCCGACATCGGCGTGGTCCAGTCGCTGCACCGCCAGGTGAAGCTGGCCGTGGACCTGTACACGGCACCGCAGTGGCGTGAGACGGGTCTGGCCCGGTGGACGGAGGCGACGCTGGCGCACCTGCGCGCGGCGGAGCCGGGCAGCGACCACCAGCTGGCCTGGGCCCGAGCCTTCGCGGCGACGGCCCGCACCCCGCTCCAGCTGGACCTGCTCCAGGCCCTGCTGAACGGCACCGATGAGATCGAGGGCCTGTCCGTCGACACGGAGCTGCGCTGGGCGTTCGTGCAGCGTCTCGCCGCGTCGGGCCTCATCGACGAGGAGGAGATCGCCGCCGAGTACGAGCGCGACAGGACGGCAGCGGGTGAGCGCCACGCGGCGTCCGCACGCGCGGCCCAGCCATCCGAGGAGGCGAAGGCCGAGGCATGGGCGTCGGCCGTCGAGTCGGACAAGCTGCCGAACTCCCTCCAGGAGGCGGTCATCGGCGGCTTCGTGCAGACCGATCAGCGTGAGCTGCTTGCCCCGTACACGGAGAAGTACTTCACGGCGGTCAAGGGCGTCTGGGACGCACGCAGTCACGAGATGGCCCAGCAGGTCGCGGTCGGCCTGTTCCCGGCCCTCCAGGTCTCGCAGGAGACCCTGGACGCCACGGACGCCTGGCTGGACTCGGCGCAGCCGAGTGCCGCGCTGCGCCGGCTGGTGTCGGAGTCACGCTCGGGCGTGGAGCGCGCGCTGAAGGCCCAGGCGGCGGACGCGGCAGCGGCCACCGCGTAGCGGAACGGGCACGTCGAGGGGGCGTCTCCTTCGGGAGGCGCCCCCTTCGCGGCGCGCGGGTGCGTCAGGCGCCGGACTCCTGGTGGCGGCGGGTCAGTTCGGCCGTTCCGGCCTCCGTCAGGGAGCCGTGGAGGCGCATCCTGGCCACGCCGCCGTCGGGGTAGGCGTCCAGGCGTACGTGGGTGACCACGGCCTCGGCGTCCAGGACGAAGCGGTGCACGGTGTCGGGCTGGAGCCGGGTGCGGGGCAGGATCTCGAACCAGTCGCCGCTCCCGCCGTCGCGGCCCTGGAGGCCGATCCAGCCTGCGGCGTTGCCCTTGAGGTAGGCGGTGTCGATCTCGACCGCGCGCACCGCGCCCTGCGCGGGCAGCCGGAAGCGCACCCAGTCGTTGGTGTCGCGGACCCGGCGGCGGCGGTTCTCCCAGCCGTCGTCCATCTTGCGGGAGGTGCCGGGCAGGATGATCTGGGCCGGCGAGGAGTAGAAGCGGTCCGAGGCGTCCTCGTACGTCCCGCCGTTCAGGATCGAGATCAGGTCGACGGTGCCCAGCGCCGCGAGCCAGGCCGGGTCGGGGACGACCTCGCCGTGGACGCGGAGGCGGGCGATGCCGCCGTCGGGGTGCTGGCGGATCCGCAGGTGGGTGTAGCGGCGGCCGCCCGTGACCTTGAAGCCGTTGGCAGCGTGGCCGCGCACGGGCGACGGCGGCACCAGCTCCTCCCACTTCACGTCGTCGGCGAGCAGCTCGCCCGGCCCGGGGGTACCCGCCACGGCGGTCGCCTGGACGGAGACCCGCTGCGGGTAGTTGCCACGGAAGTGGGCGGTGTCGACGACCACGCCGCGGATGATCCCGGGCGCGCCCAGCCGGACGATCGCCCAGTCGTGGTCCTCGGGTGCGGGGAAGGGGTGAGCGGCGTCGGCGCCCCGGCGGCGGCGGGTCTCCCAGCCGTCCATGATCTTTCCCTTGTGGCCGAAGCGCTCGGGGTCGAAGACGGCGGGTTCGCGGATCAGGAGGTTCTCGCGCTCGGCGAAGAACTCGTCGTTCGCCGCGATCACGCCCGCGCCGAGGCGGCGGTCCGCGAGATCGACCAGCCCGGTGAAGGGGAAGTCGCCCGTCCGGTAGTCGGCGTAGGGGTCACCGCCGCCGTAGGGGGCCGCGTCGTTGGCGTGCGGATCGGCGGCGTGCGGATCGGCGGCGTGCGGGTCGGCGGCGTGCTGGGCAGTGGTGTCGGGCTCCGTCTGGTTCTTGTCGGTGGGCATGTCCCCACTGTGCCGACGCGGCACCGATCAGGTCCATCGAAAGTTCTCGTACGGTTCTTTCAGCTCTGCTGAACGGTCGACTCGGCTGAACGGTCCGCCGCCTCCTTCAGCGCGGCCAGCACCCGCGCGACCGCCGGACCGCTCTCCGCCCCCTGCCGCACCGCCGCGATCACATGGCGGCAGGGCCGGTCCTCCGTCAGGACGCGCATCGCCACCCCGTCGCGCGGCCGGTCGGAGGCCGAGACCATCCGGGGGATCAGGGCGACGCCCATGCCCGCCCGCACCATGGCGAGGATCGCCGTCCAGCCGGCGGCGCTGTGGGCCTGCTCGGGGACGAAGCCCGCGGCCTCGCACGCGGCGGTGGTGATCTCCGACCACGGGCCTGACCCTCCGTAGATCCAGGCCTCCCCGGACAGGTCGGCCAGCCGCAGGGCGGGCGCCCCGGCGAGGCGGTGGCCGGCGGGCAGCGCCACGTCCAGCGGGTCGGCCAGGAGCGGCAGCAGCGTGAAGCGTGGGTCCCGTGCGGTCGGGGCGTGCGCCGCCAGGGACAGCGCCAGGTCCACCTCACCGGCCGACAGCAGCTCGTAGGCCTGGGCTGCCTCCGCCTCCCGTACGCGCACCTGGGGGCCGGGCCGGTCACCGGCCTCCAGGAGACGCACGGCCGGTACGACGAGGGCGGGCACGGCGGTCGAGAAGGCGCCGACCCGCACCTGGCCCGCCTCGCCCCGCAGATAGCCGGTCAGCTCGGCGTCGGCGCGCTCCAGCTGGGCGAAGACCGCCTCGGCATGGCGCAGCACGAGATGCGCGGCGTCGGTGAGCCGGACGCGGCGCCCCTGCGCCTCGAGCAGCGGCACACCGAGCTGCCTGGCGAGGTTGGTGAGCTGCTGCGAGACGGCCGACGGCGTCATGAGAAGGGCCTCGGCCGTGGCGGTGACCGTGCCCCGGTCGCGCAGGGTGCGCAGGATGCGGAGCTTCTTGACGTCCCACTCGGTCATGGCCGCAACCTACCCGGAGCCCGGAGCCTGACATGCCGGTGCGCCGCCGGTACGTCGTACCGGCGGCGCACTCGGGAAAGCCTGCTAGGCCTGCTTCTTGGACTTGTCGAGGACCATGACGAGTCCGGCGATCACCAGGAACAGGACGATCGGGATCGCGACGTAGAGGCCGAGGGTCTCCAGCACACTCAGGCCCGGACCCGGGTCGTCACCGTCGTCGCGGGTGAGCGCGAGCGCCGGGGACGACATGAGCAGCATCATCAGCGTCGTACCGGCCGCAACGGCGCCGGCGCGCATAGCGTTCTTCTTGTCCACGGTGCAAACGTAGCGAACGCCTACGAGGGGCGCGCGCCCGGGGGTGCCGTACGGGCCTCCCGGCCCTCGGCCAGGACGGCCATGAGGCTGTGCAGCCGGGGCGAGTCGGTGATGTCCTCCAGCGTGACGGGGTGGCCTTCCGCATCGGCGACGGGCAGGCGCCAGTTGGGGTACTGGTCCCAGGTCCCCGGGATGTTCTGCGGGCGGCGGTCGCCCACCGTGTCCGGGAGCCACACCCCCACCATCCGGGCCGGGGTGCTCCGCAGGAAGCGGTGCACGGCGCGGACGGCGGCCTCCTCGTCTCCGTCACCCTCGGGCAGCAACTGGAGCCGGGCCAGGCAGCCCAGCCACTCGGCGGTGTCGGCGGCGTCCTCCGCCAGCTCCTGCTCCAGGCCCCGGGTGAGCAGCCCGAGTTGATGGCGGAGCGTCACATGCTCCCCCGTCAGCCGGGCGGCGGTGGACGGCAGGTCGTGGGTGGTCGCCGTGGCCACGCAGCCCTGCCGCCACTCCTCGGGGGCGAGCGGCCGCCTGGTGCCCTCCCAGTCGCGCTCGAACCAGAGCACGGAGGTGCCGAGCACCCCGCGCCGGGCGAGCGCCTCGCGTACGCCGGGCTCGACGGTGCCGAGGTCCTCCCCTATGACGACGGCACCGGCCCGGTGCGCCTCGAGGACGAGCACGGCGAGCATCGCCTCGGCGTCCTGGCTGACGTACGTGCCCTCGGTGGGTGGGTGCCCGTCGGGCACCCACCAGAGCCGGAAGAGGCCCATGACGTGGTCGATGCGCAGCGCCCCGGCGTGGGCGAGCAGGCCGCGCAGCAGGCGGCGGTAGGGCGCGTACCCGGAGGCCGCGAGGGCGTCGGGGCGCCAGGGAGGCAGCCCCCAGTCCTGGCCGTGTGCGTTGAAGGCGTCGGGGGGCGCGCCGACGGAGATGCCGTGCGCGAAGGCGTCCTGCTGGGCCCAGGTGTCGGCGCCGTCAGGATGGACACCGACGGCGAGGTCGTGGACGATCCCGACGGCCATCCCCGACTCCCGCGCGGCGCTCTGCGCGGCGGCGAGCTGGGTGTCGGTGAGCCAGGCGAGCCGGCAGTGGAAGTCGACGCGGTCCAGCAGGTCGGTGCGGGCGCGGGCGCTCCCCGGCGAGCGGGGGTCCCGCAGCCCTTCGGGCCACGCGCGCCACTGAGGGCCGTGCACCTCGGCCAGGGCGCACCACAGGGCGTGGTCCTCCAGGGCCTGCCCCTGCTCGGCCAGGAAGTCGCAGTAGGCGGCGCGGCGGCCGGGGGTCAGGGGAACCTCGTGGACGATCTCCAGGGCCTGCTTCTTGAGCGCCCAGACGGCGTCCCGGTCGATCAGCGCGCCCTTGTTCAGGACGTCGTCGCGCAGGGCCGCCGCCTCCTGGCGCAGGTCGTCCAGGGCCGCCCTGCCGGGCTCGGCGACATGGCCGTACTCAGGGACGGACTCGATGTGCAGATGGACGGGGTCCGGGAAGCGGCGCGAGGAGGGGCGGTAGGGGGACGGGTCGGTCGGGCTGCCGGGTACGGCCGCGTGCAGCGGGTTGACCTGGACGAATCCGCTCCCCTGGGTGCGTCCCGCCCAGGCGGCGAGGTCGGCCAGGTCCGCGAGGTCGCCCATGCCCCAGGAGCGTGCGGAGAGCATCGAGTAGAGCTGGACGAGGAAACCGTGGGTGCGGGCGGGCGGCTGGGGCACCCGGTCCGGGGCGACAACCAGCGTGGCGGTGACGTGGTGGTGGTCCGGGGTGCGGACGGTCAGCCGGTGGACGCCCAGCGGGGGTTCGGTCCACCAGGAGGGCGTCCGCGGCGCGTCAGGAGCTGTGGCCGTGTCCGGGGCCGGAGCGGGCAGCACCCGCATGGGCCGGGGCGGCGGGGCACCGGTGGTGCCGGGCTCCGGGTCGACCGTCAGGAGAGCGCCGGGCGGCAGTGCGGCGAGCGGGGCCGGCAGCGGCTCTCCCGACCAGATCACCACCGTCGGCGGGAGCAGTCGGGAGGCCGCCGCCGATTCGGCTGCGACGAGTGATCTCCCTACTTCCGCGGGGGTGGCGGCGTCGACACCCAGCGCGGCGAGCACAGCGGTGACCGTGTCGTCGGGGACGGACACCGTGACATCCGCGGACGGGGAGAAGGAGGTGGCGACGCCGTGCAGTGCGGCGAGCCGGGACAAGCCCATTCAGACTCCTGGGGACTCCATGCCCCCTGCGGTGCCAGGTGCCGTCGGCTCGCTGGTCAGAGGGGCGACGGCGGCGAGCGGTGGCTCGCTCGTGAGGGGTGTGGCGTCGGCGAGCGGGGGCTCGCTGGTGAGCGGTGCGCTGTCGGCGAAGGCGGACTCACCGGTCAGCTGGGCGACGTCGGCGAGCGGCAGCTCACTGATCATCGGAGGGGTCGGGCTCGGCACCTGTTTGGAGCGGGCGGAGAGCAGAAGCTGCGCGGTAGCGGGCATGGTGGCCTCCTGGCCATGGACAACAGGACACAGCAGGCCTACCCAGCGGGCGCGGGAGCAGGCGTGGACGTGACATAGGCGTTATGACAACGAGCCCAACGTGCCGTGGGTCACACTTCGTTCCCCGATGCGTCGGGTATGGACCGTTTTCAGCCACTCGGCGGCACGGTCGCTCAGGCGGAGACGCCGTCGATCCGAGCCATCACGTCGTCCGCGCCGAACGGCTGCAGATAGGGCAGCCAGCGCGGATCCCGGTGCCCCGTCCCGATGATCCGCCAGGCGAGACCGCTGGGCGGCGCCGGCTGGTGGCGCAGCCGCCAGCCCAGCTCGGGCAGATGGCGGTCCGCCTTGACGTGGTTGCAGCGGCGGCAGGCCGCCACCACGTTGTCCCAGGCGTGCTGCCCGCCCCGACTGCGCGGGATGACGTGGTCGACGCTGGTCGCGGCGGCCCCGCAGTACATGCAGCGGCCACCGTCCCTCGCGAAGAGCGCCCGGCGCGTGAGCGGGACGGGCCCCCGGTAGGGGACCCGTACGAACCGTTTGAGGCGGACGACGCTGGGGGCCGGCACGGCGCGGGTGGCGCTGTGCATGAAGGCGCCGGACTCCTCGAGGCAGATGGCCTTGTTCTCGAGGACGAGGACGAGTGCGCGGCGGAGCGGTACGACGCCGAGCGGCTCGTACGAAGCGTTGAGAACCAGGACGTGCGGCACGGTGGATGCCTCCTTGTACGCCGGCGACGCGTGGCTCGCGCCGGGACGATCCGGTCTCAGTCTCCCCTCATGCCTGGTCCGAGCGCCACCACGTGCGGGTAACGGGCCGGAAGGATTTTCCTCACCCGCGGGCCGCCCGCAGGTGCCCGGACGCACCGGAACAGGTGCTTCAGCAGGCCGCGCACCCCGTTGTGGGATCGGCCACACCCCGCGTATCGCCGAGTGAGACGTGCCTCTCCCCCTTCCGCGGCAACGAACCGCTCCCCCTGCTTCGTTAGTCTGGTTGGTCTGTTGTCACCCGTACGGAGGTCCCCGTCGTGTCCCTGTCCGCCCTCCTGGCCGCGGCCCCGTCACCCGGAGCCGCCGGCTCTCTGGACGAAGCCGCCGAGCGGGCCGGGAATGCCGCAGGCTGGGTCGAGGAGAACTGGTCCATCTGGCTGAACACCGGCCTCCGCATCATTCTCATCGCCGCCATCGCCATCGTGCTGCGCTATCTGCTCCGGCGGGCCCTGACCAACCTCATCGACCGGATGAACCGCAGCGCCCAGGCGGTGGAGGGAACGGCACTCGGCGGCCTGCTGGTCAACGCGGAGCGCCGCCGGCAGCGTTCGGAAGCCATCGGCTCGGTGCTCCGCTCGGTCACATCGTTCCTGATCCTGGGCACCGCGGCCCTGATGATCCTGGGCGCCTTCCAGATCAATCTGGCCCCTCTGCTGGCCTCGGCGGGGGTCGCCGGGGTGGCGTTGGGCTTCGGTGCGCGCAACCTCGTCACCGACTTCCTCTCGGGCGTCTTCATGATCCTGGAGGACCAGTACGGCGTCGGAGACCACATCGACGCGGGTGTCGCATCCGGTGAGGTCATCGAGGTCGGCCTGCGGGTCACGAAGCTCCGCGGCGAAAACGGCGCGATCTGGTACGTACGCAACGGCGAGGTGAAGCGGATCGGCAACCTCAGCCAGGGCTGGTCCACGGCCGGTGTCGACGTCACGGTCCGCCCGACGGAGGACGTCGGTCGGCTCCGGGAGGCGATCAACGGCGCCGGCGAGACCATGACCAAGGAAGAGCCCTGGTCGGAGCAACTGTGGGGCCCCGTGGAGGTGCTCGGCCTGGACGCCGTGCTGCTCGACTCGATGACCATGCGGGTCACGGCCAAGACCATGCCGGGCAAGGCGGTCGGCATCGAGCGCGAGCTGCGCCTGCGCATCAAGCTGGCGCTGGACGAGGCCGGGATCGCGATGATCACCACGCCCGTCCAGGCCGAAGGGGGGTCCGCCGCCGACCCGTCGGCGGCCGTGGCGGCCCCGTCGGCGTACGCATCGGCGACGTCGCCGCAGTCGCTGGCCGCGACCCCGATACCGCCGGCCGGCCTGACGAAGTGACCGGCGGAAGTACCCGGCACAGATGACCGGCAGACTTCACAGCGCCCCCGCAGGTAACGCTTTGGTTGCCTCGGGGGCGCTTCCCATTGACGGCTCCATGACGCGGTCATACCTTCCTCTCACCGATAGGAAAGTTTCCTAACAGAGGCAGGCGCGTCGCTCATGGCCGGATCCACACCAGGCACCCCCAGCGTTCTGCGGGCCATGAACGACCGGGCGGCGCTCGATCTCCTGGTCACCCAGGGCCCCCTCACCCGCACGCGCATCGGCGAGCTGACCGGGCTCTCCAAGCCCACCGCCTCCCAGTTGCTCGCGCGTCTGGAGGAAGCGGGCCTGGTGCGCTCGACAGGCAGCCAGAGCGGACGCCCCGGACCCAACGCCGTGCTCTACGAGATCGATCCGTCGGCCGCCCATGTCGCGGCGCTCTCGGTGGGACCCACCGGCATCGACGCCGTCGTCGCCGACATCACCGGCACGGTGGTGGGCTCCTGCCGCGTGGAGGCCGACGCGGTCGCCGAGGACGTACGTCACCGCACCGCCCAGCTCGTCGCCGAGGCCGTGGACGGTGCGCTGCGCCCCACCGGTCTCGGCCATGACGACCTCGCCGCCGTGGTGGTGGGCACACCGGGGGCGATCGACCCGCACACCGGGCAGCTGCGCTACGCGCCCCATCTGCCCGGCTGGCACTCCCGCACCCTGCTCGCCGACCTCGCCGAGGTGGTCGGCAGGCCGGTCGTCATCGAGAACGACGTCAACCTCGCCGCCGTCGCCGAGCAGTACGAGGGCGCGGCACAGGACCACGACCACTTCGTGCTCGCCTGGCTCGACGAGGGCGTGGGCGCCGCGATCGTGCTGGGCGGCACCCTCCTGCGCGGCGCCACCGGCGGCGCGGGGGAGATCGGCTACATGCCGCTGCCCGGCGCCCCGCTCGCCCGGGGCGGGGCGGCCGCCTGGGCCGGACCCGACGCGGGGGGCGGCTTCCAGAGCCAGGTCTCCTCCCCCGCCGTGCGCGGCCTCGCCGGAGGCAGGACGCTGGCCGAAGCGCTCGCCGACGAGACCGTGCGCGCGGAGGTCGCCCGCAGGCTGGCCGCCGGGCTCGCCTCCGTGGTCGCGGTCGTCGATCCCGAGCTGGTCGTCCTCTCCGGGCTCGTGGCCCAGGCCGGCGGCGAGGAGCTCCGCACCCGGGTCGAGGCCGAGATGACGGGCCTCGCACTGCCCAGACCGCTGCTCCGGATCAGCGACATCAAGGGTGACCCGATCCTGACCGGCGCGCTGCGGACCGCCCTCGCCCAGGCACGCGACACCACCTTCGACACGGCCTGACCCACCCCCCACGCCGCACCGTGCCGCCCGTGACCGGGCGGCGCGTACGGCACCCCCATGCCCACACGCACCCCCGCCGCGAAGGAAGAAGAGTCCGCCATGGCGCTACGACGCATACGTACCCGCGTGCCCCTGGCGCTCGGGGCAGCAGCTCTGCTGCTGTCCGGCTGCGCGAACCCGAGCACCGGCAGCGACACCGACGACCCCACGCAGCCGGTCACGCTGAAGTTCTGGCACGGCTGGTCGGCTCCCGGCGAGGTCGAGGCGATCGACGAGAACATCGCCCGGTTCGAGAAGCTCCACCCCAATATCCACGTCGAATCCACCGGCAATGTCAGCGACGAGACGATCAACCAGGCGCTGCGGGCCGGCGGCGGCGACGCACCCGACGTCGTCACCTCGTTCACCACCAACAACGTCGGCCAGTACTGCTCCTCCGGCATGTGGGCGGATCTCGACCCGTTCTTCGAGAAGAGCGGGATCGACAAGACGAAGGTCTTCCCGAAGACCCTGCTGGACTACACGCGGTACGAGGGCGTGCAGTGCGCGAACCCCCTGCTCGCCGACGCCTTCGGCATGTACTACAACAAGGACGCCTTCGCGGAGGCCGGCATCGGCCGGCCCCCGCGCACCATGTCCGAGATGAAGGCCGACGCGGTCAAGCTGACGCGGAAGAAGAAGGACGGCTCGCTCGAACGCGTCGGCTTCATGCCGAACTTCCAGCTCTACCAGAACTCCCCCGACCGGATGTTCGCGCAGTGGGGCCCGGAGTACTTCGACTCCGAGGGCAGGGCGAAGCTCGCCGACGAGCCCAGGACCGAGCAGTTCTTCACCACCATGCGCTCACTCTCCGACGCGCAGGGCGGCTACCACGCCATGGAGCGGCTCCGGGCCACCTTCGGGGACGAGATGTCGTCCCAGAACGGCTTCCTGACCGGCAAGCTCGCCATGCACCTGGACGGTGAGTGGCGCGGGCTGATGCTCGACGAGGCCAAGGCCGACTTCGACTGGGGCGTCGCCCCGCTGCCGGTCCCCGACGACCAGGCGGACACCTACGGGCGCGGGTATCTGACCGGCACCGTGGCCGGTATCGCGCACAGCAGCCGGCACCAGAACGCGGCGTGGGAGCTGGTGAAGTACCTGACGCTCGACACCGAGCCGGTCGTCCGCTTCGCCAACGCGATCCACAACGTGCCGTCCACCTTCGACGCCCTCAAGTCACCGGATCTGGACGCCGATCCCGCCTTCCGCGCCTTCATCAGGATCGCGCAGAACCCGCACAGCCAGGCGGTTCCGCCCTCCAACAACGGCGGTCAGTACATCACCTCGCTCATCGACTTCTCGCAGTCCGTCGAAGCGGGCAGGACCACGGACCTGCACGGGGCGCTGAAGAAACTCGACGAGCAGATCGACGCCGACAACCTCCAGTCGGAAAACTGAGGAGCCGAGTCATGGCACTGTCCCTCTCCACCTCGGCGAAGTCCGCCGGGCGGGCGACCGAACCGGCGCCCCGAGACTCCCCCCTGCGGCGCAAGCGGAACCGCGAGCGGCTGCGTAATCTGGGCTTCCTCTCCCCCTGGCTTGTGGGCTTCTCGGTCTTCTTCGGCTACCCGCTGATCGCGACCGTCTACTTCTCGTTCATGCACTACAACCAGATCAAGGCCCCCACCTTCGTCGGGCTGCGGAACTGGCGGTACGTGCTGGAACAGATGCCGCTGTTCGGCCCCGCGCTGTGGAACACCCTGTGGCTGGTCGTCGTGATGGTCACGCTGCGCGTGGTGTTCGGACTCGGCATCGGCCTGCTGATCACGAAGATCAAGACGGGGGTCGGGCTCTTCCGCACCGCGTTCTACATCCCGTATCTGGCCCCGCCGGTCGCCGCCACCGTCGCCTTCGTCTTCCTCCTCAACCCGTCCACAGGGCCGGTCGACACGGTGCTGTCGTGGGTCGGTCTGCACGGCCCCAGCTGGTTCAACGACCCGAACTGGTCGAAGCCCTCGCTGGTGCTGCTCTCCCTGTGGGGCATCGGCGACCTGATGGTCATCTTCATGGCCTCGCTGCTGGACGTGCCGAAGGAGCAGTACGAGGCCGCCGACCTGGACGGTGCGGGCGCCTGGTCGAAGTTCCGCTACGTCACCTGGCCGGCCATCACCCCGATCGTGCTGTTCGCCGTCGTCACGGGCGTCGTGCAGACGATGCAGTACTACACGCAGGCCCTCGTCGCCGGGAAGCTCGCGTCGGGCGTCTCCATCGGCCCCGGCACGGTGATCCAGCCCGGGTATCCGGACCACTCCACCCTGACGGTGCCGCAGCTCGTGTACTCGATGGGCTTCCAGAACTTCAACACCGGTGCCGCGTGCGTCCTCTCCCTCGTGCTCTTCGCCATCGCCATGGCCGTCACCCTTCTGCTGATGCGCAAGAGCGTCGGCCTCATCCCGGCGGAGGACTGACATGACCGTTACCACCACCCCGATGACCGAGCCGGACACCGTCCTGCCGAGCCGCCCCAGCGGTCGGGACGCCGCCAGGCACCGCCGTAAGCGCGTCCTGAACTGGATCGCCGTCCACGCGGTGGCCGTCGCGCTCGCCCTGTTCTTCGTCCTGCCGTTCGTCTTCATCCTCCTCACCTCGGTGATGAGCGACGGACAGGCGATGAGCGGCGACCTGTGGCCGGACTCCTGGAACTGGTCGAACTACTCGACCGTCTTCCACACCCCGGGATTCCTCGACTGGTGGCGCAACTCGCTGATGTACGCGGTGCTGGGCACCGTGTTCACGGTGTGTTCGTCGGTGCCGGTGGCCTACGCGCTGGCCAAGTTCCGCTTCCGTGGCCGGCGTACGGCGATGATCCTCGTCATCTCCACCATGATGCTGCCGCCGCAGGTCATCATCATCCCGATGTACCTGGTGTGGGCGCAGCAGTTCCACCTCTCCGGCTCGCTGTGGCCGCTCATCATCCCCATGGCGTTCGGCGACGCCTACTCGATCTTCCTGCTGCGGCAGTTCCTGCTGACCATTCCGCAGGAGTACATCGAATCGGCGAAGGTCGACGGATGCGGTGAGTTCCGCACCCTGCTGAAGATCGTCGTGCCGATGGCGAAGCCGGGCATCGCGGCCATCGCGCTCTTCCAGTTCTTCTACTGCTGGAACGACTACTTCGGCCCGCAGATCTACGCCGCGCAGAATCCGGGCGCCTGGACCCTGAGCTACGGCCTCGAGTCCTTCAAGAGCGCCCACGCGGTCAACTGGAACCTGACGATGGCCGCGACGCTGCTCGTCATGGCGCCGGTCATCATCGTGTTCTTCTTCGCACAGAAGGCCTTCGTAGAAGGCGTCACCCTCACCGGAGTAAAGGGCTGAGAAGCATGAAGCTCGCAGTAGTTGGCGGCGGGTCCACCTACACCCCCGAACTGATCGACGGTTTCGCGCGGCTGCGGGACACCCTGCCGGTCGAGGAGCTCGTGCTCGTCGACCCGGCGGCCGACCGGCTGGAGCTGGTCGGCGGCCTGGCGCGGCGGATCTTCGCCAAGCAGGGCCACCCCGGCCGGATCGTCACGACCTCCGACCTGGACGCCGGGGTCGCCGGAGCCGACGCGGTGCTGCTCCAGCTCCGCGTCGGCGGGCAGGCAGCCCGCAACCAGGACGAGACCTGGCCGCTGGAGTGCGGCTGCGTCGGCCAGGAGACCACCGGGGCGGGCGGCCTCGCCAAGGCGCTGCGCACGGTCCCGGTCGTCCTCGACATCGCCGAGCGGGTACGCCGTACCAACCCCGACGCCTGGATCATCGACTTCACCAACCCGGTCGGGATCGTCACCCGGGCGCTGCTCCAGGCCGGGCACAAGGCCGTCGGCCTGTGCAACGTGGCGATCGGCTTCCAGCGCAAGTTCGCCGCGCTGCTCGACGTCACACCGGGCGAGGTGCACCTCGACCATGTCGGGCTCAACCATCTGACGTGGGAGCTCGGTGTGCGCCTGGGAGGCCCTGACGGGGAGAACCTCCTGCCGAAGCTGCTGGCGGAGCACGGCGACACCATCGCGGGCGATCTGCGCATGCCGCGTCGGATCGTCGACCGGCTCGGCGTCGTCCCCTCCTACTACCTGCGGTACTTCTACGCGCACGACGAGGTCGTACGGGAGCTCGGCACGAAGCCGTCCCGGGCGGCCGAGGTCGCCGCGATGGAGAAGGAACTCCTGACGATGTACGGCGATCCGGCGCTCGACGAGAAGCCCGCGCTCCTGGGCAAGCGCGGCGGCGCCTTCTACTCGGAGGCTGCCGTGGACCTCGCGGCCTCGCTCCTCGGCGGGAACGGCTCACCGGTGCAGGTGGTCAACACGTACAACAACGGGACGCTGCCCTTCCTGCCGGACGACGCGGTGATCGAGGTCCAGGCGCGGGTCGACGGCACCGGTGCGACGCCGCTCGCCGTGCCCCCGCTCGACCCGCTGTACTCCGGGCTGATCGGACACGTCACCGCGTACGAGGACCTGGCCCTGGAGGCCGCGCTGCACGGCGGCCGCGACCGGGTGTTCAAGGCCCTGATGGCTAATCCGCTGATCGGCCAGTTCGAGTACGCCGAGGCGCTCACCGACAAGCTGATCGCGCACAACCGGGAGCACCTGGCGTGGGCCTGACCGCACATGTGCTCGCGATCGACGCGGGCAACAGCAAGACCGACGTGGCCGTGATCGGTGCCGACGGCAGTGTGCTGGCCACCGCGCGCGGTGGCGGTTTCCAGCCGCCGGCCGTGGGGGTCGAGGCGGCCGTGGACGGACTGGCCGATGCGGTGCTGCCCGCGCTCGCGGGGGCCGGGGCCGTCGGCGTCGACCATGTCTCCGCCTGTCTGTCCAACGCCGATCTCCCGGTCGAGGAACGGGAGTTGACGGACGCCCTGCTGGCCAGGGGCTGGGGCGGCACGGTGGAGGTGCGCAACGACACCTTCGCGATACTGCGCGCGGGCGTCGACGAGCCCCGGGGCGTGGCCGTGGTGTGCGGCGCGGGGATCAACTGCGTCGGCATGCGGCCGGACGGCGCGACGGCCCGCTTCCCCGCGATCGGCCGGATCTCCGGTGACTGGGGCGGCGGTTCGGGGCTCGCCGAGGAGGCGATGTGGTTCGCGGCGCGGGCCGAGGACGGCCGCGGTGAGCCGACCGAGCTGGTGCGCACCCTGCCGGGCCACTTCGGGCTCGACTCGATGTACGCGCTGATCGAGGCCCTGCACCGGGGGCACATCCCCTACGCCCGCCGGCACGAGCTGACACCGGTGCTGTTCGCCACCGGCGCGGCGGGCGACCGTGTGGCGCGCGCCCTGGTGGACCGGCTCGGCGACGAGGTCGTGGCGATGGCGTCCGTCGCGCTGACCCGGCTGGATCTGCTGGAGGAGGAGGTGCCGGTGGTGCTGGGGGGCAGCGTGCTGGCGGCCCGTCACCCCGCCCTGGACGACCGGATCGCTGAGCTCCTGGCCGAACGCGCCCCGAAGGCGGTGGTCCGGGTCGTCTCGGCGCCGCCGGTCCTGGGCGCCGCGCTCCTGGGCCTGGACCGCACGGGCGCCGCTCCGGCGACGTACGGGAGGCTGCGGGCGCGGTACGCCTGAGAACCCGTGCCCTCCGGGCGTCCCGTGGCCGTGCCGCGCGGGACGCCCCTCGTGTGCGGGAACCGATCAGCTGCCTTGAACGTGTTCATGAGGGGGAGATCAGTCTGTCGAAGGGCCCACCCGCCGGACCGCCTTGATCGCGTGCGCTCATCCTGATCGAATACGGGGGACGGCGCGGGATCCGGGCATTCCTGGTGGACTTGAGTCCCTCTGGGGCCATACTTCTGGCCAGGACCAGTAGCCCCCCGATCGGCCGGGGGGCCGGGCCGTCGTCATGACCGAGGGGGAGGTCGAGTGACATACCCGCCGAACGGGACCGCGCTGCGGGAGCCCGGGCCGGACCAGTCGTCCGCGCCCGTGACCGTGCCCGCGCAGCGCCGTGGTGTCCCGTCCGTGGCTGTCGAGCGGCTGCGTGCCGCGGCGACGACCGAGCCGGGCAGGCTGCGCATCATCGGCGCCGCCCTGGCTCTGCTGGTCGTGGTGTTCGGAGGGGTGACCTTCCTGGAGATCTCCGGGCGGGCCGCCTCCGCCGACGCGGTGGTGACCCGCAGTCAGCCGCTGAGCGCGGACGCCGCGAGCATCTACCGTTCACTGGCCGACGCGGACACGATGGCGGCGAGCGGCTTCCTGGCCGGGGCCCAGGAGCCCAAGGACGTGCACGACCAGTACGAGAGGGACATCAAGGAGGCCTCCCGGCTGCTGGTGACGGCCGCGGCGAGCGCCGACGAGTCGACCTCGTCGCGCGAGGAGATCACCACACTGGGTCAGCTGCTTCCCGAGTACACGGGCCTGATCGAGCGGGCCAGGGCCAACAACCGGCAGGGGCTGCCGCTCGGCGGCGCCTACCTCAGGTACGCCAACCAGAAGATGTCCAACGACATCCTCCCGGCGGCCGAGCGGCTGTACACCGCGGAGACCGGCCGGCTCGGCACCGACTCGGCCGACGCGCAGAAGTGGCCCTTCGTCTCGCTGGCCGCCGGAATCGTGGTGCTGGCCGCGCTGGTGTGGATGCAGCGGCGCAACTACCGTCGCACGAACCGCGTCTTCAACCACGGGCTGCTCGCGGCGACGGCCGCGGCCACGGTGCTGCTGCTGTGGCTGGCCGTCGGGCACACGGTGGCCAGGACGGAGCTGCACGGGGCGATGGTGCACGGCCAGGAGTCACTCGACGTCCTCAACAAGGCCAGGATCAACTCGCTGAAGGCACGCGCCAACGAGAACCTCACACTGGTCGCCCGGGGCGCGGTCCTCACCGCGGACGGCACGCATGACAAGTACGAGACCGACTACAGCGCGGGGATGAAGGCGCTCGGCGCGCAGCTCACCACCGCGAAGAAGCTCGCCGGTGACGACTCCCTGGGGAGCGAGCCGTTGGAGGCCGCCATGACCAGCGTGTCCGAGTGGCAGGACCGTCACAAGCTGGCCCGGCAGACGGACGACCGGGGCGACTACGACAGTGCGCTGCTTCAGATCATCGACCCGAAGAACTCCACGGGTGAGTCCTTCGGGAAGGTCGACGACGCGCTGGAGACGGCCCTCGCCCATGAGCAGGACGAGTTCGACGCGGCGGCCGAGGACGGACGCGGGGCGCTGGGCGGGCTGCCGGTCGGTGCCGCCGTCCTCGCCGTACTGGGCGCGGCCGCGGCGGTGGTCGGGGTCAACCGCAGGCTCTCGGAGTACCGGTGAGGGGACGAGCGATGACCAGGGCGAAGGGCTGGGCCGCGCGCGGCAGGCTGCGTGGCTGGGGCGGTGTGACAGGCATGGCGGTGGCCTGCGCCGTCACGGCCTCGCTCACCCTGCTGCCGCTGACGCACAGCGAGGGGTCCGCGGCCGGTCTTGCGGCCGGCCCCGGCGCCACCTCCGCGGTGCCCGCCAGGACCGCGGAGTGCAAGGACCCGGAAGCGAGCCTGGAGCCGTCGAACGCCGACGGCCCGAGCATCGAGAAGATCAAGAAGCGCGGGAAGCTGATAGCCGGTGTCGACCAGAACAGCTTCCAGTGGGGTTACCGCAATCCGGAGTCCGGATCGGGCAAGCTCGAAGGCTTCGACATCGATCTGGTGCGGGCCATCGCGCAGAACATCCTCGGCGACCGTGACGCGGTGATCTTCCGCGCCATTCCCACCAACCAGCGCATCGCCGCGCTGGAGCACGACCAGGTCGACGTCGTCGTGCGCACGATGACGATCACCTGCGAGCGCGCGAAGCAGGTCTCCTTCTCCACGGCCTACTTCCAGGCGGGGCAGCAGGTCCTGGCCCCGAAGGAGTCCAGGATCGACGGCTACAACGAGTCGCTCAAGGGCAAGCGGGTCTGCACGGCGGAGGGTTCGACGGCGTACGACGCGCTGGACGCGAAGTCCTTCGGCGCGGTCTTCAAGGACGAGCACGACGGCACCGAGCTGGACGAGGACCAGCTGACCGTCCCCAACCAGCTGGACTGCCTGGTGCGGCTGCAGCTCGGCGAGGTCGACGCCGTGGTCACCGACAACGCGCTGGCGGCGGGCCAGGCGGCCCAGGACCCGGCGGTGGAGCTCAAGGGCGACGGGCCGTTCACCACCGAGTACTACGGCGTCGCCGCGAAGCTCGGCGCCGACGACCTGGTCGCCCGGGTCAACCAGGTGCTGGTCGAGTACCGCCAGGGCGGCGCGAGCAGCCCCTGGATGAAGTCGTACCAGGCGTGGCTCGCGGAGGGGCTGCCCGGCATAAAGGGGCCCCCCGCTCCCCAGTAACGCAGCAACTGAACCTGTCCGGGCCCTGGGGTCCGGCGGCCGATACGGAGAGGTGATCGATGGGCGTGGCGGGATCCTTCCCCGGCTTCGCGGGGAGGCCCCCCGGCCCGGTCATGGACCGGGACGAGGCGGACCGTGCGCTGGCCCGGCTCGGCGCGGAGCACGAGGCCATCGAGACCTCGCTCCTCGCCCTGCAGGACCACGCGGGCCGCCGGCTCCTGGAGGGCGCCGACCTGACCGGCGTCACCAAGGAACGCTGGGCCGCGACCGAGCAGTCGGTCACCCTGCTCTGGGGGTACTTCGACGCCTACGCGGGCACGCTCGCCAGGGCCCGGGAGATCCGGGCCGGGCGCCGCTACCCCGGCAAGGACGACCTGGCGGCTCTCACCGACATCCTGCGCGGTGACAGCGTGACCGTCGCGAACCCGGGTGCGGTCAGCCCGGGGCCCTCCACCGGTGGTCCGGCCCGGCTCTCCGAGCGGTTCACGCTGGAGGAGCTGGTCGCCCGGATGAACGACCTGTACGCCCGCTCGCTGGACATGGTGGTCGCCGCCGACTCCGTGTGGTCGGCGCTGCCCGCCCGGATAGACCTGCTCGCCGCGGAGCTGCGCCGTACGCGTTCCCTGGCGCACTCCGTCGGCGTACGCCCCGGGGAGCACCCGGCCGGGGACGACCTGGAGTCGATCACCGAGGAGCTGACCACACTGCGCGTGCAGGTGATCTCCGACCCGCTGGCGTTCTGGCTGCCGGGCCCCGGCAGCGCGGCACCCGGCGGCGGGCGCCCCGACACCTCGCGCTACGACCGGGCGGCCCGCGCCCTGGAGGACGTACGGCGGGAGATCGAGGCGGTGCTCGACGTCCGGCAGGACGCCGAACAGCGCCTGGTCCAGCTGCGTGACGTGCTGTCCCGCGCGGACCGTACGCTCGCGGAGGCGCGTTCCGCGCGCGGCGAGGTGCTGGCGAAGATCGCCGCCTCCGAGGTGCCGGCGGTCAGCGGCCCGCCGACCGCCCTCCAGGAGCGCCTGGCCACCGCGTCCGGCTACCGCAGGCACGCCCAGTGGAACCGGCTTTCGCCGCTGCTGGACTCGCTGGAGCGGGAGGCCGAGGACGAACTGCTGCGCGCCCGGGAGTCGCTGACGTCCGTCACCGCACCGCTCGCGGTCCGCGCGGAGCTGCGCGGCAGACTGGACGCGTACAAGGCGAAGGTGGCCCGGCACGGCCTGGCCGAGGACCCGCTCCTCATCGAGCGGTACGACGCGGCCCGCCGGATGCTGTGGAGCGCACCGTGCGATCTGCGCGTCGCCGAACAGGCGGTCCTGCGCTACCAGCAGGCCGCCACGGATCTGCTGACACCGCGCCGTCGGGGCGAGCACGACGGACAGGGGGAGACATCATGAGTACGCAGTGCCAGCGCCCCACGTGCGAGGGCTCCTACGAGGACATGGGCGGCGGCGAGCTGTACTGCGACACCTGCGGCCTCGCGCCGGTGGTGTCGCCGACGGGCATGGTGAGTTCACCGCCCACCGGCATCGCGGGCGGCGGCAGGTCGCCCGGCAGCCGGGGAAGCGGCAGCACATCGCAGCGGACCGGTTCGCAGGCGTCGGCCCGCTCCTCGTCCCGCTCGTCGACCTCACGGCGTTCGGTCTCCGGAAGGCTCTCCCGCGCTCTGACGGGCAGTTCCACGTCCCGCTCGGTCTCGGTGCGCTCGTCGGGCGTCTCGACGGGTTCGTCCTCAGGTCGCGGCAGGCTGGGCGCGGGCCTGGTGCTCGTCCCCGACGTGCCGCGCCCCGACCCGAACACCGCGGTCATGGAGAACCCCGAGGTCCCCGAGCGGAAGCGGTTCTGCTCGCGTTCCGACTGCGGTGCGCCGGTGGGCCGGGCCCGTGGGGAGCAGCCGGGCCGCACCGAGGGATTCTGCACCAAGTGCGGGCACCCCTACTCCTTCGTGCCCAAGCTGAACAGCGGCGACATCGTGCACGGGCAGTACGAGGTGGTGGGCTGCCTGGCGCACGGCGGGCTCGGCTGGGTCTATCTCGCCGTGGACCGGGCGGTCTCCGACCGCTGGGTGGTCCTCAAGGGCCTGCTGGACACCGGGGACCAGGACGCCATGGCGGCGGCCATCTCCGAGCGGCGCTTCCTCGCGGAGATCGAGCACTCCAACATCGTCCGCATCTACAACTTCGTGGAACATCTGGACCAGCGCACCGGGTCGCTCGACGGCTACATCGTGATGGAGTACGTCGGCGGGAAGTCCCTCAAGGAGATCGCCAACGAGCGCCGCGCACCGGACGGGAAGCGGGATCCGCTGCCGGTCGAACAGGCCTGCGCGTACGGGATCGAGGCGCTGGAGGCGCTCGGCCACCTGCACAGCCGCAACGTGCTGTACTGCGACTTCAAGGTCGACAACGCCATCCAGACCGAGGACCAGCTCAAGCTCATCGACATGGGAGCGGTCCGCAGGATGGACGACGACGAGTCGGCCATCTACGGCACCGTCGGTTACCAGGCGCCCGAGGTGGCCGAGGCCGGCCCGTCCGTCGCCTCCGACGTCTACACGGTCGCGCGGACGCTCGCCGTGCTGACCTTCGACTTCCAGGGGTACACGAACGTCTTCGTGGACTCGCTTCCCGACCCGGACAACATCGAGGTGTTCCGGAGATACGAGTCCTTCTACCGGCTGCTCGTGCGCGCCACGGACCCGGATCCGGCCCGCCGCTTCTCCTCGGCGTCCGAGATGGCCGAGCAGCTGACGGGAGTGCTGCGGGAGGTCGTCGCACTACAGACGGGGCGTCCGCGGCCTGCGCTCTCGACCCTGTTCGGCACGGAGATGCGCGTGACGGACACGGCGTTGTTCGCCGAGCTGACCGGCGAGGTGTCGGGGCTCGGTGTCCGGAGGGCGCCGTCGGGCGGCACGGGACGCTTCGCGCGCCGGCGCGGGGCGGCAGCCGCACCGCTTCCGGCCCCCGCCCCGGGTACCGCGCCCGCCCTCCCGCCCGCACCGCGGGCAGCGGCGATCGGCGCCGGTCCGCTGCACGCGCCCGACACCCATGTGCGGGGCGGCACCGGAAGCGCAGCCCCCCAGGGCACGGGCGGTGCGGTGGCCTACCCCCAGCAGTACCCGCAGCCCCTGGCGAGCGTTCCCGCACCGCGTACCGCGCCTCCCGGCCCCGGGGTGCCCCCGGCCGGGTACCAGGCCGGTGTGCCCCGGCTCGCCGCGTTCGACGCCAGGGCCACCTCGCTGGCCCTGCCGGTCCCCCGGGTCGACCCGAACGACCCCAACGCCGGTTTCCTCGCCGGGGTGATGGCCTCGGCGCCCCTGGAGCTGATCGCCGCCCTGCACTCCGTGCCCGCCGCTTCGCTGGAGACCCGGCTGCGGGAGCTGCGTGCCCGGCTGGAGATGAGCGAACTCGACTCCGCCGTGCGGGCGCTGACGACGCTGGAGACCCAGCACCCGGAAGACTGGCGGGTCGTCTGGTACCGGGGAATCACCTCGCTGGTGACCGGTGACAACGAGAACGCCGCACTGTCCTTCGACGCGGTCTACGACGCCTTCCCCGGCGAGCCCGCGCCCAAGCTCGCGCTGGGTGTCTGCGCGGAGGTGCTGGGGCAGCTGGACAACGCCGCGGAGTACTACCGCCTGGTGTGGGCGACCGACCCGAGCTTCGTCAGCTCGGCCTTCGGCCTTGCCCGGGTGCAGATCGCCGCGGGCGACAGACCCGGGGCGGTACGCACCCTGGAGTCCGTGCCCGAGTCGTCGATCCACTACACGGCGGCCAGGGTCGCCGCGGTGCGGGCCAGGCTCCGTGAGCGGGCACCGCACGATCCGCTGATCGACGATCTGTCGGCCGCCGCCGACCAGGTGACCGCACTCCAGGACTACGGTCTGGACGCGGTGAGACGTGAACTGCTGTCGACCGAGGTACTGGGCACCGCACTCGACTGGGTACTCTCCGGTAGTCCCACGGCTCAGCCGCCGGCTCAGCCCTCTCCCGCAGCCGTGGGCCCGCGGACGGTGCTGGGCAGCGAACTGGACGAGCGGGGCCTCAGGTTCGGCCTGGAGCGCTCGTACCGGATACTCGCCCGGCTCGCGCAGCGGGGCGACGAGAGGATCGAACTGGTGGAGCGGGCCAACCGTCTCCGCCCCCGGACCTGGGTGTGAAGATGTCACAGATCCACCAGAAGGCCTCCTTGCCGGGGTGCCCCAGCTGTGAGGAACCGCTGGAGTCGGGCGACCTGTTCTGCGGCGCCTGCGGTTACGACCTCTCGGCCGTGCCGACGCCGCCCGGTGACCGTCCGACGGTCGCCATCACGGTGCCCGCGCAGGGCCCGGGGGCGGCCGGCGCGGACGGTGCGGTGGAGTGGCCGCCCGCATCCGAGACGGACAGCTCCGACCTGCCTGCGCCCACGCACCGCCCGGCCGACCTGCCGGGCGTGGACTCGGGCGGCAAGCCCCTGCCGGCCGAGGACGGTCCCGCGGTGCGCCACGACGAGCCGGACGCCCCGGAGGGCGCCGACCAGGGCGGCACGGGCGACTTCGAGCTGGCCGCCCCCGATCCCCGTACCGCGGAGCACGCCGCCGCGGGCACCGCACCGGCCGGCGGCAAGGTCTGTGTGGCCTGCCGCTCGGGCCATGTGGACACCGACGGCTACTGCGAGAACTGCGGCCATGCCCAGCCCCGCGAGCGCGACCACATGGAGCAGGAGCTCGGCTCGGTGGCCGCGGTCAGTGACCGTGGCCTGCGCCACCACCGCAACGAGGACGCGTTCGCCGTGTCCTCCACCGCCCTGCCGGACGGCTCACCGGCCGTCGTCGCCATCGTGTGCGACGGCGTCTCGTCGGCGACCCGGCCCGACGAGGCCTCGGCCGCAGCGGCGAGCGCCGCCAACGAGTCGCTGCTGGAGTCACTGCCGCACGGCACGCATCCGCAGCAGGCGATGCACGAGGCGATCCTGGCCGCCTCCGAGGCCGTCAACGCCCTGGCGCAGGAGCCGGGTCAGGCGTTGGAGCACGACCAGCACCGCCATCAGAACGCCCCTGCCTGCACCCTGGTCGGCGCGATCATGGCGGGCGGGCTGCTGGTCGTCGGCTGGGTCGGCGACAGCCGTGTCTACTGGGTCCCCGAGGACCGCTCCCACTCACCGGTCCGGCTCACGGAGGACGACTCCTGGGCCGCGCAGATGGTGGCGACCGGCCTGATGAACGAGGCGGAGGCGTACGCCGACGAGCGCGCCCACGCCATCACGGGCTGGCTCGGCGCCGACGCGTACGAACTGGAGCCGCACACCTCGTCCTTCAAACCGGACCGCCCCGGTCTGGTGGTGGTCTGCACCGACGGCCTGTGGAACTACGCGGAGGCCCCGGCCCAGATGGCCGCGGCGATGCCGCCCGACGCCTACGAACGGCCGCTGCACGGCGCCCAGGCGCTGGTCGGTCACGCGCTCGACGGCGGGGGCCACGACAACGTAACAGTGGCGCTGCTGCCGTTCGCCGTGACGGCTCCAGGGGCAGGATCGGCCTGAACCGTGCCCGGTGCGTCCGCGCGCCGGGCGGCGTCGCGCCCTGTGATCCCGTGCCCGTCCCGGGCCCCGTGCCCGTCCCGTGCGCCGTGCCCGCTTCCCACGCCCTGAACTCTGTCCGTACACCTGTCTTCGTCTGACATACGTGGAGCATCGAGGAGCCGATCAGATGGCCAACTTCTCCAAGTCCAGCGTGCCGCAGTTCTCCGTCGAGGTGTACCAGAACGAATATCTGCCCGAGGGTGGCCGCGACGTCAACGCGATCGTCACCGTCACGTCCACGGGCGGGGGAACGACCGGCGGCGTGCCGCTGGCCGGCCGGGCCCCGGTGGACGCCGGGACCCCTGTGCAGTCGACGAACGCCGCCGTGGTGCTCATGGTCGACTGTTCGGGCTCGATGGACTACCCGCCGACGAAGATGCGCAACGCGCGCGACGCGACGGCGGCGGCCATCGACACCCTGCGTGACGGCACGCTGTTCGCCGTGGTCGCGGGAACGCACGTGGCCAAGGACGTGTACCCGGGTGACGGGCGGCTGGCGACGGCCGACCCGGGGACCAAGGCCCAGGCGAAGCAGTCCCTGCGCCGGCTGAGCGCGGGCGGTGGCACCGCGATCGGGACCTGGCTGCGGCTGGCCGACCGGCTGCTCGGGGCCGCCGATGTGGACATACGGCACGGCATCCTCCTCACCGACGGGCGCAACGAGCACGAGTCCCCGGAGGATCTGCGGGCCGCCCTGGATTCCTGTGCGGGCCGGTTCACCTGTGACGCGAGGGGTGTCGGCACCGACTGGGAGGTGAAAGAAGTCACAGCGATCGCCTCCGCGCTGCTCGGCACCGCGGACATCGTCGCCGATCCCGCGGGCCTCGCCGCGGACTTCACACAGATGATGGAGAACGCGATGGGCAAGGAGGTCGCGGACGTGGTCCTGCGGCTCTGGACGCCCGTCGGTGTGGAGATCGTCTTCGTCAAGCAGGTCGCTCCCACGGTCGCCGAACTGACCGGCCGCCGCACCGAGGCGGGACCGCGCGCCGGTGACTACCCGACCGGCTCCTGGGGCGACGAGTCCCGGGACTACCACGTGTGCGTCAGGGTTCCGGAGGCCGGAGTCGGCCAGGAGATGCTGGCGGCCCGGGTCTCGCTGATCCTGCCTCCCCCGTCCGGCGGCGGCTCCCCGCAGACCCTCTCCCAGGGTCTCGTACGGGCGGTGTGGACGGACGACATGGCCGCGTCCACCTCGATCAACCCGCAGGTGGCGCACTACACAGGACAGGCCGAACTGGCGCAAGTCATCCAACAGGGCCTCGATGCACGTAAATCGGGTGACTCGGACGGCGCGACAGCCAAACTGGGCCGTGCGGTGCAGCTCGCATCGGCCTCCGGAAACGCGGATACTGCGAAACTGCTTTCGAAGGTGGTCGACGTTGTCGACGCGGCGACCGGTACTGTGCGACTGAAAGCGAGGGTCGCGGAAGCGGACGAGATGACACTCGAAACGCGCTCGACCAAGACAGTTCGCGTCAAGAAGTAGCGACACGCATGGCGGCCTCCGGGCCGGACGAGGAGAGGGGGAAGCGCCGACATGCCGACCTGCCCGAACGGACACCAGTCGGGTTCCGAGGACTGGTGCGAGGTCTGCGGACACCGCATGGCCGGGACGGGCGCGCCCGCGGGCGCTGTCCCGCCGCCGCCTCCCCCGCCGCCCGCTCCCGGTTACGGCTACCCGGGGCCCGGCTCCGGGGGGCCGGCCGCCCAGGCCGAGCTCTGCCCGCAGTGCCGTACGCCGCGTGAGGCGATGGCGCCGTACTGCGAGGAGTGCCGTTGGAACTTCCTCACCAACACGGCGACGTCGTACACCCCGCTGGCCCCGCAGGGCGGCCCGGGAGGCGGCGCGAACGGTCCGGCGCCCGGCCTGAATCTGCCGCCCGGCTTCCAGTCGCAGCAGGGCCCTCCCCCGCAGCAGCAGCGGGACTCCTTCGAATACCAGGGCTCCCGGCCTTCGCAGGTGAACCGGGGGGCCGAGCCGCTCTCGCCCGAGCAGGGCGGCCGCCCGGGTCCGCCGGCGCCCCCGCCCCCGCCCTCCTTCCAGCAGGGGCCGCCGCCTCCGCCGTCGTTCCAGCAGCAGTCGCCGTCCCCGTTCGAGTCCCAGGGGCCGCAGCACGGCCCTGGACCGCAGGGGCAGAACCCGCAGGGCCCCGGGCCGCAGGGTCCCGGGCCGCAGGGCCACGGTCAGGGTCCCGGGCCGCAGAGCCACGGTCAGCAGGGCCCCGGTCAGGGTCCCGGCCCGCAGGGCGGTCCGCCGTCGCCGTTCGAGCCGCAGCGGCAGGGGCCGCCTCCCCCGCAGGCGTTCCAGCAGCAGTCCGCACCGCCCGCGCCCACCGCACCTCAGCCGCCGCAGCAGCCGCGGACCGGTGAGGACGACGACTGGATGCTGCCGCCGCCCTCGCGACAGCAGCAGCACCCGCAGGCCTTCCAGGAGGGCCCGCAGCCGCAACAGGCACCTCTGGCGCCCCAGCCCCCCCAGGGATCGCAGCCGTCGCAGGCATCCCAGCCGCCGCAGCAGCAGTTTCCCGGTCAGGGCCCAGGTCAGGGCCCCGCCCAGGGCGGACCGGCCCAGGGTCCCGGCAGCTGGACGGCTGTCATCGGCCCGGACCGCGACTACTTCCTGGCGATGATGCAGCGCAGCGGCCCCGAGGCGACCGGGCTCAACCTGCCCGCGTACTCCCCGGAGCAGCACCTTCCGCTCACCGGCAACCAGATCACCATCGGCCGCCGCCGGCACAGCACCGGCGAGTCCCCCGACGTCGATCTCGCCGTACCGCCGGAGGACCCGGGTGTCTCGCACCAGCACGCCGTACTGGTGCAGCAGCCGGACGGCACCTGGGCCGTCGTCGACCAGAACTCCACCAACGGCACCACGCTCAACGGTGCCGAGGACCCGATCCAGCCCTATGTCCCCGTCCCGCTCCAGGACGGCGACCAGGTGCACGTGGGTGCCTGGACGACGATCACCGTCCGCCGCGACTGACCGCTCACGTACCGGCCGAGGTCAGGAGTCCTAGGACTCCTGACCTCGGCCGGTGCGTCTGCGACGATGGACGGGTGACAGAGATTCCGCGCGACACGCTTCAGGAGCAGACCTTCTACGAGCAGGTCGGCGGCGAGGAGACCTTCCGGCGCCTGGTCCACCGCTTCTACCAGGGCGTCGCGGACGACCCGCTGCTGCGGCCGATGTACCCGGAGGCCGATCTCGGCCCAGCCGAGGAACGGTTCACGCTGTTCCTCATGCAGTACTGGGGCGGACCGCGCACCTACAGCGACCAGCGGGGTCATCCCCGGCTGCGGATGCGGCACGCGCCGTTCCAGGTGGACAGGGCGGCGCACGACGCCTGGCTCGGCCACATGCGGGTCGCCCTCGACGAGCTGGAGCTTTCCCCCGAGCACGAGCGGCAGTTGTGGGACTACCTCACCTACGCGGCCGCCTCCATGATCAACACAGCGGGCTGAATCCCGCTCCGAGCCCCTGTGCGGAATCCGGTGCTCCACCGCCGCATAACGGTCACGATCCCATCAAGTGCGCGCGCAAGCGGTTTCCAGGAGCCTGTGCACTCTGACAGCATCCGGTACACGCCGGGGGGCGTGCGGCTGCTGAGGTTCGGGGGATCAGGTGACGGAGTTCGTCCTTCTGCGGGTGCGTGCGCACCGGCTCCTCCTCGCCGCAGCCGTCCTGGCCGTGCTCCTCACCACCTGTGTGCTGGCCGCGCTCACCGCCTTCTCGGGCTCCATGGGCGACGCGGCCCTGCGGCACACGCTCACGCACCGCTCCGCCGCGCAGGCCTCCCTGTTCGTCTCCGCCGATGTGGACCGCGAGCAGCGGGACGAGGCCGACGCCCTGGTGCGCCGGGCTGCCCGGGACACCTTCGACGGGCTGCCGGCGACCGTGCGAAAGCTGGAGAGCTCGGGCCCCTACGCCCTGCCGCGTGACCTCCAGGCACCCGCCGCGCAGCGCGACGAGCCCGATCTGACGCATCTGGCCTCGCTCGACCGCAGCCGGATCCGCCTCACCTCGGGGCGGATGCCGGACGCCGGCGCGGGGGGCGCGAAGGAGCGTGTGCAGGTGGCGCTGCCGCGCGCCGCCGCCGAGGCGCTGAAGCTGAAGCCTGGCTCCCGTCTCACCCTCACCGACCGGCTGAAGGAGACGCCGCTGCCGGTGGAGATCACCGGCCTGTACGAGGCGTCCGACCTCCAGGACCCGTACTGGCAGCTGGATCCGCTCGGCGGGCGCGGCGCCCGCAAGGTCGTCTTCACCACCTACGGGCCGCTGCTGGCCGACCCCGCCGTGCTCGCTTCGGACCGGGTCAGCGCCGGTGCGATGTCCTGGCTGGCCGCCGCCGACTTCCGTACGGTGACGACCGGCAGGACCGAGGCCCTGCACCGGGCGTCGACGGACGGGCCGAAGACGTTGTCCGAGTCCCCGGTCTTCGGGGCCGGGGCCACGGTGCGGACCTCGCTGCCCACCGTCATCGACCAGATCGAGCGGGCGCTGCTGGTGTCCCGCTCCACCATCATGATCGTCGCCGTGCAGCTGGTGCTGCTCGCCGGATACGCCCTGCTGCTCGTGGCCCGGCTGCTGAGCAGCGAGCGTGGCGGCGAGACCGAACTGCTGCGGGCCAGGGGCGGATCCAGGGGCCGGATCGCCTCGCTGGCCGCGATCGAGGCGCTGCTGCTCGCGATACCGGCCGCCGTCGTCGCGCCGCTGCTCGCCGGTCCGCTGACCCGGCTGCTGGCGGCCCGCAGCGAGCTCGGCCGGATCGGGCTGCGGCTCGAGGGCGGAGCGGACGGCACGGTCTGGCTGGTGGCGGGCGCCGTCGCGCTGGCGTGCGCCCTCGCCGTGGTCGCGCCGGCACTGGCCGCGGGTGCGGGAGCCCGCCGTGGTGGCCGGGCGGCTTCGCTGCCCACGCCGGTGCGCGCGGGCGCCGACATCGCGTTGCTGCTGGTCGCCGCAGTGGCGTACTGGCAGCTGGACCGGCAGACCGGGGCGTCCGGCAGCGGCGCGCTCAGCGGCGACCGGCAGGGCCGGCTCGGCATCGACCCGCTGCTGGTCGCCGCGCCCGCGCTCGCCCTGCTCGCCGGCACGGTCCTGACGCTACGTCTGCTGCCGCCCGCCGCCCGGCTCGCCGAGCGCCGTGCGGCGGGCGGCCGGGGGCTTTTCACCGCCCTGGCGGGCTGGCAGTTCAGCCGCCGGCCGCTGCGGGGCGCGGGTCCTGTGCTGCTGCTGGTCCTGTCGGTCGCGATGGGCATGCTGGCCATCGGCCAGAGTGCGTCCTGGGACCGTTCGCAGGGTGACCAGGCGGACTTCAGGTCGGGCGCCTCGGTCCGCATGGTGGGCGCCCTGTCGGGCGACCCGGCGAAGGCCGCCCCCTACACGGATCTGCCGGGCGTACGGGAGGCGGCTCCGGCCTTCCGTACGACAGCCGATCTGTCCGCCGGCCGGACGGCCGAGGTGCTGGCCCTGGACACCGCGCACGCGGACGAGCGGATGCTGATGCGTGACGACCTCTCCGACAGTTCCCCGCAGCAGCTGTTCGACGCGATAGCCCCGCCGCGGACCGCGCGGACCGGGGTCGTCCTGCCCGAGGGCAGTGAACAGGTGCGGTTCGATCTGCGGGTCCGTGACACGTCGGCGCCCGGCGGGAAGGCGACGCCCGGTTCGACGGCGCTGGTCAGCGTGCTGCTCGAGGACCGCTACGGCATCGGGTACCGGATCGGGGCCGGCACCGTGCCCGTCGACGGGCGCCCGCACACCGCGTCCTTCCCGGTGTCGGCAGCGGGCCGGCTGGCGGTGACCGGCTTCGAGCTGGACAGTGAGGCGCCCGCGGGCCGCGCCGAGACGCGCCTGGTCTCCGTGACCGGGCTCAGGACGCTCACCACCGGGGGCGACGAGCAGCGGGTCCCCGCTTCGGACGGGGTGCGCTGGCAGGCGGGGGTGGCCACCTCGTCGGCCGGGGATGAACAGGCCGGAGAGAAACCTCAGGCGGTGAAGGGCTCAGGCGCGTCACCGTCCTTCCGTTACGCGACCGGCCAGGCCCGGTCGGCCGACGCCTTCGACGACGCCCCGGTCGACACCCTGCGGATCACCGCGGCCCGCCCGGCTGCCCCCGCGCTGAAGGCGGTGGCCACCGACGCGTATCTGACGTACGCGGGCGCGAAGACGGGTCAGCAGATCGACCTCACACTGGGCGGCAGTACGGTCCGGGTGAAGCTGGTGAAGTCGGTGCGGCAGCTCCCGGCCACCGGCCCCGAGGCGGGGGCAGGCGCGGCCGACGACGTATCGGCGGAGGCGTCCACGAAGCCCGGCGGCAGCCTGCTGCTGGATCTGAGGGCGGTGTCGGAGGTGCTGGCCCACCGGGCGGGCGCCACCCTCGCGCCCACCGAGTGGTGGCTGAGCACCGCACCAGGCGGCGGCCCGGAGGTGGCGGCGGAACTGCGCGCGCTGCCCGGCACCGATCCGGCGCAGGTGCGGGTGCGTGACGAGGTGGCGCGGGAGCTGGCGGACGACCCGCTGGGAGCGGGGCCGCAGTCCGCGCTGCTGGCTGTCGCGGTGGTGGCCGCCGCGCTCGCCGCCGTCGGATTCGCGGTCGGCCTCGTGGGCTCGGGGCGCGAACGGGCCACCGAATTCGCCGTGCTGCGTGCGCTGGGCGCGTCCCGCCGCCGGCTGGCGCGGATGGCCGCCGCCGAGCAGGGTGTCCTGATCGCGCTCGCGCTGCTGATCGGGTTCGCCCTCGGGGCGGTGCTCACCCGGGCCGTCGTACCGCTCGTCGTGCTGACCGGGCAGGCCACCAGGCCGGTGCCGGATGTGCTGGTCCTGCTGCCGGCCGGGCAGGTCGCGGTCCTGCTCGCCTCGGTCGCGGCGCTGCCGCTGCTGTTCGTCGCCGCGATCACACTGCGCCGGGCCGACCCGGCGGTGTCGCTGCGCCACCAGGGGGACAACTGACATGAACGCCGCCAAGATCCCGGCCGCCTGCGCCCCTTGGGTGCGTACACGGCTGCGCACCGCCCCCGGTGTCTCCGCCGCCCTCGCGGTCCTGGTGTTCCTGACCGCCTTCCTCGCCGCCGCGTTCCCGCGTTCCGTGGACGCGTACGAGACGAAGGCGCTGCGTCATGACGTCACGGCCACGCAGCCGGGACAGAGCGTGCTCGATGTGTCCACGCCCCCGCCCTCTCTCGCGGCGCCCCGCACGGCGCGCGAGCAGGTCATGCGGGAGGCGCCGCGCGCCGAGGCCGGGCGCGCACTGGTGAAGGGCCTCCCCGCCCCCGTGCGGGCCGATCTCCCGCTGTCCTCCTACGGGGTGCACACCACGAAGCCGATCACCGCGGAGGAACCCTGGCTGCCCCGCCCCGACGCGATGCCCCCGCAGCTGCACTACGCCGTCCCCTCGGCACTCGACGAGCACAGCGAACTCGCCGCCGGGCGCTGGCCCGCCGCACACGGCAAGGTGACCTCCAGAACCGGTGAGGTGGAGGCTGCCGTCACCGAGGAGACCGCGGCGGAGCTGAAGATGAAGCCGGGCTCCAGGATCCGGGTGCCCACGCAGAACGGGAAGCCGCTGACCGTACGCATCACGGGCCTGGTCACCCCGCTGCACCCGAAGAGCGGCTACTGGTCGGTCGACCCCCTCTACCGCGCCCCGTCCCTGGTCCCCGACCCCGGTTCCCCGACGCCCGTCCTCTACTGGACGGGGACGCTGCTCCTGGCTCCCGGCACCGGCCCTGTGCTGCTGGAGACGACGGGCGAACCCGAGCTGTACTGGCGCATCGCGCCTGACCCCTCCGGGCTCACAGCGGCCGACGTCCCCCGTCTGCGGGACGCCGTAGCCTCGCTGGAGAACGGCCCGGAGCTGCTGAAGCTGCGCGACGTGGTGGGCCCCAACGGGGCGCTCACCACGGACCTGGACGCGATCCTCGACTCCTACACACAGATGCGTGCCGCCATCGGCCCCGTCGTCACGGTGGCCGCCGTGGGGATCGGCGCGGTGGCCGCCGTCGTCCTGCTGATGACGGGCGGTCTGATCAGCGCGCGCCGCCACCACGAACTGGCCCTGCTGCGTTCCCGCGGCGGCTCGCTGCGAGGCATCGGCGGGCGGCTGCTCGCCGAGACGGCGGTGGCGGTGCTGCCCGCCGCGGCGCTCGGGCTGCTGGCGGCCGTCCTCCTCGTGCGCGAGGCCCGCCTGTTGCCCGCCGTGGTGGGCGCAGCCGCCGTCGGGGGGCTCGTCTGCCTGGTCCTTCCGCTGCGTACGGCCCTGCACCACCGCACGCCGCTGCTGCACGGCGCACGCGAGGACCTGGTGGACGCCAGACCCACCCGGCGCCGTACGGTCGCCGAGCTGACTCTGCTCGTCCTGGCCGTCGGCGCGGTCGCGGCGCTGCGCCGCCGTGGCACGACGACGGGCTCGGACGCCGATCTGCTGGTCAGTGCCGCGCCCGTCCTGGTGGGGCTGATCGCCGCGCTGGTTCTCGTACGGCTGTATCCGCTGCCGCTGCGGCTGGCGGCCCGCCCGGTGGCGCGGCTGCGCGGAGCGGTCGGCTTCCTCTCGCTGGCCCGCGCGGGGCGGACCTCGTCCGGCGGCACGCTGCCGCTGCTCGCCCTGCTGATCGCGCTCACCACCGCGGCGTTCGGCGGCTCGGTGCTCGCGGGAGTCGCGGACGCCCGCGACGAAGCGGCGCTGCGGGCCGTCGGCGCGGATGCCCGGATCAGCGCGGAGGGCCGGGCCACCGCCCCGGTCACCGACGGCTTCGTCCGCCAGGTACGGGCGGTGGACGGCGCCGAGGGCGTCACGGCCGTGCGTATCGAGTACGGGACGCCGCTGGCCGCCGCCCACGACGTCACATCGGACACGAAGCGCGCGACGCTGCTGGGCGTCGAACCCGAGTCGTACGCGGCGCTGGCGCGCGACACCGGCCTCCCGGCCTTCCCCGTGACGGCGCTGAGGAACGGGCCGGGGCAGGACACGGTCCTTCCGGCGATCGTCTCGCCCGCCGTCGCTGAGCGGCTCGGGAAGCAGCCGCACACGATCCGGTCGCAGGCCGGCAATGTCGAGGTGCGGGTCGCCGGGGTGCTCACGCGCACCTCCGCGGTGGGCGACGCGGAGTTCCTGATCGTCGACGCGCGGCGGCTCGCCCTGCCGGATCCCACGACGCTGCTGGTCACCGGCCCCTCGCTCGACGGCCGGCAACTGCGGGCCGCCGCGCGCGAGGCGGGTCCCGGCTTCGAGGTGGGGCTGCGCTCAGCGGAGCGCGAGAAGTTCGTGGACACCCCGATGCAGTCGGGCGCCGAACAGATCTACGCGGCGGCTGTCGTGGCGGGCGCCGGATACGCGCTGCTCGCCCTGCTGCTGTCCCTGCTGCAGACCGCCCCGGAGCGCACCACGCTCCTGGCCAGGCTGCGCACCATGGGGCTCACGACGCGGCAGGGCAGGCGGCTGCTCGCGTTCGAGGCGATGCCGCAGGCGCTGCTGGCCGCGCTCGGCGGGCTCCTCGTCGGCTGGGCGACCATCGCCCTGCTGGCCCCCGGCGTCGATCTGGGCGCGCTGGCTCTGGCCGGCGGCGACCCCACGACGCCGCACACCGCCGCGCTACGGGCCGACCCGTGGTCGCTGGCGCTCCCGGCGGCCGGTGTGGTCGTCCTCGCCGCCGCCGTGGCCGGCGTCCAGGCGTGGTGGGCGAGCCGCCGAGGATCGATCAAGGAACTCAGGGCAGGAGACACCCGGTGACATCATCGACAGAGACCACCCTGGCGGAGCTCGAACGACGGGCCGCGGCACGCCGTGACCGGCCCTCGTACGGGCACGACGCCCTGATCGCCTGCGACCGTCTGGTGCGTATCTTCTCCACGGACGGGGTGGAGGTGCAGGCCCTCCAGGGGCTCGATCTGCTGGTCACCGAGGGCGAGTTGATGGCCCTGGTCGGCGCGTCGGGCAGCGGGAAGTCGACCCTGATGAACGTCCTGGCGGGCCTGGACGTGCCCACGGCCGGGTCGGCGAAGGTGGCGGGCCGCGACCTGCTCGCGATGGGGCAGAAGGAGCGGCTGCACTACCGCCGCGACGTCGTCGGCTTCGTCTGGCAGCAGACCTCCCGCAATCTGCTGTCGTATCTGACCGCCGTACAGAACATCACGCTGCCCATGCAGCTGCGCGGCGGCGGCCGGAACCGCGAACGGGCCGCGCGGGCCGAGTCGTTGCTGGAGATGCTGGATGTCGCGGACTGCCGCGACCGCCGCCCCGCCCAGATGTCCGGCGGCCAGCAGCAGCGGGTGGCTATCGCGGTGGCCCTGGCCAACAACCCCTCGGTGCTGCTCGCCGACGAACCGACCGGTGAGCTGGACTCCGCGACGGGTGAGCAGGTGTTCGCCGCGTTCCGCCGGGCCAACGAGGAGCTCGGCACCACGATCGTCATCGTCACCCACGACCAGGCGGTGGCGAGCGAGGTGCGCCGCACGGTCGCGATCCGCGACGGCCGTACGTCCTCCGAGGTGCTGCGGCGCACCGAGGTGGACGAGGCGACGGGCCAGGAGTCCCAGGTGGCGCGGGAGTACGCGATGCTCGACCGGGCGGGCCGGCTGCAACTGCCCGCCGACTACACGGAGGCGCTGGGGATGGAGCACCGGGTGATGCTGGAGCTGGAGCAGGACCACATCGGGGTGTGGCCCGACGCTCCGAAGGAGTAGATCCTGGCGGCTCGGGTCGGGCCCTTCCGTCCTGGCGGCTCGGGTCGCGGACCCTTCCGTCCTGGCGGCTCGGGTCAGGCCCGTCCGACCGTCACGGCGAGCGTGCCGAGGCCGCCGCCGCCCGTGCCCCGCAGGGCGATCGAGCCGAACGGGGTGCGCAGCCGCAGCCAGGCGCCCGCCGTGAGCAGTGCCACGGGGAAGTCGGGTGCGGGGCGCAGGAAGCCCAGGGACTGGGCGGCGTGGACCGCGCGCAGCGGAAGCTCCGTGCCGCCGACCGTCCTGGACCAGATGTCGCGGCCGATCAGGTCGCGTTCCGCACGGGTGCGCCGGTCCTCGGGCAGCGCGGCGTCACGGGCCCGGAATTCGGCCACGGCGTCGGCGAGCTGGGTACGCAGGCTTACGGGGTCGGGCAGCCCGGGGTGCTCCTGCCAGCCGCCGCGCGGCGGCAGCATCCCGGCCCACGGAGGCCCGGTGACAGGTTCGGGCAGGGCGCTCACACCGGCCGCTTCGTCGGTCCCGTCCGTGTCCAGGGCTTCGAGGAGCTCACCGGCGGACACCGTGACGTCGAAGTCGTGGGACCCGGCCAGCCGGGCCGTTCGGATGGCGAGAACCTCGAAGGACGGCGGCCTGCCGAAGACGGCCAGCGCACCGCCGCCCGCCTGGAGGCGGACGGCGGCGGCACGGTCGTAGTGCAGCAGCCTGCCGAGGAAGGCGGCGAGATCGGCCGCCTCCCTCGCGTCGGCGAACCGCGGCGACCGTACAGGCACTGTCATGCGACGGCCGGCTCCTGATCGAAGTACTCCTGGAGGAAGAGCCTTTCCTCGGCGGTGATTCGCCGGGGCCGCTCCTCGGCCAGGTTGTAGGGGACGACGACCGTCGACGCCCGTACGTACACCTGCTCGGGGTCCTTGACCTCGTAGGCGATCGTCAGGGACGCCGCGCTGATCTTCGTGACCCAGGACTCGATGGTCACCGGCGCGTGCCGGTGGACCAGCGGGCGCACGTAGTCGATCTCGTGCCGGGCCACGACGGACCCGCCGGCGAAGGACGGCGAGCCGTCCCCCGGCGCGAGACGGAACATGAAGTCGATGCGCGCCTCCTCCAGGTAGCGGAGGAAGACCACGTTGTTCACGTGACCGAAGGCGTCCATGTCCGACCAGCGCAGGGGGCAGCTGTAGATATGACGGGCCAACTCGATCAGCCTCGCGTGAGCTTCTTGTACGTGGCACGGTGCGGGCGGGCCGCGTCCGCGCCGAGACGCTCGATCTTGTTCTTCTCGTACGACTCGAAGTTGCCCTCGAACCAGTACCACTTGGAGTCGCCCTCGTACGCCAGGATGTGCGTGGCGACGCGGTCGAGGAACCAGCGGTCGTGGGAGATGACCACGGCCGCACCGGGGAACTCCAGCAGCGCGTTCTCGAGCGAGGACAGGGTCTCGACGTCGAGGTCGTTGGTGGGCTCGTCGAGGAGCAGCAGGTTGCCGCCCTCCTTGAGCGTCAGCGCCAGGTTGAGGCGGTTGCGCTCACCACCGGAGAGGACACCGGCCGGCTTCTGCTGGTCCGGGCCCTTGAAGCCGAACGCGGAGACGTAGGCCCGCGAGGGCATCTCGACCTGGCCGACGTTGATGTAGTCCAGCTCGTCCGAGACGACGGCCCAGAGGGTCTTCTTCGGGTCGATGTTGGCGCGGGACTGGTCGACGTAGGAGATCTTGACCGTGTCGCCGACCTTGATGGCGCCGGAGTCGGGGGTCTCCAGGCCCTGGATCATCTTGAACAGCGTGGTCTTGCCCGCGCCGTTCGGACCGATGACGCCGACGATGCCGTTGCGCGGGAGCGTGAACGACAGGTCGTCGATGAGGACCTTGTCGCCGAAGGCCTTGGAGAGGTTCTCGACCTCGACGACGATGGAACCGAGCCGCGGGCCCGGCGGGATCTGGATCTCCTCGAAGTCCAGCTTCCGCATCTTGTCCGCCTCGGCCGCCATCTCCTCGTAACGGGCTAGACGGGACTTGGACTTGGTCTGCCGGCCCTTGGCGTTGGAGCGGACCCACTCCAGCTCTTCCTTGAGCCGCTTCTGACGCTTCTCGTCCTTGCGGCCCTCGACCTTGAGGCGGGTGGCCTTCTTGTCGAGGTAGGTGGAGTAGTTGCCCTCGTAGGCGATGGCGCGGCCGCGGTCGAGTTCGAGGATCCACTCGGCGACGTTGTTCAGGAAGTACCGGTCGTGAGTGACGGCGATGACACAGCCCGCGTACTTCGAGAGGTGCTGCTCCAGCCAGTTCACCGACTCGGCGTCGAGGTGGTTGGTGGGCTCGTCGAGGAGGAGCAGGTCCGGGGCCTCGATCAGCAGCTTGCAGAGCGCCACACGGCGCTTCTCGCCACCGGAGAGGTTGTTGACGGGCCAGTCGCCGGGCGGGCAGCCCAGGGCGTCCATGGCCTGCTCCAACTGGGCGTCGAGGTCCCAGGCGTTGGCGTGGTCCAGGTCCTCCTGGAGCTTGCCCATCTCGTCCATGAGCGCGTCGGAGTAGTCCGTCGCCATGAGCTCGGCGACCTCGTTGAAGCGCTTCAGCTTGCCCATGATCTCGGCGGCGCCGTCCTGGACGTTCTCCAGGACGGTCTTGTTCTCGTCGAGCTCCGGCTCCTGCATGAGGATGCCGACGCTGAAGCCGGGCGAGATGAACGCGTCACCGTTGGACGGCTGCTCCAGGCCCGCCATGATCTTCAGCACCGTGGACTTACCGGCGCCGTTGGGCCCCACGACACCGATCTTCGCGCCGGGCAGGAAGTTCAGGGTGACGTCATCGAGAATCACCTTGTCGCCGTGCGCCTTGCGCGTCTTGCGCATGGTGTAGATGAACTCAGCCAAGAGAAACCGTCCGGCAGCAATAGAGGTGTGGGCAGATACACCCATCTTGCCTGACGTCCGCGCCCGGACGGAAACCAGTCCGGTCCCCGGAACACTCCCGAGCCCGCTCCAGGACCGCTCCCGGGTCTCTGCCGGGCCGCTCCCGGGCCGCTCCCGGGCCGCTCCCGGAACGCCAGGAGCCCGGTACGGATCTCCGTACCGGGCTCCTCACCGGCGCCTTCGCGCTGCCGCCGGTGCTCAGTCACTCCGCGCAGTCACTCCGCGCAGTCACTCACCGCTGTCCTGAGGCCTCTTCCTGCGGAGCAGGAAGACCGCGCCGCCGCCGAGGACGACGAGGGCGATGGCGACACCCGCGATGACCGGGGTGGCGCTGGAGCCACCGGTCTCGGCGAGGCCGCCCTCGGTGCCGGTGGAGCTGTCGCCGGTCTGTGCGGGCACGGGCTCGGAGCCACTCTGGGTGGTGATCTCGTCACCGGAGCCGGGGGCGCCGGCGGTCACGCAGTCCAGGACTCCCTTGAAGTTCTTGCTGAAGCCGCCGGGGCCGGTGATCGTGAAGTCGTACGCCTGGTCCTCGGCGACCGGGATCGTCACCGTGCGGGTCTCACCCGCCGCGATGGTGTGCTCGGCGCCGGCCAGCTCGAAGGTGAACGCCTCGTCGCCCTTGTTGCTCGCCGTGATGTCCACGCCGCCCTTGGCGCAGTTCTTCCGCGCGGTGAGCGCGGGGACCGCGCCCTTCTCCGCCCAGGTGGCACTCGCCGTCGCGGTGACCGTGGACTCGCTGGAGCCGGCGAGGATCATGGTCTGGCTCTTGGTCAGCCCGGCGAAGACCCGGCCGACGGGCACGGACGTGGTGGCCTGGACGGTCAGCGAGGCGGATCCGTCCGCGGCGTCCTCGGGGATGTCGAAGTAGAGGCCGGTGCCGTCGGCCGCCTCGGTGACGGGCTTGCCGTCCTTGTCCGTGACCTTGACCCCGCCCGCGGCGGCGTCCACGGGAGGAGTCACCGAGACCTGGCCCGCGTCGGTGCGCACGGTGACCGGGCCGACCCGCTCACCGGCCTTGCCGGAGACCGCGGCGGGCTCCAGCGCCACGGAGGCCTTGGGCTCGGCGACGCTCTGGGCCGTCTCCTGGAGCCAGTCGGCCAGCTTCTCCGCGTGCCCGTCCTTGGCCTCGACATCGGCGTCGTCCGAGAAGCGCCAGATCGCGACCTGGGTGCCGGCCGCCGCCGTCTTCGCGGTGAGCGTGCCCGCGCCTGACTCGTCGGCCAGCTGAGCGAGGTCGTCGACCTGCGGGTAGGAGTGCTGCAGGATCCAGCGGATCTTACCGGCGTTCCCGTTGGAGCCGAGCGAGGTCTGGTCCCAGGGGGTCTCCAGGTACTTCGCCCGGTCCTGGGTGGGGTTGTGGATGTCGATGCAGTACGTCTTCAGCTGGCCGCCGCCGTCGACGCCCAGCTCGAAGAGGCCGGCGGGCAGCTCCTGCTTCGTGGCCGCCTCACCGCCCTGGCCGCCGCTGCGGAGAACCGCGGTGTCGTACGTCTTCAGCCCGTCCAGTACGGCGGTCGCCCCGCCCTGGTGCTGACCCGTCTCGTCCGCCGTGGCGGCGGTCGCACCGACGAGGCTTCCCGCGGCGGCCAGTCCGGTGACCAGCATCGCGGCGGCCACCCTGACGAGGCCACGGCCCCGCCCCGCTCCGGCCGACCCGGGTCGATGGCCTCTACTCCTGCTCCGGCTCCGGCTCCCTATGGAGCCCTCCGTCGCCGCGGTCGACGACGAAGTGGATGCTGAAGACACAGAAAACACAGAATTCCCCTCCGGGCGAGACCTTCACGCATGAGGCGCGTGGTGGAGGTGTCTCGCCAGCAGACTCAAGTGCCGCATGAGTACTGGGGAATCGTAAGGAGCGAGCCGAGGGGAATCCCCCGTCATGCCGTCAGATAAGCATTCCGACTCGTAATCGTTATGGCTCTGTTCGGCGAGCCCCCTCCCCTTCAGGACATCGGTGCCATTTCCGTGGCCGGTTTCTGACGATGCGTAGGCGCCGTCAGGGTCGGGTCGGCTCTGACCACCCGCCGGAACGCCGCCGTTCCCCTGGTCAGGTCGTGTCCCACCGCCAGGGCGTCGATGTCCACGGAGGTCTTCCACACCCCGTCCCGCTCCTCCTCGCGCACCTTCAGACGACCGTGCACGACCAGTGGTTCTCCCACCGAGACCGAACCGGACAGATTCGCCGCGAGTGTCCGCCGCGCCCACACGGTGTAGAAACTCGTGCGGCCGTCCGTCCAGGCCTGCTGCGCCCGGTCCCACCGCCGGGGCGTCACCGCCAGACGGAATCTCGCTGTCGGTCCTGTCGCCGTGTCCCGGAAGTCCACCGCTGTCGCGGCGTTTCCCACCAGCGTCACCAAGGTCTCGTTCATTTCCGGCCCCCCGATTCCTGTCCGGTGCGTCCGCCCGAACCACTGTGAACCATGCTGGACGGAGACCGGGAATCCCGCTGAGGCCTGTGGACTACCCGCCGGTTGTGGACAACTCCGTCACCGCCACGTACCGCTCCCGCACCTCGCGGTAGCGCGCCAGCTCCGCCGCCACCGGGTCGAGCACCCTGACCCTGCCGCACCCGGCGGCGGCCTCGCGGAGCCGCCGTTCCGCCTCCTGCCCGTACCGGCGTGCGGGCCCCCGTGCCGCGGCCGCGCAGGACCACTCGACGAGCGGCCCGCCGACCACTCCGGCCAGCATGAGCAGGGCCGGAGTGAGCAGACCGGGTTCGAGCACGCCGACGATCTGGCCGAGCAGCCACAGCCCGCCGAAGATCTGGAGCAGCGTCATCGAAGCCTGCGCGAGCACCGCGGCGGGCCACCACGCCGGGCGGGGCGGCCTGGCACCACGGCCCCCCACGGCCCCGCCCGCCTTTCCCGCGGAACCGGAACCGGAACCCTGCACACCGGGCCCTCGTACGTCAGGATCCCGTACGCCGGGCCCTTGCACGCCGCGCCCTTGCACGCTGCGACCGGCCGACGCGGACCCCGTGTCCCCGCCACCCCCGCGACCCCGACCGCCACCGGCTCCGGCCTGCGCGTTCCGCGACAGGTCGTCCAGCGCCTCCGGCAGCCCCTTCGCCCCGCTCACCGCCGTCTCGCGCACGGCCTGCGCCCATGGCGTGGGCAGCCCGTCCACCGCGTCGTCCGCCAGCTTCCGCACCGCCTGCTCCACGCGCTGCCGTGCCGTGAGCTCCTCCTCCGGCGGCGCCAGCACCTGCGCCATCAGGTCAAGGCCGCCGCCCAGCTGCCGGGTGGACTCGTACCAGCGCCAGAGCCGCAGCCAGGGCGTCCCGCAGGCCCGGCCCGCGTTCCTGCGCCACTCACGCTCAGCAGCCTGCCCCGCCGCGGCCGCTCCGACGGCCTCCGCGAGCCGGTCCGTGAACTCCTCCCGGGCCCGCTCACCGAGCCCGGGCCGCCCGTCGGCGACGTACACGGTCCTGAGCCTGGCGGCGGCCGCGTCCACGTCGGCGGAGAGCCTGCGCGTCGCCGCCGTACGGGCCTGGACGAACCTGCCGAGCAGCTCGCGCAGGTCTCCCACCCCGGTCCCGCTCAGCGCGGACAGGGACATGACGGTGGCGCCGGGCTCGCCGTGCTCCCCCACCGCCATGCCGTCCTCGTCGAGCAGCCGGCGCAGATCGTCCAGGACCAGGTCGGCGGCCTCACCGGCCAGCCGGTCGATCTGGTTGAGCACGACGAAGGAGACCTCGGCGTGCCCTGCCAGCGGTCGCAGATAGCGTTCGTGCAGGGCCGCGTCGGCGTACTTCTCCGGGTCGACGACCCAGATCACCGCGTCGACAAGACCCAGCACCCGGTCCACCTGTTCCCGGTGGCCGGTCGCCGCCGAGTCGTGGTCGGGCAGGTCCACCAGGACGAGCCCCTGCAACGCCTCGTCGGTCGCCGTGCCGCCCTGCACCGGCCTGCGGCGGAGCCGGCCCGGGATGGCCAGCCGGTCGAGCAGACCGGCGGCGCCGTCGGTCCAGCTGCAGGCGATCGGGGCCGAGGTCGTCGGCCTGCGCAGCCCGGTGTCGGAGATCTGGACGCCCGCGAGCGCGTTGAAGAGGGTGGACTTCCCGCTGCCGGTCGCCCCCGCGATGGCCACGACCGTGTGCCGGGAGGAGAGCCGCTGGCGGGCGGACGCCTCGTCGAGCACCCGGCCCGCCTCGGCGAGGGTGCCGCCTTCCAGCCTGGCGCGGGAGAGCCCGACCAGTTCACGCAGCGCGTCCAGTCTCGGCCGCAGGGGGCTGCCCGGCAGCCCGTACGCCTCGACCTGGGGCCCCGCCTCATCGGCCCCGGGGGCCTCCGCGCTCTCCTGTTCGGCCTCGGCCTCGGCCTCGGCGGCCCGGCGCGCGATGAGCCCGTCGTCCCAGCGGCGGCCGTCCTTCAGGTCCCCCCGTTCCGCCTCCCCCTGCTCTCTCTGTTCTCCCCTGCCCGGCCCGTGGTCCCGGCCCTGGTCAGTGACGGCAGTCATCGCTGCCACCTCTCCTTCTGCAGTACGGACAGCGCGGCGATGAGTTCGGCCTGCGGCTCGGGGGCGACGTCGAGGGCGTCCAGGGGGGCGAGCCGCCGGTCGCGCTCGCCCTGCATGACCTGGTCCAGGCAGTCGGTGAGCAGCGCCCCGCCCTTGTCGCGCAGGCGCAAAGCGCCCTGGGCTCCGATGCGTTCGGCGAGCTGCTCCCCGGCGCTCCGGGCACGGCGTCCGCCGAGGAGCGCGGCGGCCAGCAGCGCCGCCACCGTCTCGGCGTCCGGTGCGGCATTGCGTTCGAGCAGCCGTGCCTCCTCCTCGGCGAGCTCCTCCAGGACCCGCCGCCAGCGGCGTACGGCCATACCGATCCGGCCCTGGATGTCCTCGGCGGGCCCCCACCCGCCGGCCTCGCGACCGGCGTCCTCGAAGCGGAAGATCCCGGCAGCGGCCTCGCGCTGCCAGGTCGTACGGATCTGCTCGTCGGAGGCCGCGACGGCGCACTGGAGCAGGGCCACCAGGCTCTCCACGAGCGCGTCCAGCAATTCACCCGCCGTGCTGTAGAGCGGATATCCGCGCCACCGGGTGCGGGCGCCGCCGGCCAGCACGGCGCCGTTCCTGAGGCGCCGCCTGACCCGCGACAGCTCCTTCCCGTACGCCTCCTCGACCACGCCGGTCAGCCGCACGGCCGCTGCGTACTGCGCGGCGACGGCCCCGGCCAGCTCGGGCATCCGTACGTTGAGCGAGTCGATGGCCCCGGACGCCGTACGCTCCACGGCCTGCTGACGGGCCGCCGGATCCTGCGCCCGGTGGGTGAGCCAGGCCCGCAGCGGTGCGACGGCCGTGGTGGGGAGCAGCCCGCTGCCGCCGCCCGCGGACTCGGGCAGCTCGGGAATGGTGAAGCGGGGCACCTCGCCAAGGCCCGCCCGGGTGAGCAGGGCGGCGTACTGCCGTGACACCTCGGCGATCACCTGGTGCGGGACCCGGTCCAGGACGGTGACCAGGGAGGCGTCGTACTCCTTGGCGGTACGCAGCAGATGCCACGGCACGGCGTCGGCGTACCGGGAGGCGGTGGTCACCATGACCCACACATCGGCGGCGCAGATGAGTTCGGCGGCCAGGACCCGGTTCCGTACGACGAGCGAGTCGATGTCGGGGGCGTCCAGGAGCGCGAGCCCCCGGGGCAGGGTGGCCGCGGTCTCCACACGCAGCACGGTGTCGTCCCCGTCCCCCTCGGCCCCGATGTGGTCGAGCCCGTCCGGGTCCGCGGCCTGGCCCGGGGGCAGCCACACCCGGGTGAGCTGCGGCAGCACCCGCACCCCTGCGAACCAGTGGTGGTCGTCCGGGTGGCAGACGAGTACGGGGGTCCGCGTGGTCGGGCGCAGCACACCGGCCTCACTGACCCGGCACCCCACCAGCGAATTGACGAGCGTCGACTTGCCCGCGCCGGTGGATCCCCCGATCACCGCGAGCAGCGGCGCCTCGGGATCCTTGAGACGCGGTACGAGGTAGTCGTCGAGCTGGGCGAGCAGTTCGGTCCGCGTCTGCCGGGCGCGCGGGGCGCCCGGCAGCGGAAGTGGAAGACGCACGGCAGCGACACGGTCGCGCAGGGCGGAAAGTGCGTCGATGAGCTGGGGCCGTACATCCATGGTTACCACATGCGAAGAATGCCCAATTTTGGCGCCTTTTTGAAGCGTATAGGCCCCTCTGCGCGGCGGATCCATCCCGGGAGACAGAGGGGACGAGTGGGGCGCAGGCATAACGAGTGCACAACACCCGTGGCGGGAGACGTCAAAAGCGATGCATGAATCGCACCCACCTGCGATTATCAGTTCGCTTCACTGAACCTCCACATCGTGCCACGCAGGTGAAGCAACCGGGACGAGGCGATCGGAGCCCTATCCTTGTCCCCGCAAGGTCACGGATGGCTTGAACCAATGCCTTCCGGGGCAGCAGGCCGACACCCGGCCCCCGTAGCTCAGTGGATAGAGCAGGCGCCTTCTAAGCGCTTGGCCGCAGGTTCGAGTCCTGCCGGGGGCGCACAGCGCACCACGTTGAGGCCCTCCGACCCGGGGGGCCTCTTCACTGCTCACCGGCACGCTAGCGAGGCCGCGGTAGTGAACGTGTAAGCGCCGGACCGCCCTCGGGTAGCCGTGAGGGCGGTCCGGCGCTGTCGCGTCACCGGCGGTCAGACGATCACTTCTGGACCGGCGGGCAGGTGCCGGTGTCCGCGCCGATGGAGTTGATCTCCGCGTTGGAACGCGAGTCACCGGCGTAATTGATCTGATTCGTGCACTTCAGGTCCATCGCCTGCCCGTCCGACGCCCCGTCGGACTTCTGGACCGGCGGACAGGTGCCCGTGTCCGCACCAATGGAGTTGATCTCCGCGTTGGAACGCGAGTCACCGGCGTAATCGAGCTGATCCGTGCACTTCGTGTCGGACTTGGCGGACGTGCCCGACGACTTGCCCTCAGCCGCCTCGGACGCCGCCTCGGACGTGGCCTCGGACTTCGACGTGCCCACCGCCGCCGATGAGCTGCTCGCGGAAGTGGGTGCGTTGTCGGCACCGTCGGTGCCGCATGCCGTCAGCGCCAGGCCGAGGGCGACTGCCGTCATGGTCAGTACCGAGATCTTCCGAGTGCGCATACTGATCGCCTGTCCTTCGCGTGGGGGCCGCTCCGGGGAGCGGGCGCGTGAGCCGGGGGCCCGTCCGTGTCGTTCTATCCCCTCAGACCGTCGGTACGGCTGCTCCCGTTGCACCTTGATCGTCCTCAGGACACGTTCGTGACATGGCAGTGGCAGCGTCGTGAATTCCGCGTCCCTTCACCGGCCCCCGCCGTCACGCCGGATACGGATTGGCCTCCCGCGCCGTCCGCAGGGCGCCCGCCCACCAGGCCAGCTGCTCCAGCAGTGTCCTGGCGTACCCGGGGGCCCCGGGGTCGAGGGGCCGGCCGTCCTCCCACGCCGTGTAGTAGTTCGGGAAGGCGAGGCCGTCCCGGATCGTCACGGCGTGCAGCTCGGTCAGCACGTTCTCCAGGTGCAGCACCGCATGCCGGCCACCCGCCGCCCCTCCGTAACTGACGAAGGCGACGGGCTTGGCCGTCCACTGGGTGAAGTGCCAGTCGATGGCCGCCTTCAGGGACGCGGGGTAGCTGTGGTTGTACTCCGGCGAGATGACGACGAACGCGTCGGCGCCCTCCAGCGCGGACGTCAGCGGCGCCATCCCGGCCGGGCGGGGGTAGTCGTCGCCGGCGTACTTCGGCGAGGCGGCGGGCAGCTCCAACGGGATGTCGACATCGGCGAGATCGACGACGTCCACATCGAAAGCGCCGTGCTCACCGGCCTGTTCGGCGACCCAGGAGGCCACGACCGGGCCGAACCGTCCCTCACGGACGCTTCCGACGAGGATCACCAGCTTGTACGTGTTGTTGTCCATGCGCACCACCGTCGGCCAGGACCGGGGCTCCAGCCAGACCGTGCCCAGACCGGCCCCCACAGGGCCATGCTGGGCCCTCGGCGGTCCGGGGCGACCGCCATATCCTCGAAGCATGGGGACACCGTTGGGAGATTTCATCCGGGCCAAGCGCGACAGTATCCAGCCGCAGTCGCTGGGCCTGCCGGACCACGGCCGCCGCAGGGCGCCGGGGTTGCGGCGCTCGGATCTCGCCGGGCGGGCCGGCATCAGCGTGGAGTATCTGACCCGCCTGGAACAGGGCCGTGACCGCAACCCCTCCGTCGCGGTGGTGAACGCGATCGCCGACGCGCTCAGCCTCGACTCGTCCGAGCGCAGCCACCTGCGCTACCTCACGAAGATCACCGGCGGCGAGTGCACCGCCCACACCCGGCCCGCCCCACCGCCGCGCGAGCTCCGCCCCTCGGTCCTGGAGACGCTCAGCCTCCTCGAACCGGGCATCGCGATGGTGACCAACCGGCTGGGCGACGTCCTCGCCCGTACCAGCGCGTTCGAGGCGGTGACGAGCGGGAGCGGGCTGCTCGACAGCGGCGCCCCGAACCTCACCCACTATGTCTTCACCGACCCCCGCGCCCGGACGTTCTTCGCCGACTGGGACGCCGTCGCGGACGAGCAGGCCTTCGACCTCTGGCTCGGCCCTTCCGTCGAGGACTTCGAGTGGTTCACCGCGGAGCTCGCCTCCGCCGCCGGCGACGACTTCACCCGCCGCATGAACCGTCATGAGGTACCGCGGCGCGGGGTCCTGCGCCTCGACCATCCCTCGGGGTGCGGGCTCCGGCTGCGGCGCGAGACGCTCGACCTCCCGTCGGACTCCCAGCAGCTGGTCGTCCTCCTCCCCGCGGACGAGGCGACGACCCAGGCCGTGGACCGGCTCCGCGGTCTGCCGCCGCACGGCCACCTCCGGGCCATCTCGTAACACCGGCACCCGCCCCACCGCCGGTGAAGGCCCCGGTGCGCCGGTTGCCCCCGACTTGCCCGACCGGCGCACATGCGGTTGCGTCGAAGGCGGGGGTACGCGTGTGCGTTCCGCTCTTCCCTCGGTTGGAGGTGAACCCCCGTGTTGTTCACCGACCGCACGGATGCCGGGCGGCGGCTCGCCGTGGCACTGCGGCACCTGGAGCGGCGAGATCGCGATCCCGTCGTACTGGGGTTGCCGCGCGGCGGGGTCCCGGTGGCGTACGAGGTGGCGCAGGCTCTCGGCGCCCCGCTCGATGTGATCGTGGTCCGCAAGCTCGGGGTTCCCCACCACCCGGAGCTGGGGTTCGGCGCCATCGGCGAGGACGGGGCCCGGGTCATCAGCGACGAGATCGTCCGCCGCACCGGGGTCGGTGACGAGGACCTCGCGTCCGTCGAGCGCGCCGAGGAGGCGGAGCTCCTGCGACGGGCGGGTACGTACCGGGAGGGCCGCCCGCGCCTGCCGCTGAAGGGGCGCACGGTGGTCGTCGTGGACGACGGGGTCGCCACCGGAGCGACCGCGAGGGCCGCCTGCCAGGTGGTACGGGCGCAGGGTGCCGCCCATGTCGTGCTGGCCGTGCCCGTCGCTTCACCGGATGTCGCGGCCAGGCTGCGCGAGGACGTCGACGAAGTCGTCTGCCTCTCCACCCCGCATCTCTTCTCCGCCGTGGGTGAGTGGTACCGGGACTTCTCCCAGACCTCCGACGAGGAGGTCGTCTCCCTGCTGGCGCGGGCCGCAGGAGGTGCCGCCACGGCCGAGGAGGTCGAGGTGGACGCGGGCGGGGTCCCGCTCTCCGGGGACCTCACGCTGCCCGGTGACGCGCGGGCGCTCGTGGTGTTCGCCCACGGGTCGGGCAGCAGCCGCAGCAGCCCGCGCAACCGGGCGGTCGCCAGGGCGCTGAACCGCGCCGGCCTGGGCACCCTGCTCTTCGACCTGCTGACGCCCGGGGAAGAGGTCTACCGCGCCAACGTCTTCGACATCGGCCTGCTGGCCGGGCGGCTGGCGGACACCACCCGCTGGGTGCGCCGCCGCGTGCCGCTCCCGGTCGGCACCTTCGGCGCGAGTACGGGTGCTGCCGCAGCGCTGCGGGCCGCCTCCGCGTCGGACTCGGGTGTGGGCGCCGTGGTCTCCCGTGGCGGGCGCCCCGATCTGGCCGGGGCCGATCTGTCCACGGTACGGGCGCCCACCCTGCTGATCGTGGGCGGCGCGGACACCACGGTGATCGACCTCAACCGGCAGGCGCAGGCGGCGCTGCACTGCGAGAACCGGCTGGCGATAGTCCCGGGCGCCACGCACCTGTTCGAGGAGCCGGGCGCCCTGGAACGGGTCGCGGATCTGGCCCGGGACTGGTTCACCACGCATCTGGTGCGGCCGGCTGAGCCCCACGGCTGAGGCCGGGCCGGCTGAACCCCGCCGCACACCGGCGTCGGCGCGCCTATCCTGACCGGGAGCGGTCCAGGGGCGGGGAGTGGTGCGGTCATGCGGGTCCGGCTGGTCGAGAGCGCGGGCCTGCCCGCGTACGCCGAGGGGATCAGCCGGGCGTACGCGGACGTGTTCTCCGGCCCACCGTGGAACGAGGACCCCTCGGCGGGCGCGCTGTACCTCGAGCGGCTCGCCGCCGACACCGCGCGCCCCGGGTTCACCGCCGCGCTGGCCCTGGACGGCGACACCGTCGGCGGCTTCGCCACCGCCTGGACGACGCCCGGCACCTTCCCCACCGACCGCAGCTACGGCCACGTCGCCGGTGCGCTCGGGCCCGACCGCACCGCGGAGTGGCTGTGCGGCGCGCTGGAGGTCGACGAGCTGGCCGTCACCCCCGACGCGCGGGGCACCGGGCTGGGCGCTGCCCTGCTGTCGGCGGTCACCGCGGCCCACCCGGACGGGCGGTGCTGGCTGCTCACGTCCGTACACGCCGATACGGCGCTGCGCTTCTACCGGCGCGCGGGCTGGCACCGGGTCCCGGTGCCGGTGCCCGGCAGGGCGGGGCTCGTGGTGCTCCTCGGGCCGCGCCATCCCGCAGCCGCCCGCCTCTGACACGCCGCGCGCGCGTGGAGGGGCCGAAGCAGGAGCGATACGCGACCGTTATGTGAATCGATTCAAGCGTCTCGGAAGATAGTGGTCCGCCCCGAAGGCTGTCAAGAGCGCCTACCCACTCCCCCCATTTGGGTCGCACCTTGCCCCTTTTCCTGGAACTCCCCGCCATCAACCCATTGACGGCGCCCGCAATCCCCGTTTAGCTTCCGAGCAACCTCATTGAAACCTTTCACACCTTTCACGGCGGGTGGAGCGGAACAGTCCCTCCGCTGAGGAGCTCCCATGAACCAGTCCGCCCCGGACCCGGCAGGACCGGGCCAGGCAGATCCGGGCCAGGCAGCAGATCCGGACCCGGCAGACCCGGCCCCGGTGGCCCCGGTCCTGGCCCTGAAGGGCGTGAGCAAGTCCTTCGGCGCCGTACGGGCCCTTCAGGACGTGTCCCTGCGGCTGTTCCCCGGCGAGGCCCACGCACTCGCGGGTGAGAACGGCGCGGGCAAGTCGACGCTGATCAAGGCACTCGCCGGGGTGCACCGCCCGGACAGCGGCGAGGTGCTCCTCGACGGCCGGCCCGTCGTCTTCCACGGCCCGGCCGACGCCCGCGACGCCGGCATCGCCGTCATCTACCAGGAGCCGACGCTCTTCCCCGACCTGTCCATCGCCGAGAACATCTTCATGGGCCGTCAGCCCCGGCGGTCCCTGGGCAGGATCGACCGCAGAGCCGTGCACGACACCACGGCCGGACTGATGCGGAGGCTCGGCGTCGACCTGGCACCCGACCGCCCGGCCCGCGGCCTTTCGATCGCCGACCAGCAGATCGTCGAGATCGCCAAGGCGCTCTCCTTCGACGCCCGCGTCCTGATCATGGACGAACCGACGGCCGCCCTGACCGGCAGCGAGACCGCCAGGCTGTTCTCCGTCGTCCGGACGCTGCGCTCCGAGGGTGCGGCGGTGCTGTTCATCTCGCACCGCCTCGACGAGATCTTCGAACTGTGCCAGCGCGTCACGACCCTGCGCGACGGCCGGTGGATCTCCTCCGAGCCGCTGGAGGGGCTCACCGAGGACGACCTGGTGCGCAGGATGGTCGGCCGTGACCTCGACGACCTCTACCCCAAGCAGGACGCGGAGACCGGCGACGTCGCCCTGTCCGTGCACCGGCTGACCCGTGAGGGCGTGTTCCGCGACGTGTCCTTCGACGTCCGCCGCGGCGAGATCGTCGCGCTCGCCGGGCTCGTCGGCGCCGGACGCACGGAGGTCGCCCAGGCCGTCTTCGGTGTCGACCGCGCCGACGCGGGCGAGGTGAGGGTGGCCGGCACGGTGCTGCGCCCCGGTTCGCCGACCGCAGCGATGGACGCCGGGCTCGCGCTCGTACCCGAGGACCGGCGCCAGCGCGGACTGGTCATGGATATGTCCATCGAGCGCAACATCGGCCTCACCGGGCTGGCCGAGGTCCGCAAGCGCGGACTCGTCAGCCGGGCGCTGGAGCACGAGCGGGCCGCCGACTGGGCGGTGCGGCTCCAGCTCAAGTACAACCGGCTGGCGGACACCGTGGGCGTGCTGTCCGGCGGCAACCAGCAGAAGGTCGTGCTGGCCAAGTGGCTGGCGACCGGCCCCGCCGTACTGATCGTCGACGAGCCGACCCGTGGGATCGATGTCGGCACCAAGGCCGAGGTCCACCGGCTGCTCTCCGCGCTCGCCGCAGACGGCCTCGCCGTACTCATGATCTCCTCCGACCTTCCGGAGGTCATCGGCATGGCCGACCGGGTGCTCGTGATGCACGAGGGCCGGCTGGTCGCCGAGATCCCGCGCGCGAGCGCCACCGAGGAGTCGGTCATGGCCGCGGCCACCGGACGCAACGAGAGGGCGGCGGCATGACCAGCACCATCGAGAGCCCCCCTGACGCCTCGAAACCTCCGGAGCGCAGCGCCTCCTCGCTCGTGGACACGGTCTTCCGGGCGCGGGAGATCTCCATCGCGGGGGCGCTGGCCCTGCTGATCCTCGGCACCTACCTCGCCAACCCGCGCTTCCTGTCCGACCAGGGCATCAAGGATTTGCTGCTCAACGCGTCGATCCTGGTGCTGCTCGCGGTCGGTCAGTCCGCCGTCGTGATCACCCGCAACATCGACCTGTCGGTCGGCTCCGTCGTCGGTCTGTCCGCCTTCGCCTGCGGCGAGTTCGTCTCCGGCAGCGACCACGGTGTGCTGAGCGTGATGCTGCTCGGCATCGCCATCGGCGTCGTCTGCGGCCTGGTCTCCGGCGCCCTCGTCAGCTTCGGCAGGGTCCCCGCGCTCGTGGTGACCCTGGGCATGCTCTACATCATCCAGGGCGTCGACTACTGGTGGGCCAAGGGCGAGCAGATCAGCGCATCCGATGTTCCGGACGCGGTCCTGGGCCTGGGCAGCGGCAGCGTGCTGGGCGTCCCGTACCTGCCGCTGATCGCGCTGGTCCTGCTGGCGGCGACGGCGTACTTCCTGCGCGGCTACCGCTCGGGGCGCGAGCTGTACGCCATCGGGTCGAGCCCCGAGGCCGCCCGGCTCGCCGGCATCCCGATCCGCCGCCGCATCCTCGCCGCCTACGCCTTCTCCGGGGCCGTCGCCGGATTCGCCGGGGCCCTGTGGCTGGCCCGCTTCGGCACCGTCGTCGCGGACAACGCGCACGGCTGGGAACTGACCGTCGTCAGCGCGGTCGTCGTCGGCGGCGTCGCGATCACCGGCGGCACCGGCACCGTCTGGGGCGCCGCGCTCGGGGCCCTGCTGCTCACCACCATCGGCAGTGTCCTGGTCGTGCTGAAGGTGGACGCCTTCTGGCAGGGCGCCATCACCGGTGCGCTCCTCCTGCTGGCCATCAGCGTCGACCGGATCGTGAACCTGCGGATGACCGCCGCACTGAGGAGGAGGAACGCCCGTCATGACCATGGCGCCTGACACCAAGACGGCTCCCACGCCGCGGGCCGCGACGAAGCCCTCCCTCGTGCGCGCCCTGGCACTGCGCTGGGACACCGCGGTCGGTGTCCTGCTGGTGGCGGTCCTCGTCGTCGGCCTCGCGAGCACGGAGGGCTTCGGTTCCGGCGAGAACCTCGCGTTCGCCTTCAACGACATCGCCGAAGTCGCCATCATCGCCCTGCCGATGACCCTCCTGGTCGTCGCCGGGCAGGTCGACCTGTCGGTGGCCTCCATGCTGGGCCTCGGCAGCGCGCTGACCGGTGCGCTCTGGGACGCCGGCTGGGCCTTCGAGACGATCGTGCCGGTGGTGCTGCTGGTGGGCGTCGCCGGAGGCCTCCTCAACGGCTGGCTGGTCACCAAGGTCGGACTGCCGTCCCTCGCCGTCACCATCGGCACCCTGGCGCTCTACCGGGGCCTGGCATCGGTGGCGCTCGGCAGCGACGCGGTGACGGACTTCCCACAGGTCTACGCGGACTGGGCGGTCGACACCACGACCGTCCCCGGCACCTTCCTCACCTACCCGGTGCTGCTCTTCATCGTGCTGGCCGTGGTCACCGCCGTGGTGCTGCACGCCACGGGTCTCGGCCGTTCGCTCTTCGCGATCGGCGCCCAGGAGGAGGCCGCGTACTTCGCCGGCATCCGGGTCAAGCGGATCAAGCTGCTGCTCTTCGTCGTGACCGGGCTGTTCTCCGCCTTCGCGGGCATCATCTTCACCCTGCGCTACGGAAGTGCCCGCGCCGACAACGGACTCGGCTTCGAGATGCTCGTCATCGCGTCCGTCCTGCTCGGCGGCATCGACTTCGACGGCGGAAAGGGCACGCTCTTCGGGGCGGTCGCCGGAGTCCTGCTGATCGGCCTCCTGAAGAACCTGCTCACGCTCAACGACATCGCCAACGAGGTGCAGGTCATCGTGACCGGGCTGCTGCTCGTGGCGTCCGTACTGACCCCACGGGTCATCGCCACCGTCGTCGAACGCCGGCACAGGCGGGCCGCGAACACCCCCGCGGCCCCGTCGTCGTCGCGCGTGGCGCCGTAACGCCGTAACGCCCCTTGCCCGTACCTCGCCCGTACCTCTCCGAAAGGCACACGCCGCCATGATGCTCCGCAATGCCGCTGGGCGCCGCGCCGTCGCGACCGCAGCCACCGCCGTCTCTCTCGCCCTCGCCCTCACCGCCTGTGGAGGCACCACGAAGGACAGCAAGGAGAGCGGGGGCGCGAAGGCCGCAGGCTCCGCGAAGGCCGACCCGGACGCCCCGCTGAAGAAGGGCCTGAAGCTCGCCTTCCTGCCCAAGCAGATCAACAACCCGTACGAGAAGATCGTCGACGAGGCGGGTATCGCGGCCGCGAAGGAGTACGGCGGCACAGGCAAGGAGGTCGGCCCGTCCGACGCGAGCGCCTCCTCGCAGGTCTCCTACATCAACACCCTGATCCAGCAGCGCCAGGACGCCATCCTCCTCGCGGCGAACGACCCGAACGCGGTGTGCGGCCCGCTGAAGCAGGCCATGAAGAAGGACATCAAGGTCGTCGCCTACGACTCCGACACGGCGAAGGACTGTCGTCAGCTCTTCATCAACCAGGCGAGCTCCGAGGAGATCGGCCGCAGCCTGGTCCAGCACCTCGGCGAGCAGCTCGACTTCAAGGGCAAGGTCGCGATCCTGTCGGCCACCCAGAACGCGACGAACCAGAACACCTGGATCGACTACATGAAGGAGGAGCTGAAGCTCCCCAAGTACAAGGACATGAAGCTGGTCAAGGTCGCGTACGGCGACGACGCCGACCAGAAGTCCTTCCAGCAGACGCAGGGCCTCATGCAGGCCTACCCCGACCTCAAGGGCATCATCTCCCCCACGACGGTCGGCATCGCGGCCGCGGCACGCTATCTGAGCGACTCCTCGTACAAGGGCAGGGTCGTGCTCAACGGGCTCGGCACGCCGAACCAGATGCGCAAGTACGTCAAGGACGGCACCGTCGAGCAGTTCTCGCTCTGGAACCCGGAGGAGCTCGGCTACCTCGGCTCGTACGCGGCCGCCGCGTTGGCGTCGGGGCAGATCAGCGGTGCGGAGGGCGAGAAGTTCAAGGCGGGCAAGCTCGGTGAGTACACCATCGGCAAGGACGGCGAGGTCATCCTGGGCGAGCCGACCGTCTTCGACTCCAAGAACATCGACAAGTTCGACTTCTGACCGGAGGGGCCGGCTCCATGCAGCGCGTCTGCTTTCTGCTGAAGGTCCGTGAGGACCGCAAGGACGAGTACCGCGAGCGCCACACGGCGGTGTGGCCCGACATGCTCGCCGCTCTGTCGGAGGCGGGCTGGCACAACTACTCGCTGTTCCTGCGGGAGGACGGCCTGCTGGTCGGCTATCTGGAGACGGAGGACTTCGACGCGGCCCGGGACGCGATGGCGGCGACCGAGGTCAACGCACGGTGGCAGCGGGACATGGCCGGGTTCTTCGAGCAGCCGGAGGCCGCCGACGAAGCCATGATCCCGCTGACGGAGGTGTTCCACCTGGCGTGACGGGCGTTCCGCCGTACGTATGCCCGGTGTCCGCCCCGGCCGTCCGTGACAGCCGGGGCGGACGCACGTCAGGACGCGGCCCTCGCACCTCGTACGTCCGGGTACTCCACCTCGTCGGGGAGCGTGAAGCCGAGCTCGGTCAGCCGGGCCGCGACGTCCGCCGGGCTCCGGCCCGTCAGGCTCGCGCTGCGCAGGACCTTCTCCAGGTGGACGTTGTCCAGGTACGAGCGGTCGAGGGTGTCCAGCAGCCTGATGTCCGCCTCGTCGGCGGTCTCGGGCAGCTTCGCGTTCCGGTGCAGCCAGTGGCCCAGTTCGGTCAGCCGCGCGGTGATCTCCGCCGGGCTGCGCTCCGTGACGAGGGACGCGCGCAGGATGTGCTCCATCCGCAGTCCGACGACCGTGTTCCGGTCCAGCCAGGGTCGGCAGCCGTCGAGATTCGCGCTGAGGATGACGAAGTCCTCGTCCTCCGGGTTCTCGGGCACCGATCCGCCCAGCCCTTCGAGCCCCAGCGCCTTCAGCCGGTCCACGAGGTCCGCGGGGCGCCGTCCCGTCTTCCTGGCGACGTCGAGGACATGCCCCAGGGGCGGCTCCATGTACCTGCCGAACCAGCGGGCACCGGCTGTGTCACCCGCCGTGAGCAGCAGTTCGTCGTCGGCTTCGGGGGTGTACGGCAGCTTCAGGCCGAGCGAGGCCAGCCGGACGGCGGCTGCGTGCGGGCTGCAGGACACGTAGTCGGCCGCCTCCAGCACATGGTCGGCGGAGACCTCGTCGCCCCAGTCGAGCCACTCGCCGTCCCCCCGGCCGTCGGTGCGGGTCAGCATGACGTCACGGGGGTCAGGGGTCTCGGGGAGCGGCCCGCTGCCGCCGAGCCGGTAGCCGAGGGCGGTCAGCCGGCGCCCGATGTCGGCGGGGGCGCGCCCGGTGTGCTCCGCGGTCTCCAGCACCTGGCGCAGGGAGACGGGCGCGGCGACGTCGATCCAGCGGTGCAGCCACTTGTCGTGGCTCTCCCTCCTGGTCAGGGCGGCGTCGTCGAGGGCCACGGCCTCGGGGAGCGGGGAGCCCGCGTCCTGGACATCGGCGTAGCCCATGGCGGTCAGCCGCGCGACGACCTGCGCGGGGCTACGTCCCAGCAGGGCGGCGGCGTACAGAACATGTCCGTACGGGACCTGCTCGCCGGGTTCCAGCACGGGTCGCTCCCCGTTCAGATCACGGCTGGTGAGCAGGGCCTCTTCCGGGTCGTGGGTGGTGGCGGCATCGGTCATCGTGCGGGCCTTTCCTCTGCGACTGGGCGAGCGGGTACGGGGCGGGCAACGGGGACGGTGGTCATTCGGCGGCCGCGACGTACCTGCCGGACCGCCCGTCCCAGTCGTCGTCGTCCTCTTCTTCCGCTTCTTCCTCCTCCTGTCTGTCGGTGAGGTTCACACGCACCCCCTGCGGCTCCAGCTCCGTCCAGATCCGCAGCATCATGTCCTCGCTGAGGTAGTGGTGCGAGAGGTCGAGCTCCCGCAGGTGGGCCAGCGACTGCCCGCTCAGCAGCGCCTCCGCCCCCTCGTCGCCGAGGGTGCCCATCGACAGGCTCAGCGAGGTGAGTCCGCCCACGACCGGCGCGGAGGCCAGGGCCGCGGCCAGCTCGTCCTGCACCGGACTGTTCTGCAGCCCCAGGTGGCGCAGCGCGGGCTTGCCGGTGCAGGCGAACAGCGGGGCCAGGTCCTCGGCCCTCGTTCCGCCGCCGTACCAGTCGTCGCCCAGCCACAGTTCGAGGTGCTCCAGCGAGGGCAGGGACGCGGCGGCGATCTGGGCCACCGCCTCGCGGGGCAGCCCACCCGATTCGACGCGCAGCACCCGGAGTCCTTCGTGGCCCGTCACCGGGAATTCCAGGCCGTCCCCGCCCCTCATGGCCAGCTCCCGCAGCCCGGGGAACGCCTCCAGAAGCTCCGTGAGACCGCCAAGTTCGATCGTAGAGATCATCGCCTCCTCGTCCACGAGATCGCCGAGGAACAGTGCTTCGAGTGCGGGGAACCGGGACCGCAGGGCGAGCAGTTCGTCCGGGCTGCCCCCACCCCAGGGATTGCCGAAGATCAGCGCCCGTATCTTCTCCAGTTCGACCGACTCGGTGAACCGCTTCCAGTAGGAGGAGGAGTCCTCGTCGCTCGGGTACCGGCCGCAGTGGAGGCGCCAGGCCACGGCGTCCGCGTCCGGAAGATCCACGGGGTTCGCGTACGGCGGGAAGGTGAAGGCCGGCAGTCCGTGGAACTGCTCGACATGCTGGACATAGGACAAGACGGTGACTCCTGACAGTCCGTTCGACGGCGGTCGATGTGTTCTATCAGCAGCCACCGACAGAGGCGGGAGGCCCCAGGTCAGGACACGATGTCCTTACGGCTGAACCCCCGGAAGGCCAGCGCGAACAGGATCAGGGCGTAGGCCACCGACACCGCGGCGCCCTTCACCATCCCGCCCCATTCCAGGTTGGGCTGGAGGGCGTCGGCCCAGGCGAACTGCCAGTGCGCGGGCAGGAATTCGCGCCAGGTACCGAGCGCGGTGACGGCGTCCAGGACATTGCCGACGATGGTCAGTCCGACCGCGCCGCCCACCGCGCCGAGCGGGGCGTCCGTCTTCGTCGACAGCCAGAACGCCAGCCCGGCTGTGACGAGTTGGGACACGAAGACGAAGGCGACGACGAGCGCCAGGCGCGGCAGGGTGTCCGTGGTGGCGAGCGCGCCCCCGGTGGGCAGCTTCAGCGGCCCCCAGCCGTACGCCGCTGCTCCCGCGCCCAGGGCGACGAGCGGCAGCAGCACCATCGCGGCGAGGCTGAAGCCGAGCGCCACGACGAGCTTGCTCCACAGCAGCCTGGCCCGTGGCACGGGGGCCGCGAGCAGGTAGCGCAGGGATGACCAGCTGGCCTCGGAGGCCACGGTGTCCCCGCAGAACAGCGCGACCGGCACCACGAGCAGGAAGCCGGCGGAGACGAAGAGACAGGTCGCCGCGAAGTTCGCCGCGGACTCCGTCGCGACGTCCATGAGGTTGATCCGCGAACCGGCCCCGGCGCCCCCTTCGCCGCCGCCGGGGGTGCCGCCGACCGCGAAGGCGATGATCAGGATGAACGGCAGGGCCGCCAGCACCCCGCCCATCAGCAGGGTGCGGCGCCTGCGCAGCTGCCTCATCGCCTCCACGCGCAGCGGCAGGGTGCGACGCGGGTGGTAGCCGGGGGCGTCGGCGAGGGCCTGGAGCTCTGTTGCGGAACTCATGCGGATCCTTGGGAGATGAGGGTGAGGAACGCGTCCTCCAGGCGGCGGTGCGGCCCGACACCCGTCACCGGCACGTCGAGGCGCACGAGTTCGGCGACCAGTTGGGCGGTGGTGGCGCCGTCGAGGCGGACCAGAAGACCGTTGCCTTCGTCCAGGCCGACGGCGGAGCCGATGCCCGGGAGAGCGGCCACCTTGCCCACGAGCGCGTCGGTCATCTCGGCGTCCGTGCTGACGAGCAGCATGTCGCCCGCTCCGGTGATCTCCGCGACAGGACCGGCCTGGACGAGTCGGCCACGGTCCATGACCACCAGGTGGGTGCAGGACTGTTCGACCTCGGAGAGGAGGTGACTGGAGACGATCACGGTCCGGCCGCCGGCCGCGTACCGGATCATCACGTCCCGCATCTCACGGATCTGGGGCGGGTCGAGGCCGTTGGTCGGTTCGTCGAGGATGAGGAGGTCCGGCATGCCGAGCATGGCCTGGGCGATGGCGAGACGCTGCCGCATGCCCTGGGAGTAGGTGCGCACGGCGCGGGCCAGGGCATCGCCCAGTCCGGCGATCTCCAGGGCCTCGTCGATGTGGGAGTCGGCGGCCGGCCGGCCGGTGGCCTGCCAGTACAGCTCCAGGTTGGAGCGGCCCGACAGGTGCGGGAGGAAGCCGGCGCCCTCGACGAAGGACCCGACCCGGGAGAGCACGGGGGCGCCCGGCCGGATGGCGTGGCCGAAGACGCGGATCTCACCGGCGTCGGGCGTGATGAGCCCCATCAGCATGCGCAGGGTGGTGGTCTTGCCGGCGCCGTTCGGGCCGAGGAGGCCGAGCACCTGCCCCTTCTCGACGCGGAAGCCCAGGTCGCGCACCGCGTACCTGTCGGAAGACTTGGCGTACCTCTTGGACAGCCCGGTGATCTCCAGCGGCACCCCGGTCAGCGCCGGGTCGGGTGCCGGGGTGGTGGTGCGCCGGCGCCCGGTGAGCAGGAGGGCGGCGGCGATGACGAGCGCGGCGGCCGGGAGCCCCCAGGTCCACCAGGGCAGAGTGGCCGCGGCGGTCTTCACCGCGGGTGCGGTGGGCACGGTCAGCGCCCCGTCGAGGGAGACGGTGTACGTCGCGGGCTCGGCGGGTGAGGCGTAGGCGAGGTCGGTCGCGGAGAGCACGAGGCGCAGGCGGTGGCCCGCGTCGACCTCGTGGTCGACGGCGGGCAGCTTCAGTTCGAGCGGCTTGCCCTGCTCATCGGGGGTGATCCGGTAGGGCGAGACGAGCTGCGAGGGCAGCACCTGCTGCTTCCCGTCCGGCGACACGTCGTAGACCTTGCCGAACAGCACGGCGTCACCGTGGTCCGCCGTCACGTTCACACGGGCGGTGGGCGAACCGGTGATGTGTACGGCGCTGTCCAGCGGGGCGGACTCGTAACGCGCGTACTGCCCGGGGAAGTCGAGGGAGAGCCCGACGCCGACCGAGGACAGCTGGGAGAGCCCGCCGCCGATGCCGGGGAGGGCGGAGACGGAGGGCGGGCTTGCCCCGGCGGGGTTGCGGAAGGTCTGGGTCAGACCGTCCGAGGGCGCCTCCTGCGCCCCACGGGTCGCGGGCGCGCCCTGGGCCCCACCGGTCGCCGCGTCGCCGCCCTGTTGCCCGCCGCTTGCCGCGTCGCCCCGACCCGCGTCGCCCCGACCCGCGTCGCCCCGACCCGCGTCGCCCTGGCCCGCGTCGCCCTGGCCCGCGTCGCCCTGGCCTGCGCCGTCCTGTTCCCCGGCAGCGGATCCGTCCTCGTCCGCGCCGCCGGTGGTCGTGTCCAGTCCGCCTCCCGTCGCGGGAGGCTGCCCCGCGCCGGTGAGGGCGATCTTCCGTCCGCCGCTGCTCAGCCCGGGGTAGGTGGCGCTGCTCGCGCCGCGCTTCAGGGCGGCACCGTCGGTGGAGTCGACGCCGCCGGTCCGGGTCACACGGAACCCCGGTCCGGTGTCGGCGCCCTTGTCCTCCTTCAGATACCGGTCGAACCAGTCACCGACCCGGCCCTGGATGCGCTCGCCCTCGTCGTCCCCTCCGTCGTGCCCACCCGCGATCCAGTCGACGGACACGGGCGCGCCGTTGGCCTTGATGGCCTTGGCCATGGTGTCGGCCTGGCCGAGGGGGAACAGCGAGTCGCTCTGCCCCTGGAGGATGAGCGCGGGCACGTCGATGCGGTCGGAGACGGCCTCGGGGGAACGTTCCGTCAGGAGCTTCCGCGCGGCCGCGTCCGGCTTCCCGCTGACGGCGACCCGCTCGTACATGTCGCACAGCTGCTTCTGGAACCTCTCGCAGCCCCCGCCGGAGGAGACGAAGATCCCGGCCCAGAGTTTCTTGAGGACCCCGTCCGGGAAGAGCGCGTCGGCGAGGTTCCAGTAGCTGATCACCGGTGCGATGGCGTCGACCCGGTCGTCGTACCCGGCGGCGAGCAGCGACACGGCACCGCCGTACGAAGCGCCGGTGACACCGACGCGCGGGTCGCCCTTCGCGTCGAGCTCCACCTCCGGCCGGTCCGCCAGCCAGTCGATGAGCCCGGACACGTCCTTGACCTCGGCGTCCGGGGCGTTGAGCGTGATCTCACCGCCCGTCATCCCGAATCCGCGGGCGGACCACGTCATGACGGCGTACCCGTCGGCGGCCAGCTTCTCGGCCTGGGCGCGCACATCGTCCTTGCTGCCGCCGAAACCGTGCCCGATGAGGACGGCCGGCCGTCGTTGCGTGCCCCCGGACGTGAAGTACGAGGTGTCGACCGACACCCCGTTCATCTTCAGCATCCGGTCCTGCCGGTGCACGGGCGGGACACTGTCGTCGGCGACGGCGGTCCAGGTCCCGGCCCCCGCGAGCACGGCGAGGGCGGCGACGACCGCGGCCCACCGCCCTGGGGTACGGGGCAGCCGGCGCCGCCACCGGGAAGTCGGTTCATCCATGACTCGACCCTAAACGGAGCGCCCGGTGCCACAGGCTGCCGCCAGGGGGAACTCCCCGGCCTCCCTGAGAGGTACAGCACGGTCCGCCCGTACTCCGCATGCGGTACGCCGCCCCGCACGAAAGACCCGTATGCGACGGCCGTATCGAAGGCCGGTATCCAGACTCCAGGGAAGGCGGGCAGGCGGTGACCGCCTGACAGCGCACACCTGGGGCGCTGCCGCGCGCCGAAAGACCGATCGAGTGACGCACGGGGCACACCAGCTGCCCGCAGGTCTGCCTCATCGCCTCTCCTCGCAGCTCGGCGCACCCCGCAGACTGCTTTCTTGAGGTGTGTCCGATGTGTTGAGGAGAGTGTCCCGTGCGCGCACACGACAAGGAAATCGACCAGGCCGGGGGACGGCCGACACGGGCCCGTCCGGCCCGTCACGCGGACACCGGGGCATACGGCGGGCTGCGGGCTCTGCAGCGCGCGGCCGGTAACGCCGCCGTCGCGCGGGCGATCTCGGAGGACCAGCAGGACGCGCACGGTGAACAAGCCTCTGCGGTGCGGCGAGACACCCCGGTGCACGACGCGCTGCGCCCTCCCCGCTCGCCCGCACACGGGGGCACCCACGCTCCGCATGTCCAGCGGGCCGAGGGTGACGACCTGCGCGGGGCGAAGAGTCCCGAACAGATCGTCGCCGCCCTCAAGAAGTCGGGGCACTCGGATGACGACGCCTGGGATCTCATGCGCCACATGACCTCCCAGCAGTTCGCGGCCGGTGAAGGGCAGAGCGAGTTCAACATCCTCGACCACATCAAGGACGCCTCAAGCCTGAGAATCCCCCCGGTCAAGAAGAGGATGGCTGAGGGTCTGATGAGCAAGCGGTGGACGATCCGCCATTACACCGGATCCGACCCGTCGAGCCCCCCGGGCTTCTCGGACATCGCGTCGACGTACGACAACGCGGCCGCCGGCAAGGCGGGCGACCACACGAACGTCGCGGACTGGCGCTCTCTCGGCAACATCAAGTTCACGTTCTACCTGGTGGCGGTGGACGGCCAGGTGCCCGCGCGTAACTGGCTGAACGACACCCACTGGTACGCCGAGTGGGATCTCGACAGCATCCCCCAGTGCTGGGTCTCCCCTGACCTGCTGGAGAAGATGAACAAGCCCATGGACGCCGACGGGGCGCGCACGACGATGCAAGGTGTCAAGGCGTTCCGCGGTTCCGGCTCGGAGCTCAAGGCACTGCTGGCAGCCAGTGCCTTCGGTAGCGGCAACGACCCGGTCACCGCCGTGGACAACGCGATCGGCGGCGCGTTCGAGCTCAAGGTCCCGGGCGGTCTGCCGGTGACGGAGTGGAAGAAGAAGTGACCGATGGCCGGCCGGTACGCCCGGGGCCGCGCCCCGCCAGGAAGGCGGCGGCCACGGTCGGCGCGGCCCACCAGGGACTCACCAGGCTCAGCCCCCCGCACACGGCCACCGCCGCAGGCACCAGGACGGCCGCCACACGGTCCCCGCTCACGTTCCCGCGCGGGATCAGGTTCGGTTTCACCGGCCCGACGGTACGGAACCCGGGGCCCGCCCGGCACTGCCGAAAGTCAGGGTCGTAGCCCGGAGTCCGGGGCCACCGGGCGAGGAGCGCCGAGATCGAGCGGTGTCTCCACGGGCAGCAGGGCGGCGGCCCTGTCCCGCTCCCCCGCCCGAACCGCCTCGTGCACCGCACGGGCCAGGGGCGTGACATCGCGTACGGACACGGTCCACTCGTCCGCGTACCGCCGGGCGGCTTCCCCGGAGAGCCCGAGCTGGAGGGACCGGTACGGAAGCGCGTTTAGATCCAGATCGCGCTCGGGATCCCACTGGACACGCGCGGGAGCGCACCGCAGCGCCCGCTTCCACGCGCCCTGGTCCTCGTGCACGTCACGTACGTAGTGGGAGAGTTCGGCGTTCTCCAGCGCCCAGGCGAAGCCGTCGCGGGTGATCTCGACGGCGAGCACGGTCTCCTGGCCCTCCTTCGTGCCCCAGCCGCAGCGGTACATCATCCACAGGAAGCTCGGCTTGATCCACGTCATGCGGTCGCGCTTCCAGGCCGGCGGAAAGCGCCCGTCGCGGGCGGCGGGCAGCCCGATGGCCGGTGGGTAGGCCTGATACACGGTGACGGTGGAGTCCGTGTGCTGCGCGCGGATCTCGTAACGGGGCGGGTGTGTCCGGTCGTTCATACGCCCCAGGATGCGGGCCCTCGACACATCACAGCACCTGGTTTTCCCCTACGCCCCCGCGCCGACGCCCCCGATGAAAGCGGACCACGCATCGGCCCCGAACACGAGCATCGGGCCGTCGGGCACTTTGCTGTCACGGACGGGCAGCCCACCGGGGAACCCGTCAGCGACTTCCACGCAGTCGCCGCCCTGCCCGTTGCTGTAGCTGGACTTGCGCCAATCGACGGCGCCGGGAGCGGATCGGAAGTCCGGGGTCACAGTACTTCTCCTCAACGGTGGCACGGATCAGGTCGAGAGACGCCTGAGGTGGAAGCGCAATGGCATGCAAGTGGTCGAAAGCCAGGGAGAATTCGGCCACTGCCCCGGCCTGCACTCTCCTCCCTGCTGCCGAAGCGCGACGGAAGACGCCCATCTCCGGGGCCGGCGTCCTGCGTCCGATGTGGGGCATCGGGAACCGGTCCCCGGCCGGCGAACCGGCCGTCAACATCGCACGGCTCTGGGTGGAGTTCATGCCGTTCCTGGAGCCGGGCGGACAAGCCTCGGTACGGCTTGCCCCTCTCGATCCCTCGCAGTGGCAGCACCTTGAGCCGGGCCAGGTGATCACCATGTACGAGGACCGGTCCGTGGCAGGCACGGCGGTTGTCCTGGAAGTCGTCACGGCACACAGGTAGGTGAGGGCAGCGTGCTCATTCTTTCCACAATCGAAGAAGTAGACGCCTGGCTGGCAGAGGCCGGGTGGTACCCGGGGCGCGACGTCGGGAAGGAGGCGTCCGAAACGGTTGAGGCCGTCGTCGAGCGATATCGGTCCTACGGCGTGGAGATGGAACCTTCCGATCCTGCTCTCGCTTTCATCCGGGAGCACGCGTTCCTTCGGGCCGTCATCGACACCGCGCCAGAAAATTTCGCCATTTTCACACCGCATCTGGTTTTCAAGGGAGATGCCGAGGAAATCTCCGAGCTCGCCGTAGACCTCGGCGTGCAGATTTTTCCGGTGGGGTACGACACCTATGACGGTTCCACCCTGCTCATGGACACGAACGGGCGCTTCTTCTGCTCGCATCACACGGGGGCGTATTACCTCGGGCCCGAAAAATACGAGGCAATGATGAGCCTCATGAGCGGTGATATGGAAGACGCGGAGAACTGCTTTGTCTGACCTTGTTCCTGGATCGGCGGCGTCGCCCATGACCCGCAGCACCCCGCCACGCCCCCTCGACGTAGAAGCTGTTTTCCCTGCCCTGGCAGCCCACCGACGCACAGCCACACGCCTGCACCCCCGCCACAGCTCTCCCGTGGCCCAGGAAAGCTCGGTGGCGGGCCCTCTGCTCTGGCCGGCCGACGAACCGTGGCCGGTGTGCACGGCCGTACACCCGAAGGGCACGGGTCACCTGCTCGCCGACGTACGGCTGCGCCGTCGGGTCCAGGAGGACGCACGGGGGCGGGAGCGCACGGAAGAGGAACAGCGCCTGCTCGACAGCATGAGCGAGGGCAACCACGTCCCGGGCCTCCACGACGACGCCCCGTCGCCGATGCTGGCCGTAGCCCAGTTGTACGCACGAGAGATTCCGGATCTCGTGGGACCGGAGGGGCACGATCTGCTGCAGGTCTTCTGGTGCCCCTTCGAGGCGCACGGCGACGACCGCACCATCGACGTCGTGCTGAAGTGGCGGCACTCGGCCGATGTCGGCGCCGTACTGTCACCGCAACCCGAACCTCCGGTGGCCGGTCGCGCCGAATGCGTGCCGACCACGTGCGTCGTACACCCGGAACAGGTCGTGGAGCACGAGTACATCGGGCTGCTGGACGAAGAGCTCCAGGAAGGGATCGCCGAGTGGGAGGAAGAGCTCCTCGACGAGGATGAGGAGAACGACTCCTCCTCACCAGGGAGCTACGCGACGTACGAGGAATACGCGGCGGCGATGGCCGCGGCCCGGGCCACGGAACCGGAAGAGGTCGACTACATGAACGACCTGTCGATCGCACCCGGTTGGAAGGTCGGAGGCTTCGCCTCCTGGCATCTGACGGACCCCGCCCCGGTCGACTGCGGGATGTGCGGGGCAGCGATGCCGCCCCTGCTCACCGTGGACAAGTGGGAGTGCGACGGGGCCTCACGCAGCTGGCTGCCGATCGAGGACCGGGACGCCGACAACGACCCAAGCGTCATCGACCCGACTGATGTCTACCTCGGCCGCGGCCTGATGCGCGTACACACCTGCCCGACCGATCCCACCCACCCGCACCGCCTCAGCTTCCAGTAGCGCGCCCCCGCGTGTCGGATGCCTGGAGGGCCGCCGTTCCGGCACCGGCCGCACCGTAGGAGCCGCCGGTGCCCGTCGTCCGTGGTCATGTCATCGATGAGCCCGGACACATCCTTGACCTCGCCGTCGGGAGCGTTGAGCGTGATCTCGCCGGTCGTCCTCCCGAATCCACGGGCGGACCAGGTCATGACGGCGTATCCGTCGGCGGCCGGAGTTGTACGGGGTGTCGACCGACACCCCGTACATCTTCATCATCCGGTCCTGCCGGTGCACGTGCGGTAACTCACGGGGTGGTGGGCACCGGGCGAGGGGCGCTGAGACCGAGCGGTGTCTCCACGGGCAGCAGGGCGGCGGCCTCCTCCCGCTCCCCCGCCCGAACGGCCGCGTGCACCTCACGGGCCAGGGGCGTGACATCGCGTACGGACACGGTCCACTCGTCCGCGTACCGCCGGGCGGCTTCCCCGGAGAACCCGAGCTGGAGGGACCGGTACGGAAGCGCGTTCAGATCCAGGTCACGCTCGGGATCCCACTGGACACGCGCGGGAGCGGACCGCAGCGCCCGCTTCCACGCGCCCTGGCCCGGTCGTGTCACGGCACCCGGTTTTCACCTCACAGACGTGAGAGTTGACTCTCATAAATCATGAGAGGAGACTCTCACGCCATGGCCTCCCATAACCGCCTCGGCGATATCGAGATCACTGACCCCCAAGCCATGCGGGCTCTGGCACATCCGGTGCGGCTGGCGATCCTTGACCACCTCCACCGGCACGGGCCCGCGACCGCGACGCAACTCGCGCCCGACGTGGGAGCGACCCCGTCGGTGACCAGTTGGCATCTGCGTCACCTGGCGAGCTTCGGCCTGGTCCGCGACAGTGAGCCGGGCCCGGACCGGCGCCAGCGACGGTGGGAGGCCGTGGCACGCGGCTTCCGGTTCGAGGCACCGCAGGACCCGGCCGACGAAGAAGGCAGGGCAGCCGCGCGGGTGCTGTCGCAGCAGATGTTCCTGCGCCATGCGGACCTCCCGAGCCAGTGGGCAGCCGAGGTCGAGCCGGCGCTCGATCCGGTATGGCGCAGGCTGGCCGGGCTGGCCAACACCCGCGTCGTCGTTTCGGCTGAGGAACTCGCCGCCATCGAGGACGGGATCGAGCGCGTTCTCGCGCCGTACGTGACACGCGACCCGGCCGAGCGGCCCACCGACGGCCGCGCCGTCCGGCTGTTGCGCTACGTCCTGCCGGAAGGTGCCGAGGAGCAGACCGGGCAGGGCGAGCAGGCCGAGCAGGCCGAGCAGGGCGAGCAGGCCGAGCAGGCCGAGCAGGGCGAGCAGGCCGAGCAGGCCGAGCAGGCATCGTGAACAGCCCGGGCCCGACCGCCGCGATATCGCTGTGGCGGGATCAACGGTTCCGCCGCTTCTGGGCCGGCCAGTCGGCCTCACAGTTCGGCGACAGGATCACCGAACTGGCCCTGCCCCTGATCGCCATCAGCACCTTGAACGCCTCGGCCAACCAGGTCGCGTGGCTGACCGCACTGATCTGGACCCCGAATCTGCTCGCCATCCTTCTGGGGGCATGGGTCGACCACCGATCCAGCAAGCGCCGCCTGATGGTCCTTGCCGACCTGGTGCGCGCCGCAGTACTGCTCAGCGTCCCGGCCGCGTATCTGTTGGGGGCGGTGACGCTGGGGCAGCTGTACGCGGTGGCGCTGCTGATGGGTGCGGCAGGGGTGCTGTTCAACACCGCCTATCCACCGTTCTTCGTGCGCCTCGTGCCGCAGGCGTCCTACGTCGACGCGAACAGCAAGCTCAGCGCCAGCCGGTCGGCATCGTATGTCGCCGGCCCGGCCATCGGTGGCGCACTGGTCCAGGCGCTGACCGCCCCCGTCACCATCGTCGTGGATGCCCTGACCTTCCTGGTGTCAGCGTTCCTGGTCGGTCGGGTATCGGTCGACGAACCGCCCGCCGCACCCGGCGACGCGGCGGCGACCTCACTGTTGCGTCGTGCCCGGGAGGGAATGTCGTTCGTCGTCCGTCACCAGGTGCTACGGGCGTCCCTCGGATGCGCGGCGACCGTCAACTTCTTCACCTTTGTCGCCGGCAGCGGGCTGATCGTGCTGTTCGCCAACCGGAGCCTCGGATTGTCGGCGGGTGTGATCGGCCTCGCGTTCGGGCTCGGCGCGACCGGTTCGCTCCTCGGCGCGGTGTCCGCGCCGAGGATCTCGCGACGGTTCGGCGTGGGGCGCAGCATCGTCGTCGGCGCGGTGCTGTTCCCGGCGCCGATCGCCATTGCCGCCGCCGCAGGTGGCCCGCTCTGGCTCCGTGCCGGCGCGTTGGCCGCGGCCCAGTGCCTGTCCGGCTTCGGAGTCATGCTGTTCGACGTCAACCTCAACTCCCTCCAGGCTTCCGTGATCCCGGACGGCATGCGCAGCCGCGTGGCCGGTGCGTACAGCACGATCAACTACGGCATACGGCCGGTCGGCGCCATCGTGGGAGGGCTGCTCGCCACCTTCGTCGGTCTGAGGACGACCCTCCTCATCGCCGCTGTCGGCGGAGCCCTGTCACTGCTCTGGCTACTTCCCTCACCGATACCTCGCATCCGCTCCCTGGCTCCGGACAGCGCTGCGGACACGCCTGTTGACGCGGACGACGAAAGTCGCCCGGTGCCGCGCTGATCCGCCGGGCTGCGGCGATGGCCTGCCGGGCCCGTGGACTTCGGCCATTCGTGCGGCCTTCACCGGCCGAGCCCCTGGCCATCTGGGCATACCGGACCGGGCCTACCGTTCCTCGCTGCCGGACGGCATCGGCGCGGGTTCCCGGATACCTAAGGACGCCGTTCCGGCACCGGACGGACCGTAGGCCACCGGTCCAGCACGGTACGGCGCAAGTCCGCCGCGAGAGCTCCGAGATGCCGCAGGTCCCCGTCGTCCGAGGTCATGGCGGCGACCACCCCGAGCCGGTGGGCGAGGCGTTGGCGGGCGGTGGCCGTGCCCCAGGTCCAGTCCTCGTCCGGGACGCGCGCCAGGTGGTCGGTGGTGGAGCGGTGGGCGCGCTGGACCAGGGCGTCGCCCCGGATCAGCCAGCCCGCGCAGGCGTCGGCGAGGCCGGTGTCCGGGAGCGGGGCGCCGGTCTCGGTGTGCCAGGCCGTGCGGTAGGCGGTCTCCGCCCGTTCCAGCAGGGGGCCGGCCGCCCTCGTGACGCACCAGCAGGTCGGGAACCCGATGCGGAGGTAGGCGAGTTCCATCAGGCCGCTGCCCAGGGACGCCTGCTCGAAGTCGATGAACCTGACGCCGTCCGGGGTGTGCAGGTCGTTGCCGGGGCACGGGTCGCCGTGGAGCAGGGCGGTGCCCTCCGCCCGGTCGAGGTGCTCCACGAGGGCGCCGAGCTCGTCCCGTACTCCCGGTGGCGCGTAGACGCCGAGGGCGTCGGCCAGGGTGAGGAAGGAGGTGACGTCGGCGCCGGTCGGGCCCTGCCAGCGGGGCAGCGCTTCCGTGTCGCCGGGTCCGGCGGTGGCGTGCAGCCTCGCGAGGGTGGCCGCGTAGTCGACGATCCAGTCGGCGGACGGCCGCCGGTGGTCGAGGTGTTCGAGGACGAGGACCCGCTCGGCCGGGTCGGTGCCGAGGAGCGCGGGCACGACCGGGGTGCCGGACGCCCGGCCGGCGATGCGCAGGGCGGCCACTTCGCGGGCGTACCGTTCGTCGGCCTCGGGGCCCGCCACCAGGTGTTTCAGCACGGCCGGGCGCCCGGACAGCTCGATGCGCCAGACCTTGGAACGGGGGCTGCTCTCCAGGACGGAGGGATGTGCGGGCGGGCCCAGGCGAGCCCTCAGGGTCTCGCCGAACGGAAGCTGCGACGCCGTCTCCATGCGGTCAGTCTTCCATTCGGCGAGCCTCGCGTCCCCTGTGTCAGTGGTTGCGCGGGAAACCGAGGTCGACGCCGGCCGGGGCGTCGGCCGGGTCGGGCCAGCGGGTGGTGACGACCTTGCCCCGGGTGTAGAAGTGCACGCCGTCGTTGCCGTAGATGTGGTGGTCCCCGAAGAGGGAGTCCTTCCAGCCGCCGAAGGAGTGGTAGCCGACCGGCACCGGGATCGGGACGTTGACGCCGACCATGCCGGCCTCGATCTCCAGCTGGAAGCGGCGCGCCGCCCCGCCGTCGCGGGTGAAGATCGCGGTGCCGTTACCGAAGGGCGAGGCGTTCATGAGGGCCACGCCGTCCTCGTACGTGTCGACGCGCAGGACGCACAGGACAGGGCCGAAGATCTCGTCGCGGTAGGCGTCGGAGTCCGTGGAGACGTTGTCCAGGAGGGAAAGGCCGATCCAGTGGCCGTCCTCGTAGCCGTCGACCGTGTGGCCCGTCCCGTCGAGTACGACGTCGGCGCCCTGCGCGGCGGCCCCGGTGACGTAGGAGGCGACCTTGTCGCGGTGCGCGGCGGTGATCAGCGGGCCCATCTCGGATGCGGGGTCCGTGCCGGGGCCGATCGTGATCTTCTCGGCGCGCTCACGAATCTTCGCCACCAGCTCGTCCGCGACGGAACGCACGGCCACGACCGCGGAGATGGCCATGCAGCGCTCACCGGCGGAGCCGTACGCGGCCGAGACCGCGGCGTCGGCCGCGGCGTCCAGGTCGGCGTCGGGGAGGACCAGCATGTGGTTCTTCGCCCCGCCGAGGGCCTGGACCCGCTTGCCGTTGGCGGAGGCGGTGGCGTGGATGTACCGGGCGATCGGGGTGGAGCCGACGAAGGAGACGGCGGCGACGTCGGGGTGGGCGAGCAGCCCGTCCACGGCGACCTTGTCGCCGTGCAGGACGTTCAGCACACCGTCGGGCAGCCCCGCCTCGGCGGCGAGCTCGGCCAGCAGGTTGGCGGCCGACGGGTCCTTCTCGCTGGGCTTGAGGACGAAGGTGTTGCCGCACGCGACGGCCAGCGGGAACATCCACATCGGCACCATGGCCGGGAAGTTGAAGGGGGTGATGCCCGCGACGACGCCGACCGGCTGCCGGATCGAGGAGACGTCGACCCGGCTGGAGACCTGGGTCGACAGCTCACCCTTGAGCTGGGTGGTGATGCCGCAGGCCAGCTCGACGATCTCCAGGCCGCGGGCGACCTCGCCCAGCGCGTCGGAGTGCACCTTGCCGTGCTCGGCGGTGATCAGCGCGGCGATCTCGTCGCGGTGGGCGTCCAGCAGGGCGCGGTAGCGGAAGAGGACTGCGGTACGCGCGGACAGCGACGAGGTGCCCCAGGTCGCGTACGCGGCCTTCGCGGCGGAGACGGCTGCGTCGACCTCCTCAGTGGAGGCGAGCGCCACCTGGGTGGTGACGGCGCCGGTCGCCGGGTCGGTGACCGGACCGTGGTTGCCCGACGTGCCCTCGACGGCCTTGCCACCGATCCAGTGGTTGACGGTCTTCATGACGGGGTCTCCTTCACAGGTGGCGGCGTCGGGCTGCGGACTGCCGGTCGTACTCTTTCCTGGCCTCGACCGCAGACGGGCGGGTCGCGGTTTCGGCTACCGGAACATCCCACCACGCCTGTGCGGGCGGCGGCCCCGACACTGTGTCTGCCGTTTCGGTCTCGACGTAGACACAAGTGGGGCGGTCCGCGCCGCGCGCCTCGGCCAGCGCCCGGCGCAGCTCCCCCACCGACCCGGCGCGCAGGACGTCCATCCCGAGGGACGCCGCGTTGGCTGCCAGGTCGACGGGCAGCGGGGCGCCGGTGAACGCCCCGCCCTCGGCGCGGTGCCGGTAGGCGGTGCCGAAGCGTTCGGCGCCGACGGACTCGGAGAGGCCGCCGATGGAGGCGTATCCGTGGTTCTGGAGGATGACCAGCTTGACGGGCAGGCACTCCTGCACCGCGGTGACGATCTCGGTGGGGTTCATCAGATACGTGCCGTCGCCGACGAGCGCCCACACGGGCCTGCCGGGCGCGGCCAGCTGGACGCCGAGGGCGGCGGGGATCTCGTATCCCATGCAGGAGTAGCCGTATTCGACGTGGTACTGGTGCGGGGAGCGGGCCCTCCACAGCTTGTGGAGGTCGCCGGGCAGTGAGCCCGCCGCGTTGATCAGGATGTCGTCCTCGGTGACCAGCTCGTCCAGCAGCCCGAGCACCTGCGTCTGGGTGGGGCGGGCGTCCGGGTCGCCGGTGGCGAAGGCCGCGTCGACGCGCTGCTCCCAGCGGTCCTTGGCCTCGGTGTACGCGCTCTCGTAGGCCAGGTCGACACGGTGTCCGCGGGCACCGAGGGCCTCGCAGAGCGCTTCGATCGCCGTACGGGCGTCCGCGACCAGAGGGAGGGCGGCCAGCTTGTGCGCGTCGAAGCCGGTGATGTTGAGGTTGAGGAAGCGGACGGCCGGATCGGCGAAGAGGGTGCCGGAGGCGGTCGTGAAGTCGGTGTAGCGGGTGCCGATTCCGATCACCAGGTCGGCCTCGCGGGCGAGGTCGTCGGCGGTGGCGGTCCCCGTGCTCCCGATGCCGCCCACGTCGGCGGGGTGGTCGTGGCGCAGCGAACCCTTGCCGGCCTGCGTGGAGGCGACCGGGATACGGGTGGCGGCGGCGAACGCGGCGAGGGTCTCCTCGGCACCGCTGTGGTGGACGCCGCCACCGGCGACGATCAGCGGACGGCGCGCGGTGCGCACGGCACGGACGGCCTGTTCGAGTTCGTACGGGTCGGGGGCCGGCCTGCGTACGTTCCAGACGCGCGTCGCGAAGAACTCCGCCGGCCAGTCGTACGCCTCGGCCTGCACGTCCTGCGGCAGTGCGAGGGTGACCGCGCCCGTCTCCGCCGGGTCGGCGAGCGTCCGCATCGCCTGGAGGGCGGCCGGGATCAGCGCCTCGGGTCGGGTGACCCGGTCGAAGTAACGGGAGACGGGGCGCAGGCAGTCGTTGACCGATACGTCGCCCGTGTGGGGCACTTCGAGCTGCTGGAGCACGGGGTCGGCGGGGCGGGTGGCGAAGGTGTCGCCCGGCAGGAGCAGCACAGGGAGGTGGTTGACGGTGGCGAGCGCGGCACCGGTGACGAGGTTGGTGGCGCCGGGGCCGATGGAGGTGGTGACGGCATGCGCACGGAGCCGGCCCGACTGGCGGGCGTACCCGACGGCGGCGTGCACCATGGCCTGCTCGCTGCGGCCCTGGAGATACGGCATCGCGGGGCCCGCTTCGACGAGCGCCTGCCCGATACCCGCGACGTTGCCGTGGCCGAAGATGCCCCAGGTGGCGTTGATCAGACGGTGTCGGCGGCCGTCGCGCTCGGTGTACTGGCGGGCGAGGAACGCGATGAGCGCCTGGGCGGTGGTGAGCCTGCGGGTGGCACCGGGGGCGGCTGCGGGTGTGGTCGGCGGAGTCGTCACCCGGCGGCCTCCGCACCGTTGAGGGGGAGCCGCGGATCGACGGGCTGTGCGGGCCAGGTGTCGCGGATCCAGCGGTGGTCGGGGTGGTCGCGGATCAGCCACTCGCGCTGCTCGCCCGGGCCGGCCATCACGTTCAGGTAGTACAGGGTGCGGCCGGGCGGGGCGATGGACGGGCCGTGCCAGCCGTCGGGGATGAGGACGGCGTCACCCGTGGCGACCTCGGCCAGGACGTCCGTACCTCCGGTACGGGACGGCGACACGCGGTGGTAGCCGAGGCCGTCGCCCTCGACCTCGAAGTAGTAGATCTCCTCGAGCACCGACTCGGTGCCGGGGTGGTGCTCGTCGTGCTTATGCGGCGGGTAGGAGGACCAGTTGCCGCCGGGGGTGAGGACCTCGACGGCGATGAGCCGGTCGCAGTCGAAGGTGTCGGCCGCGGCGAAGTTGTTCACCTGGCGCGAGCAGGCGCCGGCGCCGCGGAGCTCCACCGGTACCTCCGGCGCGGGGCCGTAGCGAGCGGGGAGTCGTCGCTCGCACTTCGCTCCTGCCAGGGCGAAGCGGCCCCCTGCGCCGGAGGCGATCTGGGCGCGGGCGTCGCGTGGGACATAGGCGAAATCGGTCGCCGAGCTGAACACGTCTTCCCTGCCCAGCAGTTCGAAGATCTCACCTTCCGCTTGCACCGTACAGCCACCGGACAACGGCAGGACGATCCATTCACTCTCCCCGGTTACCAGAGTGTGAACACCACCTGGTTCGAGCTCCAGGACGCGCAGGCTCGACCGCTCCCACCCGGCGCGCTCCGGGTCGATGTCGAGGGCGTAGGGGCCTCGTCCGGCACGGCCGGCCCTGAGGTGGTGCCTGTGCTTCTCGTCGGGCGTCGTCATGGCTCCATCCCTACCCGTGGTCGTCGGTCGTCGCTCTCGTGCTCCGTTCACAGAAGTCCTACGGCCGTGTCGACGGCCCCCGCCACGTCGCCGTCGGGCGGATAGAGCAGCGACCGTCCGACCACAAGCCCCCGCACGGTCGGCAGTCGCAGCGCGCCGCGCCATTTCTCGTACGCCGTGTCGGGGTCCCCGGTGACCTCGCCGCCGAGGAGGACCGCGGGGAGGGTGGAGGCGCGCATCACCCGGTCCATGTCCTCGGGATCGTCGGTGACGGGGACCTTGAGCCAGGTGTACGCGGAGGTCCCGCCAAGACCCGAGGCGATGGCGATGGAGGTGGTGACGGCGGTGGCGCCCAGGTCCGTGCGGAGACCGCTCGGGGTGCGGTGGCAGAGGAACGGCTCGATGAAGACCGGCAGCCGGAGGGCGGCCATCTCGTCCACGGTACGCGCGGCGGTGTGCAGGGTGTCCAGGGAGCCCGGGTCGTCGTGGTCGATCCTCAGGAGGAGTTTGCCGGCGTCGTAGCCGTGGCGGGCGAGGTCGGCGGGGCGGTGGCCGGTGAAGCGGTCGTCGAGCTCGAAGGCGGCTCCCGCGAGGCCGCCTCGGTTCATGGAGCCGAGGACGACCTTGCCCTCCAGTGCGCCGAGGAGCAGCAGGTCCTCCAGGACGTCAGCGCCGGCGAGCACCCCGTCGACACCGGGGCGGGCGAGGGCGAGGCGGAGGCGTTCCAGCAGGTCGAAGCGGTCGGCCATGGCCAAGTCGTCGTCACCGACGGCGAGGGCGCCACGGGCCGGATGGTCCGCCGCGATGATCATCAGGCGTCCGGTGGGGCCGACGAGGGGGCGCCTGCGGCGGGCGGCCGCGGCCTCGGCGACGGCTTCGGGGTGGTGGACGCGGAGCCGGACGAGATCGGCGAGGCAGGCGGCGGGCGGGGTCACGGGGCGACTCCTGCGGGTGCTGCGGGTCCCGGGCCGGCTGCCTCGATCGCGCCGTCGGCGAGGGCCTGTTCGACCTCGTGCGGGTACGGCATCGCGGACGAACAGGCGAGGCGGGACGCGACGATGGCCCCGGCCGCGTTGGCGTAACGCATGACGTGGGCCGTGTCCCAGCCGGCGAGGAGGCCGTGGCAGAGGGCGCCGCCGAAGGCGTCCCCGGCGCCGAGACCGTTGACGACGTCCACCGGGAGGGGCGGGATCTCGGCGGTGGTGCCGTCGCGGTGGACGGCGAGGACTCCCTTGGGTCCCTGCTTGACGACGGCGAGTTCGGGCCCGGCGGCGAGCAGGGCGCGGGCCGCCGCGTGCGGTTCGCGCTCACCCGTGGCGATCTCGCACTCGCCGAGGTTGCCGACGGCGACGGTGGCGTGGGCGAGTGCCTCGCGGTAGTGGGCGCGGGCGGCGGCTTCGTCCGCCCCGGCCCTCTCCCCTTTCATGTCCCCGCCCCCGCCCCCGCCCCAGAACATGGGGCGCCAGTCGAGGTCGAAGACGGTGACGCGCGGGGCCCCCGAATCCTCCGATGCCGGTGCCGATGCCCCTGCCGCGCTCCGGGCCCGGAGCGCGGTGAGGGTCGCGGTGCGGCTGGGTTCGGCGCACAGACCGGTGCCGGTCATCCAGAAGACCCGGGCGGCCCGCACCGCGTCCAGGTCGAGCTCCCCGGCGTGGATCTCCAGGTCGGGCGCCTTGGGCTGCCGGTAGAAGTAGAGGGGGAAGTCGTCCGGCGGGAAGATCTCGCAGAAGGTGACCGGGGTCGGGTACTCCGCCACGTCGCTCACCCACAGGTCGTCGACCCCGAACTCGCCCAGTGCCTGGTGGAGATAGTCGCCGAAGGGGTCGCGTCCGGTCCGGCTGATCAGCGCCGTACGCCGCCCCAGCCGGGCGGCCGCCACCGCCACGTTGGACGGCGAGCCGCCGAGGAACTTCGCGAAGGTCTCGACCCGGGCCAGCGGTACACCGGTCTGCAACGGGTAGATGTCCACCCCGAGGCGTCCCATGGTGATCACGTCGTACGGCTCAGGCATACGCATCCCTTCGACCCGGTACTCCGGCCGGTCCGCTCCCAGGTCTAGCCCTCGCCCGGAACCCTGTCAACACTTTGTCCGGACATTCGGACGAACCCTTGACACCCCTACCCGAGGACTGGAGGGTGGGCGATATGACCTCCTCCGTACCCTCCCCGGCCCGCATCCGCATCGGTTCGGCACCCGATTCCTGGGGGGTGTGGTTCCCCGACGATCCGCAGCAGGTGCCCTGGGAGCGATTCCTCGACGAGGTCTCCGAGGCGGGCTACGAGTGGATCGAGCTCGGCCCCTACGGCTATCTCCCGACCGAACCCGCCCGCCTCGCGGACGAGACCGCCCGCCGGAATCTCGCCGTCTCCGCGGGCACCGTCTTCACCGGATTGCACCACGGTCCGGCGGTCTGGGACCGGACCTGGGAGCATGTCGCGGGCATCGCGGCACTCACCCGGGCGATGGGCGCCGGGCATCTGGTGGTCATCCCGTCCTTCTGGCGGGACGACAAGACCGGCGAGGTGCTGGAGGACCGCACGCTCACCGCCGCGCAGTGGCGTGACCTCACCACCCAGACGGAGCGCCTGGCCCGCGAGGTGCGCGACCGCTACGGACTGCGGATCGTGGTGCACCCGCACGCCGACACGCACATCGACAGCGAGGAGAACGTCAACCGCTTCCTCGACGCCACCGACCCCGCCCTGGTCTCGCTCTGCCTCGACACCGGCCACTACGCGTACTGCGGCGGGGACAGTGTGAAGCTCATCAGGACCTACGGCGAACGGATCGGCTATCTGCACCTCAAGCAGGTCGACCCCGCGGTGCTCGCCGAAGTCGTGGCGGACGGAGTGCCGTTCGGCCCGGCCGTGGCGCGCGGCGTGATGTGCGAACCCCCGGGCGGGGTACCGGCACTGGAGCCCGTGCTGGACGCCGCGCGCGCCCTGGGCAGGGACCTGTTCGCCATCGTCGAGCAGGACATGTATCCCTGCCCGCCCGACAAGCCGCTGCCCATCGCACGCCGCACCCGTGAGTTCCTCCGCGCCTGCGGTCCCGCGCGGCCGTCCGCCTGAGCCTGAGTCACCCCCGCGTCACGTATGTCCGGATTCAGCTGAGCCCGTGTCACGGACTCACGACACCCCCACCCGGCCCCGCCCCTCTCTCGTTCACCGGAAAAGAGGCACACGGACGCACAGAGAGGTGTCATACATGACGGACGGAATACTCTGGTCGTACAAGGACATCGCGGCGCACATCCGGGTCCAGCCGGACACGATCCGCTCCTACCGCAAGCACGGTCTCCTTCCGCCTCCCGATGACGTCCGGGACGGGAAGCCGTTCTGGTACGTGGACACCGTCCTCGCGTGGATCGCGTCCCGGCCGGGCAACCGGGGCCGTTGAACACGCGGACCCGGCGGAGGGGTCAGGACCGGCGCGGAGGAATCCGGAACCGGGCACTCACCCACCCTTCGCCGGTTCGATGACGGTGACGCCCCCGGCCCCGGGGGCGTTCCCCATCGTGGCGAGGGCGGCCGGGGCGGCACCCAGGGCAAGGGTGGAGGTCACCAGCAGGTCCGGCCGCAGGGTGCCGGCCCGGACCATGTCCATCATCGGCGGGTAGTCGTGGGCGGCCATGCCGTGGCTGCCGAGAATCTCCAGTTCGAGGCCGATGACCCGCGCCATGGGTACGACGGGGTCACCGGCCGCCGACGGCAGCAGCCCGACCTGGACGTGCCGGCCCTGTCGGCGCAGGCTCCGTACCGAGGCGGCGCAGGTGACCGGGGAGCCCAGCGCGTCGAGCGACAGATGCGCACCACCGCCGGTCAGTTCGCGTACGGCCTCGTCCGCACCGGCGGGGTGCTCCGACGCGTCCACGCACGCGGACGCGCCGAAGGCCCGCGCCAGGTCCAGGGCCTGGCGCGAGATGTCGACCGCGACGACCCTGGCCCCGCAGGCCACCGCGATCATCACGGCCGACAGTCCGGCCCCGCCGCAGCCGTGCACGGCGACCCACTCCCCCGCAGCGACCCGGCCCTGTCCCACGACGGCCCGGAACGCGGTGGCGAACCGGCATCCGAGTCCGGCCGCAGTGACGGACGACAGCCCTTCGGGCACCGCGACCAGATTGACGTCGGCCTGCTCCAGCGCCACGAACTCCGCGAAGGAGCCCCAGTGGGTGAAGCCCGGCTGGGTCTGCCGCTCGCACACCTGCTGAGCGCCCGCCGCGCACGCCGAGCACCGGCCGCAGGCACAGACGAAGGGGACCGTGACCCGGTCGCCCGCACGCCAGTTGTGTACGCCGGGGCCCACCGCCTCGATCACTCCGGCCAGCTCGTGCCCCGGCACGTGCGGCAGGGCGATGTCCGGGTCGTGCCCCTTCCAGGCGTGCCAGTCGCTCCGGCACAGCCCCGTGGCCTCGACCCGGACCACGACTCCCCCGGCCGAGGGGGCGGGGTCCGGGAGGTCCCGGACGCGGGCCTCCCGCCCGAACTCCTCGAACACCACTGCCCGCATCAGCCCCGCCTCCCGATTTATACCCCCTAGGGGTATAGTTTTCCGTGTGGGCGGATGCGCCGGACTCCCCCGGCGCCCCACCCGCCACACTCACACATGTCTGCGAAGAGGAGAACGCCATGACCACCGAGACGGTGTACGAGGTGAAGGGCATGACCTGCGGCCACTGTGAAGGTGCGGTGAGCGAGGAGGTCTCCGGGATCGAGGGAGTGACCTCGGTGAAGGCGGAGGCGGCCACCGGGCGGGTGACCGTCGCGTCCGCCGCACCGCTCACCGACGAAGCCGTACGCGCGGCCGTGGACGAGGCGGGCTACGAGCTCGTGGGCCGCGCCTGAGGTCGCCCCGACTCCCGCTTCATGGAGATACCGAGGTGGCACCTGCCGCCATCCGCCCGCCGAGGCGTACTCTGTGGACCAGAAGGAGCAACCTCTCCCAGGCTTCCGGCTCCGGGGCGGCCACACCACCCTCACCGCGTTCGAGCTGTTCAGTAGCGTGATCGCGGGCGTGACGGGGGCGTTTCCACCGACCTCCGCCACGGCGGGGAGCCCGAGAGTTGCCCCCCTTCACATAATTTCCACAAAGAGACTTAGATCACACCGATTCAGGGGTAACCATCCGGGGGGTTGGTGAGTCTAAGAGTGCGATGCCAAGGATGTCTTGGGGGACGTCCGACGGAGTGTCTTGGGGGACGCTCCGGGCAAAGCGTTGGCCGGGGCACGTGCACCGGGGAGCTTTGAGCGGCCCTCCCGTGCGTACGTACCCCGGCAGTCGCACAGCAGGACCGAACTGAATACGCACCACCGAGGAACAAGGGAGTTCAGGCTCCCGCGCAGACGCCCGGCCGGATCCCGTGGGGGGAATCCGCTCCGGGATATGGGAAGCGCCCTGTCCGTCGACCCGTGGGGGGATCGGCAGACAGGGCGCTTCTCGCGTTCCGCACGAGGTGGCCGCGGGGTGGGGGACCTCCGGGAGGCCCGTCCCCCACGTGGGGGACGTTCAGGTGTCCACCGTGAGGTGACGCTTGCGGGACCCGGGATCCGTAGCGTTCCTGGCAACGGCGGAACACCGGCGGAGCAGGGAGAACAGCCTCTGCGACGCCGTCGCCCCACCGCATCCACCGCCCCCTTCCCGTCTTTCCCGGAGGACACCATGGCCCGCAGGATCACCACCACCGCCGTGACCGCACTGTGCTGCGTGGCGCTCGGCTCAGGTCTTGTGGCGTGCGACGAGATGACTCCCAAGGCGTCGGGATCGTCCTCGGCCTCACCCACGGACGCGAAGCCGTTCTCCGGGACGAAGAAGATCAGCGTCGAGGGGCATTCGGTGAACGTCTCCTGCTCCGGCGACGCGGTGGACGGAAAGCCCGTCGTCGTGATGATGGCCGGACTGGGTGACAAGCTGACCAAGATGGCCGACTTCCAGAAGAGCGTGAGCAAGGAGCACCGCGTCTGCTCCTTCGACCGTCTCGGCCAGGGTGCGAGCGACAAGCCGACCGGCCCTCAGACCGTCGCCGACAGCGGGAAGATCGTCACCGGTGTGCTCGACCAGGTCGCCGGCGAGAGCCCCGTCGTCCTGGCGGGACACTCGCTGGGCGGACTGCTGGCCGCCCGGTACGCCCCCGACCACCAGGACAAGGTCAAGGGCCTGGTCCTGATGGACGCCACATCGCCGACCACGACCGCCGACATCTCGGGTGTCATTCCCGCGTCGGCCGAGGCCCCGGCCGACGAGCTGCGGGCAGGGACCCTCGCGGTGAACAAGGGGGAGAACCCGGAGATGCTGATCCTCCCCGACGGCAAGGTCGCTTCCGCCGGAGACATCCCGGTGGAGGTCATCCAGCACGGGGTGCGCTACCTCGGCGAGGTGCCCACGTACGGAGACGACCTGGAGACGGTGTGGACCGAGGGCCAGCACAAGTGGCTCGGCGTCTCCACCGACTCCAAGCTCAGCACCGCCGAAAAGAGCGGCCACGAAATCTACGTCGACCGGCCCGACCTCGCCCTCAAGGCCGTCCAGAGCGTCACCGCCGAGGTCGCGGGCTGAGGACCGGCCACCCCGGACCGCGACGGACGGCCCCGCTCCCCCGGGTCGGACCCGGCCCGGAACGCCGAATCGCCCCGTACGCCGCGCTCGATGATCGAGCACGGCACGCGGGGCGAAGGCATGGGCCTCAGAAAAAAAGGGGCCCGGTGGTGCGAGCGGCTCCGCGAGGCGGAACCGGTGGGTGGTCGGGCGTCAGCGGCCCTCGACCGGGACGAAGTCGCGCAGGACCTCGCCGGTGTAGATCTGGCGCGGGCGGCCGATGCGGGATCCCGGCTCCTTGATCATCTCGTGCCACTGGGCGATCCAGCCGGGGAGCCGGCCGAGCGCGAACAGCACGGTGAACATCTCGGTCGGGAAGCCCATGGCGCGGTAGATCAGGCCCGTGTAGAAGTCCACGTTGGGGTAGAGGTTGCGCGAGACGAAGTACTCGTCGGAGAGCGCGTGCTCCTCCAGCTTGAGCGCGATGTCGAGCAGCTCGTCGGACTTTCCGAGCGACGACAGCACGTCGTGGGCGGCGGCCTTGATGATCTTGGCGCGCGGGTCGAACGACTTGTACACCCGGTGGCCGAAGCCCATCAGGCGGACGCCGTCCTCCTTGTTCTTCACCTTCTGGATGAAGGAGTCGACGTCGCCGCCGTTGGCCTGGATGCCCTCGAGCATCTCCAGGACCGACTGGTTGGCGCCACCGTGCAGGGGGCCCCACAGGGCCGAGATGCCGGCGGAGATCGAGGCGAACATGTTCGCCTGCGAGGAGCCGACCAGACGCACGGTGGAGGTCGAACAGTTCTGCTCGTGGTCCGCGTGCAGGATGAGCAGCTTCTCCAGCGCCGAGACGACGACCGGGTCCGGCACGTACTCCTGGGCCGGGACGGAGAAGGTCATCCGCAGGAAGTTCTCGACGTAGCCGAGGTCGTTGCGCGGGTAGACGAACGGGTGACCGATCGACTTCTTGTACGCGTACGCCGCGATCGTCGGGAGCTTGGCCAGCAGCCGGATCGTCGAGAGGTGGCGCTGCTCCTCGTCGAACGGATTGTGGCTGTCCTGGTAGAAGGTGGACAGCGCGCTGACGACCGAGGACAGCATGGCCATCGGGTGGGCGTCGCGCGGGAAGCCGTCGAAGAAACGCTTGACGTCCTCGTGCAGCAGCGTGTGCTGGGTGATCTCGTTCTTGAAGGCCGACAGCTCGTCGGCCTTGGGAAGGTCACCGTTGATCAGCGTGTACGCGACTTCGAGGAACGTCGAGCTCTCGGCGAGCTGCTCGATCGGATATCCGCGGTACCGCAGGATGCCCTGCTCGCCGTCGAGGTAGGTGATGGCGGATTTATACGCGGCCGTGTTGCCGTATCCGCTGTCCAGCGTGACCAGGCCCGTATTGGCCCGGAGCTTCCCGATATCGAAGCCCTTGTCGCCGACGGTGCTGTCGATCACCGGGTAGGTGTACTCGTCATCGCCGTACCGCAGTACTACAGCGTTGTTGGTGTGCTCGCTCACGTCATCCCTCACCGACGTAGTGCCTCTTCTTCGAGGTGCCCTGACTGTCTCCACCCTCCCCCATTTGGCGCAGGAGAGTGCACTCGGGGTCGTCCATTGGACCTACCGACGGCACTGAGTGCCGCCAACTTCCTCATCCTGCCCCCTCGCCTCCGGTTCCGGAAGGGCTCAGTGACGTATCCCACCGTTTTGATCGATCATTTTTCCGGGAAGTCTCCGGGCATCCTGCCGCGGAGCCGGAAATCCAGTGCCGTGCAGCGTCTGCCTGCGGAAACCGTGCGGACGGCCTGACCGATCGCCTTGCGCGAACCGACCAGTACGACCAGCTTCTTGGCCCGGGTCACGGCCGTGTACAGCAGATTCCGCTGCAACATCATCCAGGCGCTGGTGGTGACCGGAATGACGACCGCCGGGTACTCACTTCCCTGCGAACGGTGGATGGTCATCGCGTAGGCGTGGGCGAGCTCATCCAGTTCGTCGAAGTCGTAGCCGATCTCCTCGTCCTCGTCGGTGAGAACCGTCAGCGTCTGCTCGTCCGCGTCGAGAGCGGTGACGACACCGACCGTACCGTTGAAGACGCCATTCTCCCCTTTGTCATAGTTGTTTCTGATCTGAGTCACTTTGTCGCCTACCCGGAAAACCCGCCCGCCGAACCGCTTCTCCGGCAGGCCGGGACGGCCCGGGGTGATGGCCTGCTGAAGCAGCCCGTTGAGATGCCCCGCACCTGCCGGGCCACGGTGCATGGGGGCGAGGACCTGCACGTCACGGCGGGGGTTCAACCCGAACTTGGCGGGGATGCGACGGGCGGCGACATCCACGGCGAGCACCCCGGCGTCCTCCGTCTCGTCCTCCACGAAGAGGAAGAAGTCGTCCAGCCCCTGGGTCAGCGGCGGCACCCCGGAGTTGATCCGGTGGGCGTTGGTGACGACGCCGGACTTCTGGGCCTGCCGGAAGATGGTGGTCAGCCGGACCGCAGGGACCGGGCCGCCCTCGGCGAGCAGATCCCGCAGCACCTCGCCCGCACCGACCGAGGGCAGCTGGTCCACATCGCCCACCAGCAGGAGGTGGGCACCGGGTGCCACCGCCTTGACCAGCTTGTTGGCGAGCAGCAGATCGAGCATCGACGCCTCGTCCACGACGACCAGATCGGCGTCCAGCGGCCGGTCACGGTCGTACGCCGCGTCCCCGCCGGGCTTCAGCTCCAGCAGCCGGTGCACGGTGGAGGCCTCGGTGCCGGTCAGCTCCGAGAGCCGCTTCGCCGCCCGCCCGGTGGGGGCCGCCAGGACCACCTTGGCGTTCTTCGCACGGGCCAGCTCGACGACCGAGCGGACGGTGAACGACTTCCCGCAGCCGGGGCCGCCCGTCAGCACGGCGACCTTCTCGGTCAGCGCGAGCCTGACGGCCGCCTCCTGCTCGGGCGCCAGCGTCGCCCCCGTACGCCCGGCGAGCCAGGACAGCGCCTTGCCCCAGTCGACGTCCCCGAAGGCCGGCATCCGGTCCTCCGGCGTCCGCAGCAGACGCTGCGTCTGGGAGGCGAGGGAGATCTCGGCGCGGTGGAAGGGGACCAGATACACCGCGGTGACCGGCTGCCCGTCCTCGGGACCCGGCACCTTCTCCCGCACGACACCCTCCGGATCGTCGGCGAGCTCGGCCAGACAGTCGATGACGAGCCCGGTGTCGACCTGGAGCAGCTTCACCGCGTCGGCGATCAGCCGCTCCTCCGGGAGGAAGCAGTGCCCCTGGTCCGTGGACTGCGACAGGGCGTACTGAAGCCCGGCCTTGACCCGCTCGGGGCTGTCGTGCGGGATCCCGACGGCCTGGGCGATGCGGTCGGCGGTGAGGAACCCGATGCCCCAGACGTCCGAAGCCAGCCGGTAGGGCTGGTTCTTCACGACGGAGATCGAGGCGTCCTCGTACTTCTTGTAGATGCGGACGGCGATGGAAGTGGAGACGCCGACGCTCTGGAGGAAGACCATGACCTCCTTGATCGCCTTCTGCTCCTCCCAGGCCGCGGCGATCATCTTCGTCCGCTTCGGCCCCAGCCCGGGCACCTCGACGAGCCGCTTCGGCTGCTGCTCGATGATGTCCAGGGTGTCGACGCCGAAGTGGGTGGTGATGCGGTCCGCCATGACAGGACCGATGCCCTTGATCAGTCCGGAACCGAGGTAGCGGCGGATCCCCTGGATGGTCGCGGGCAGGATCGTCGTGTAGTTCTCGACGGTGAACTGCTTGCCGTACTGCGAGTGGGAGCTCCAACGCCCCTCCATCCGCAACGACTCACCCGGCTGCGCGCCCAGCAGCGAACCGACGACGGTGAGCAGGTCGCCGGCCCCCCGCCCGGTGTCGACGCGGGCGACCGTGTACCCGTTCTCCTCGTTGGCGTAGGTGATCCGCTCCAGGACCCCTTCGAGGACGGCCATGTTCGGCATGGTGGACATGAATCCGACGGTATCGGGCGACGCTGACATCAGGACCAGGGGCTGACGCCAGGACCAGGGGCTGGCACCAGGGGCCGGCGTCCGGTCCTGCGCTTGGACCAGGAAGTCGCGGTCCGCGACCCGAAGGTGTCCGAATGACCACGTACAGATGTCGTGCGGGCAAACACCAGTGCCCCGAAGACGCTTACGCACAGCCGGGCCGCGCACTAATCTGGGCCGCTCGGAACGAGAGGTAGGGGCAGAGGCACATATGCACGACCGCGCACCGCACTCGCACGCCACGCCGCAGCGCACCGCGCCGTCCCGCAAGCCCAAACCGCCCGCACAGGCCCCGCACCCGGCCGGCAAGAGCCGGCTGACCGATGCGGCGGTCGTCGCGTTGCAGCGCACCGCCGGCAACAGCGCCGTCACCCGCTCACTCGCAGTCGACGGCGCCGTGCCGGTCCAGCGCCGCAAGCCCTCGGCGAACGCGCCGACGGAGCACTACGCGGCCGAGGCCACACGGCACCCGGAATGGCCGGTGTTCCAGAGCCTGATGCAGACGGCCCGGTGCACCGAGGCCGAGACCGAGACGGCCTGGCAGCTCATCCTCGGCGGCCTGCGCGAGCAGAGTGACCTGAACCGGCAGTCCGCCGACCCCTCACTCGACAAGCAGGACGCCAGCAAACTCCGCGCGTCCAACACCTGGTTCAAGGAGCTCGTCGCCTTCCTCGGCCACAAGCTGAAGATCGGGCAGGGCTCGATGGCCCTCTGGTCCGGCGGGTTCGACACCAGTAAGTACGCGAATTCCAAGGGCCACACACCGTTGGAGTTCAGTCCGCTGGGCGCGGTCGTCGACAAGCTGGAGCTGCACTCCGACTGGGCGCTGCAGGGCAAACTGTGGAACGCGCTTTCCGTCGCCTACGTCAACCACGCGACCGGCCCGGTACACGTGTTCATGCGCGCGTACGACCCCACGAGTGTGCTGGTCAAGCAGGAGATCCCGCAGCTGCGCAAGCTCCAGAAGCTCAACCCGAACGTCAAGTTGGTCTGGCACCCGCTGTACACGACGCCCGACGGCCAGATCCACGAGATCACCCAGGACCTCCGCCTCACCGACAACGCCCCGTACACCAGCAGGGACAAGTGCGTGGCGTCGATGTACATGTACCTGCTGCGCATGCACGACGAGAGCAATGACCAGGCAGGCCCGGCCTACAAGGACATGACCAACCGCCTGGCGGCCAACGTCAACCCGAAGGCCTGACCCGCCTGGCCCCGACGGCCCGCTCGTCGCCCCCGTCGCCCCGGCCGGATGACCTGAGGCTGGAACCACCGGCGGGCACCGCGCCGTCCGGTAGGTCAGCGAAGTGAACCCCTACGGGTGGGGGCGGCCGCATGGGCGCGGATGACGGCACCGGGGACGAGCGGGTCGACGGCAGGGACGAGGCCGACCCGATCGGCACTCGTGAGGACCCCGGTGGGAAGGCCATCACCCCCCTGACTCCGGCAGTCCCCGCTGTACGCCCACTCCCGAATCCCGAATCCCGGGTCACGGGTCACGGGTTGCCGAAGCTTGCGAGAGCATGCCGGACGGCGGCGAGCGCGTCCTCGTCGGTGGCATCGAGCTGCCTCACGGCGGCCGCGTAACTGTGCGCGTACTCCGCCAGTTTCGCCTTGACGTCAGCGGCGGCCGGCGGGGCGATGACCTGCGTACCGGAGCCTCGGCGGCTCCTGACGAGCCCTGCGGCCTCCAGTTCGCGGTAAGCCCGCACCACCGTGTTGTTGGCCAGCCCGAGGTCGGAGGCCAGCTGACGTACGGACGGCAGCCTGGCCCCCTGCCCCAGTCGGCCGACCGAGATCAGATCGGCCAGCTGCGCCCGGATCTGCTCGTACGGCGGGACGGGGGACGCGTGACTGACGTTGATGCTGAGTCCGTCGGCCGTCATGACTGGTCCTTGACGTAGGCCTGCGGCAGCAGGAGGACACCCAGACAGTGCCCTGCGGTCAGCACGGAGGCGAGGGCGGCGAAGGCCAGTCCCCAGAGCGCCAAAGCTGTCGCCGTCCCTCCGCAGGGCATGCTCAGCATCACAAAACCTGTCGTCGCGGAAACGGCGAAGAGAGGAGCGCTCACCAGAACTCCCCACGCACCGACAGCCGCCCTGGCGTTGACGCGACGCTGATCGTCATTGCCGGAGTGTGCGGTGACACGGCGCAGCAGCAGTGCGCAGGCGACCGTGCCGAGGGTGAGACCGCCGAGTGCCGGCCAGGCGTAGTAGGGGCCGGGCCAGGGCGAGAGCAGGTGGGTTCCGGCGACGCACGTGACGGACAGAGCACGCCCTTGACGGCCGTCGGAGTCCGCCGTGGCCGTCGCGGCTGCCACGATCAAAAGCGCCGGCAGGACGACAGCCTGTACGGCCAGCACAGCCGTGAGAGAGCGCGGCACGTAGTCCCGGAACCTGCGTGGAGTCACCTCGGCCGCTCGGACCCAGCCGCCGTTCGGCCGCGCGACGACGTCCGCCACGAACACTCCGGCCATGACGCACAGACCGAACACCGGGATTCCGTAGAGCAGATCCACATCCGGCTCAGGACTGAAGGTGACGAGCGCGTTGACAAGCAGACCGGTCGCCACACCGGTCCATCGCACGGGCATGACCAGCCCGGCCCTCCAGGCGTCTTCCGTTCTTGCGGCAGCGGACATGCCGGTCCCCTTCCCCCACGAGGCGTATCAACTGCTTGATACAATTCCGGATCACTCCAACTGTGTCAAGCGATTGACACACTCACGGCCCGTCCCAGGCCTCTCATCGCGCGTACGCTCGCCAAAACACCCCTGTGCAGCAGCAGGGTCGCGGAGCCACGCGGGCACAGGGCCACCCTCGGCGCGGACGAGGCGGCGCCCACCCGTCGCATGGCGGCGGTTCCCCACCTGCTGCATCTGTTCACAGGACCGGGAGCGCGGGCATCCAGGTCCCGCCCCTTCGGGCACCTGCCCTGCCCCATCGCTTCCTGACTTAGCGTCATTTCCGCGTTTAACTTCCGAGAGTGAGCCTCTGGACTTCCCTTGAGCCCGCCTCCACGACCGTGGACCCGGGTGGCAGTACGACTGTGCGGCTGCGCCTACGCAACACCGGTGATGTGGTGGACGAGTACCACTTCGAGGCGACGGGCTCACTCTCACCCTGGACCGTCGTGGAGCCGCAGTCACTGCGGTTGTATCCGGGGACGACAGGGTCGGTGGAGCTGACGTTCACGCCGCCGCGCACGCCGGACGCGACGGCGGGGCCGAACCCGTACGCGGTGCGGATCACGCCGACCGAGCATCCGGAGGCGGCGACCGTTCCGGAGGGGAACCTCACCATCACCCCGTTCACGGAGGTTCGGGCGGAGTTGGTGCCGCCGGTGGTGAAGGGCCGTTTCCGTGGCCGCCCGAGACTGGCCGTGGACAACCTGGGCAATACGAAGCTCACGGCGTCGTTGAGTGGCAGTGACAACGGCGATCAGTTGTCGTACGAGATTCATCCGAGCAACGTGCAGATCGAACCGGGCCGTGCGGCGTTCGTGAAGACGACACTGAGGCCGCGGCAGATCACCTGGTTCGGGTCGGCGGAGCGCCGGCCCTACACCCTCGCTGTACGGCGGTCGGGTGGGACGCAGACGGACGTGGAGGGGACGTATGTACAGCGGGGTTTCCTGCCGCGCTGGCTGGCGGCCTTCCTCAGCATCCTCATGGCTCTGGCGATCACGTTCGTGATTCTGTGGATCGCCTACAAGCCCCAGGTCAGCAGCGCCGCCACCGAAAAGCCCCAGGGAGGCGTCAGCACGCTGCTGCCCTCTCCCTCACCGTCCGCCGAGGCGCCGAAGGCGCCGTCCGCCGACCCCGTGACGCCTACGGCCGCAGCCGAGACACAGCAGGCGGGGCCGGGAGGTGGCGACTCCGGGGAGAAGGACACCAAGGCACCGGAGAAGACCGCGGCGACCGCCGTCCAGCAACTGGCCGCGAAGGATCCGAGCGGACGGCACATCTGCTACCGGGCCTATGTGAAGGGTCAGGGCTGGACCGACGCCGTGTGCGACGGCGAAACGGCGGGCACAGTGGGCAAGGAGACGCCCCTGAAGGCCGTCAACATCGCCGTGGCCGGAACGCAGGGCACAGCAGGGTCCGCCTTCGTCCACGACCCCGCGTCGACCAATGGCGAGGGGCACTTCCCCAAGCCGTGGTCGGGCGTCAAGGACGGCGTCGACAACTACCTCGGCAGCACCAAGAAGGACGCCCCCGACCTGCTGGGGTTCACGATCAACGTCGACGGTGGCAAGGGCGCCGTCTGCCAGACCGCCCACGTCCACAACGACGGCTGGCTCAGCCTGGCATGCGACGAGCCCGGGAACGGGTACGACTTCGCCTACACCGGCACCCACGACAACGACTCGTGGATCGAAGCGGTCAAGCTCACGGTCTGACCCGAACCGTCGACCGGCAGCAGTCGACCCGGGCGATGGCGTGTGTCATGTCAGGCTGCCTCCTTCTGGGTCACACCGGCCCAACCACCGCCGGGAAGAGGTTGACAGGGACGTCGTCATCCGAACAGAGCGTGCCCGCGTCCTCGACGGGCTCTGCGCCCCGTTCTCCGGACCATGCTCGATGAGGCGGTGCTTCGACGGCGCCTCGGTGGGCCACGCAGCAGCTGAACAAGATCGCTGACATGGCGTCGGACGGGCGGCTGCGGCTCCACGTGCGGGGTGCCGGGACGAGGGCCCATCCTCGCGACGAGCCAGCCCTGACCTGGACCTGCACGGTGAACACGTCTACCTTCGGAACGCCGTGAGAGCGGCGATGACCTGACTGGTGGAGATGATGACCGGTGGACACGTCCAGAGCCTCTTCCTGGCGCAACACGACGCACGACTGGGCCGGAACCGTGGATCTCGCCCACCTGGCGGGCATCCGGCGGGATCCGGCCGGGTTCGCTCCTGGTGGCGTCCGGCACCTGATCCTGGAGGTCATCGCCTACGCGGCCGATGAGGCGGAGTACGGCGACGGAGGCCACTGCCGTGTCACGCTCCACTCCGACGGTTCCGTGTCAGTGGCGGATGACGGCCGGGGCACCGACACCCGGCACGACGAGCACGGCCGGATCGTCAAGAAGCCGATCATGGCCACGCAGGACCTGCGATTCTTCGACTCCCCCGGGGCCCAGACACTTCCTGACGGCCACCCGCGTCGCGGCATGTCCGTCGTCGCCGCGCTCAGCGAACGGCTCATCCACACCAACCGCCGTCACAACGGATCCTGGACCCAGCGCTACGAACACGGTGTCCCGGTGACCGGCCTTGAGCCCCTCGCCGACGACGGCACGACCGGGACGGTCGTCCACTTCCGCCCCGGTGAAAACGTCCGCCCGACGAGCCGGTTGCCGGGTGAGATCACGCAACTGACCACGATGTGGCCGCATCTGACCGTGGAGGTGGGGCAGGAGTGAGGCCGCAGCCGAGACGCGCCCTCTTTACGGGAGCTCCTCGTAGTCGTACCTCATCGCAGCCAGTTCGGCGTGACCGTCGGGCCACCCTTCACCGGCGAGCCACTCTTCCCCCAGCTTCGTGGACGCCTCGGCGTCCCACATGAAGACATGCCTGTGGTGGCCCATTTTCTCGCTGCCTTCAGCGAGCCTGATATCGAGGCTCTGGGCTGTCCTGAGGCCGTTCTCGTTGAGCGAGAGGCGTAGCTGTTTGACGCCCGCGTCCTGCTTGTCGATGGCGACATGGGTGTACATCTTCGGCGCGTCGGCGCCGAAGACGCACTGCACGGGCGCGGGTCGGGCGGATCGCCCCGACCGGTGCGCCTGCCGCTGCACAGCGTGCGAGACGGCCGCATTGCCCACGCTCCGCTGGAGCGCCGTCACAGCACCCGGCGTGAGAGCGGTGAGATCGGCTGTCGGGGCGAGCAGTTCCGGCGAGCTTATTCGGCCTACGGGCTACGGCCTGCGGTACATGTCTACGTGGAAAGCGTGCTCAGCCGGAAGGGCGGGAAGGGCACCGCTCGCTGCCCTTCGGGGCTTGGCTCAGTCGAGCACCGCCGTGGCCTCGATCTCCACCAGGTGGGCCGGGACGTCCAACGCCGCGATCCCCAGGAGTGAGGCCGGCGGGGCCGTCGTGGTCCCGAGCCGCTCGGTTGCCCGGGTGATGCCCGCGAGGAGCAGCGGCATCTTGTCCGGGGTCCAGTCGACGACGTACACGGTCAGCTTCGCCACGTCGGCGAAGGAGGCTCCCACCCCGGCCAGTGCGGTGCCGATGTTGAGGTAGCACTGCTCGACCTGGGCGGCCAGGTCACCTTCGCCGACCGTGACGCCGTCGGCGTCCCAGGCGACCTGGCCCGCGACGGAGACCAGCTTCGAACCGGTCGCGACCGACACCTGCCGGTAGACGCCGATCTCGGGCAGTCCGGTGGGGTCGACCAGAGTGATGGCCATGCTGTACGCCTCCTCGTGCGCAGGCCGAGTGGCCCACACCTGCTCTCTTGTGGTTACTCAGGAACCGTAGGAGAGTGGCTGCTGACATGGAAGAATGCACTTTTCAGTGACTGGGGAACCTGATGGTTACCAAGCAGTTCAGCGGCTCGCCGGAGGAGCAGGCGGATCTGCGGCGGGCGGATTCGCTGGCGCGGGAGATCTTCTCGGACGTCGCCAACAAGTGGGCGCTGCTGATCATCGAGGCCCTGGGTGAGCGCACCCTCCGCTTCGGGGAGGTGCGCAGCGAGGTCGAGGGCATCAGCCACAAGATGCTCACCCAGAACCTGCGCATGCTGGAGCGCAACGGTCTGGTCGAGCGGACCGTGTATCCCACGGTCCCGCCGAAGGTCGAGTACACCTTGACCGAGCCGGGCCAGGGGCTGCGGAAGACGGTCGACGTGATGTGCGAATGGACCCACCGCAACCTCACTCACATCGAGGCATCCCGGCGTGCGTGGCTGGGGAGTTACGGACAGGATTCGGGCTGAAAAGGGGCGCTTGGCTGTCCGTAACCGCCCAGCACGCGTCGGCCCGGGGCGGAAAGCGGAATGGGGCCCGGCCTGTCGGCCGGACCCCCCTCGCTTTCCCCCTCCGTCGGGCTTCCCGATCCCCCCGGACCCCTCCCCGGAAGTCCCGACGCAGAGTACGACCGGGGAGGGTACGCAAAGGTTGCACGCCTTGACGATCTCTTTACCTATGTGTGGCAGACCCGCTCTCAGCAGGCATGTTCCAGGTAGCGGGCGGCCACTTCGCCGATCACCTCGGCCCCGTCACGGGCCCAGAGCTCCTCGTTGAAGATCTCCACCTCGATCGGCCCGTCGAATCCGGTCGCCTCGACGTGCTCGCGCATCGCGCGGAAGTCCACGCAGCCGTCGCCCAGTTGGCCCCGCCCCACCAGAACTCCCGCCGGAAGCGGAGTGATCCAGTCGGCCAGCTGGAAGGAGTGGATCCGGCCGCCCGCTCCCGCCCTCGCGATCTGCTCGGCCACCTGGTCGTCCCACCAGATGTGGTACGCGTCGACGACCACCCCGACCTGCTCGGCCGGGAAGCGCTCGGCGAGGTCCAGTGCCTGGGAGAGCGTGGAGACGACACAGCGGTCCGAGGCGAACATCGGGTGCAACGGCTCGATCGCGAGACGGATGCCGCGCTCGGCGGCGTACGGGGCGAGCTCCGCCAGCGCGTCGGCGATGCGCTCCCGGGCGGCGTGCAGGTCCTTCTCCCCGTCGGGGAGCCCGCCGGAGACCAGGACCAGGGTGTCGGTGTTCACGCCCGCCGCCTCGTCCACCGCCGCACGGTTGTCGTCCAGCGCGCGGGCCCGCCCTGCGGGGTCCGGCGCGGTGAGGAAACCGCCGCGGCAGAGGCTGGTGACGGTGAGGCCCGCGTCCTTCATCAGCCGCCCGGCGCGCTCGATGCCGTACGCCTGCACCGGGGCACGCCACAGGCCGACGTTGCCGATGCCCGCCTTGGTGCAGCCTTCGACGAGCTCCGGCAGGGACAGCTGCCTGACCGTCTCCTGGTTGATGGAGAGGCGGGAGAGTTCGGTGGTCATCGGCTTCCTCCGTGGACCGTCAGCAGGGCGCGCATACGGGACTCCGCCAGCTCCGGGTCCGGGAACAGGCCGAGCCGGTCCGCCAGTTCGTACGCCTTCGCCAGGTGCGGCAGCGAGCGGGCGGACTGCAGGCCGCCGACCATCGTGAAGTGGTCCTGGTGGCCGGCCAGCCACGCGAGGAACACCACACCCGTCTTGTAGAAGCGGGTCGGGGCCTTGAACAGGTGCCGGGACAGCTCGACCGTCGGGTCGAGGACCGCGCGGAAGCCGGCCACATCCCCGGTGTCCAGGACGCGCACCGCATGGGCGGCCAGCGGACCCAGCGGGTCGAAGATGCCGAGGAGGGCGTGGCTGAAGCCCCGGTCGTCGCCGGCGATCAGCTCCGGGTAGTTGAAGTCGTCGCCGGTGTAGCAGCGCACCCCGCTGGGCAGACGGCGCCGTACGTCGATCTCGCGCTCGGCGTCCAGGAGCGAGATCTTGATGCCGTCGACCTTGTCGGGGTGTTCCGCGATGACCTTCAGGAAGGTGTCCGTGGCGGCGTCGAGATCCGAACTGCCCCAGTAGCCGTCGAGCGCCGGGTCGAACATCGGGCCGAGCCAGTGCAGGACGACGGGCTCGGTGGCCTGGCGCAGGAGATGGGCGTACGTCTCCAGATAGTCCTCCGGGCCGTTCGCGGCGGCGGCCAGCGCGCGCGAGGCCATCAGGATCGCCTGCGCGCCGCTCTCCTCGACCAGGCCGAGCTGCTCCTCGTACGCGGCGCGCACCTCGGGCAGGGACGCCGGCCCTGTGAGCTGGTCGGTGCCGACGCCGCAGGCGATCCGGCCGCCCACGGACTTCGCCTCGGCCGCCGAGCGGCGGATGAGCTCGGCCGCGCCTGCCCAGTCGAGGCCCATGCCGCGCTGCGCGGTGTCCATGGCCTCGGCGACGCCCAGGCCGTGCGACCAGAGGTGCCGGCGGAAGGCGAGGGTGGCGTCCCAGTCGACGGCTGCGGGGTCGTCGGGGCTGATGTCGGCGCCCGGGTCGGCGACGACATGGGCGGCGGAGAAGACCGTACGGGAGGCGAGCGGTGCCCCGACGGCCGCCAGGTCGAGCGGAGTGTCCCGGGGCTCGTACGGCCCCTGCGGGAGGTGGATGGTCACAGGCTCAGCTCCGGTACGTCGAAGCGGCGGCCCTCGGCCGATGACTTGAGACCGAGCTCGGCGAGCTGGACGCCCCGGGCGCCGGCCATCAGATCCCAGGTGTAGGGCTCGTCCAGGACCACATGCCGCAGGAACAGCTCCCACTGGGCCTTGAAGCCGTTGTCGAAGACGGCGTTGTCGGGGACTTCCTGCCACTGGTCCCGGAAGGGCTCGGTGACCGGGAGGTCAGGGTTCCAGACCGGCTTGGGGGTCGCCGAGCGGTGCTGGACACGGCAGTTGCGCAGGCCCGCGACGGCGGAGCCGTGGGTGCCGTCCACCTGGAACTCGACGAGCTCGTCACGGTTGACGCGTACCGCCCAGGAGGAGTTGATCTGGGCGACGGCCCCGCCCGCCAGCTCGAAGATGCCGTACGCGGCGTCGTCGGCCGTCGCGGCGTACGGCTTGCCCTGCTCGTCCCAGCGCTGCGGGATGTGCGTCTGCACATGGGCCGAGACGCTCGTGACCTGGCCGAACAGCTCGTGCAGGACGTACTCCCAGTGCGGGAACATGTCGACGACGATGCCGCCGCCGTCCTCCGCGCGGTAGTTCCAGGAGGGGCGCTGGGCCTCCTGCCAGTCGCCTTCGAAGACCCAGTAGCCGAACTCGCCGCGCACGGAGAGGATCTCGCCGAAGAAGCCGCCGTCGATGAGGCGCTTCAGCTTGAGCAGCCCAGGCAGGAAGATCTTGTCCTGGACGACACCGTGCTTGATACCGGCGTCACGGGCGAGCCGGGCCAGTCCGAGCGCGCCCTCGACGTCGGTGGCGGTGGGCTTCTCGGTGTAGATGTGCTTGCCGGCGGCGACGGCCTTCCTGATCGCCTCGACACGGGCCGAGGTGACCTGCGCGTCGAAGTAGATGTCGATCGTCTCGTCGGCGAGCACGGCGTCGAGATCGGTCGACCACTCGGTCAGGCCGTGCTGTTCGGCCAGCGCCTGAAGCGCGTGGGCGCGGCGGCCGACGAGCACGGGCTCGGGCCACAGCACGTCGCCGTCACCGAGGTCGAGGCCGCCCTGCTCCCGGATCGCGAGGATCGAGCGCACCAGGTGCTGCCGGTATCCCATGCGTCCCGTGACGCCGTTCATGGCGATGCGCACTGTCCTGCGTGTCACGAAAGTTCCTCCATACAGCCGTAGCAAGCGCTTTCTATACGGTATGACGCTAGCCTGCCGACAGCGGCCCGGACAAGGGGGTCCGCTCCACAACTCCTCGGAGGAGAGCGATGACAGTCACCCTGGCGGACGTCGCGGCCCGCGCCCGGGTGTCCCCGGCCACCGTGTCCCGTGTGCTGAACGGCAACTACCCGGTGGCCGCGTCCACCCGGGAGCGGGTCCTGCGCGCGGTGGACGACCTCGACTACGTACTGAACGGCCCGGCCAGCTCCCTCGCCGCCGCCACATCCGACCTGGTGGGCATCCTGGTCAACGACATCGCCGACCCGTTCTTCGGCATCATGGCCGGAGCGGCGCAGAGCGAGATCGGCGGCCCGGGCGACGGATCCGGCCGCGGCGGCGGCGAGAAGCTCGCCGTCGTCTGCAACACCGGCGGCTCCCCCGAGCGCGAACTCACCTACCTCACCCTGCTCCAGCGCCAGCGCGCCGCGGCCCTCGTCCTGACCGGCGGCGCACTGGAGGACCCGGCCCACCAGACCGCGATGGCCGCCAAACTGGCCGGACTCGCGGACGCGGGCACCCGCATCGTCTTCTGCGGACGCCCTCCCCTCCCCGGCACCGACGCGGTGCTCGCCGCACTCGCCTTCGACAACCGCGGCGGCGCCAGGCGTCTCACCGAGCACCTGATCACCCTGGGCCACCGCCGCATCGGTTACGTCGCCGGCCCCGCGGAACGCACCACGACCCGGCACCGCCTGGAGGGCCACCGCGAGGCCATGAAGGCGGCAGGGCTGTACGGCGACGAGGAGAGCGTCACCGCGCACGGCCCGTACGACAGGGCCTCCGGCTACGACGCCACGCTCGAACTCCTGCGCCGCGAACCCGGCGTGACGGCCGTCGTCGCCGCCAACGACACGGTGGCACTGGGCGCCTGCGCCGCCGTCCGGGACCTGGGGCTCCGCATCCCCGATGACATCTCCGTGGCCGGCTTCGACGACCTGCCGTTCTCGGTGGACGCCGTACCCGCCCTGACGACCGTACGACTGCCGCTGTTCGAGGCGGGGGCACGGGCCGGCCGCCTCGCGATGGGCAAGGAGACCCCGCCACCGGGAGGCGTGACGACCATCGCCGCGGAACTCATGGAACGAGGATCAACGGCACCGCCCCGGCAGCCGCACTGAGGAATCCCCAGCGATCACGGGTACGGGTACGGGCACGGGTACCGGTACGGGCACGGACCGCACCGGTACGCACCGCACCGCACCGCACCGCACCGCACCGACGAGAGGACTGCCCCATGAAGCTCGCTTTCTCGACCCTGGGCGTGCCGGGAATGCCCATGGCGGACGTGGTACGCCTGGCCACCCGGACCGGCTACCAGGGCGTGGAACTGCGCGCCCACCCGGAAGAACCGGTCAACGTCAGCCTCACCCCGCCCGAACGAGCAGCCGTGGCCGCAGAGTTCAAGCGGGCCGAGGTCCAGATCCTCACCGTCGCCGGCTACGCGAGGGTGGCCGCCGAGGGCGACGACGAACCGGTGATCGCCGAGCTGGCCGCACTCGTGGACCTGGCGCACGACCTGGGCGCACCGTACGTCCGGGTGTTCCCCGGCGGCGGTGGCCAGGACCCGGCAGCCGCCGACGCCGCCGCCGCACGGCGACTGGGTGCAGCGGCCCCGCACGCCGCCGACCGGGACGTACGGATCCTCCTGGAGACCCACGACTCGCACCGCGCCGGAGCCGACGTGGCCCGGATCGTAGGCACGGTCGGGCACAGCCACATCGGCGCGATCTGGGACGTCTTGCACACCTGGCTGGCCGGCGAGGAGCCCGCGGCCAGCCACGCGGTACTGGCGCCGCACCTGGGATACGTACAGGTGAAGGACGTAGCGTCCCCCGAGGACACCACCCCCCTCCCCCTCGGCGCCGGGACGCTGCCGCTGAAGGAGTGCCTGGACACTCCGGCCTCCGACGGCTGGGTCTGCTGGGAGTACGAGAAGCGCTGGCACCCCAGCGCCGCCCCCCTCCCGCCCCTCCTCACGGAAGCCCGCGCCCACATCGAGCGGCTGGGCGGGTAGCCGGGCAGCCGGGTCGCCGGGCAGCCGGGGTTACGGACGGCGGGCCGCCCCGTATGTCCGTTATGGACGTCCGTAACTGCCCACCGCCCGGACCGGGCGGCCGGGCGGCCGGGCGGCCGTCCCGTCCCCAGGGGGACATCACCCTTCCTTCCGCGTGTCATGCCCCTTTCCGGGCCGCTCCCTTGACTGGTAGTTACTTTCCATATATCCGTACCTTCTTGGAAGTTTCTTTCAGCACCGGAAGGGGCTCACGTGCATCACCGCACCTCCAGACGCACCCTCCTCACCGCCGCGGCGGCGGCGACCGGCGTCGTCGCCCTCCCGGGTGCGGCGCAGGCAGCCGCGACCGGCATCTCGCCCGACAGCCGACTCAAGCGGCTCATCGCCCGGATGAGCCTGGAGGAGAAGGTCGGCCAGCTCTTCGTGATGCGGGTGTACGGGCACTCCGCCACCGAGCCCGACCAGGCGGACATCGACGCCAACCTCGACGAGATCGGGGTACGCGACGCCGCCGAGCTGATCTCCACGTACCACGTCGGCGGCATCATCTACTTCACCTGGGCGCACAACACCCGCGACCCGCACCAGATCGCCGACCTCTCCAACGGCATCCAGCGGGCCGGTCTCGCCGGGCCCACCCCGCTGCCGCTGCTGGTCTCCACCGACCAGGAGCACGGCATCGTGTGCCGCGTCGGTGAGCCCGCGACGCTGCTGCCTGGTGCGATGGCGCTGGGTGCGGGCGGTTCGCGTTCCGATGCGCGGGCGGCGGGCCGGATCGCCGGGGCCGAGCTGGCGGCGCTGGGCATCAACCAGAACTACGCGCCGGACGCGGACGTCAACGTCAATCCGGCCAACCCCGTCATCGGCGTACGCTCCTTCGGCTCCGACCCCGAGTCGGTCGCCGGCCTGGTCACCGCGCAGGTGAAGGGGTATCGGAGCGGCGGGGTCGCCTCCACCGTCAAGCACTTCCCGGGCCACGGGGACACCAGCACCGACAGCCACACCGGTCTGCCCGTCATCGAGCACACCCGCGAGCAGTGGGCCGAGCTGGACGCCCCGCCGTTCCGGGCGGCCGTCGCCGCCGGTATCGACTCGATCATGACGGCACACATCGTGGTACCCGCCCTCGACCCGTCGGAGGACCCGGCCACCCTGTCCCACCCGATCCTCACCGGCATCCTGCGCGAGGAGCTCGGCTACGACGGTGTCGTGGTCACCGACGGGCTGGGGATGGAGGGGGTCCGCTCGAAGTACGGCGACGAGCACGTCCCCGTCCTCGCACTTCTGGCCGGCGTCGACCAGCTGCTCAACCCGCCGGACCTGAAGGTCGCCTGGAACGCTGTCCTGGACGCGGTGAAGAGCGGTGAGATCAGCGAGGCCCGCGTCGAGGAATCGATCCTGCGCATCCTGCGGTTGAAGGACCGGCTCGGGCTGTTCCGCGATCCCTACGTCACCCGCCGGGGCGTCGACCGCACGGTCGGCGTCCCCGCGCATCGCGCCGAGGCCGACCGGATCGCCGAGCGGACGACGACCCTGCTGGCCAACACCGGTTCGCTGCTGCCCCTCTCCCGCCGGTCCCACAGGAAACTCCTGGTGGTCGGCGCCGATCCCGCGTCCCCCTCCGGCACGACCGGGCCCCCGACCACCACGCTCGCCACGGCCTTCGACGAGCTGGGGTTCACGGCGACCGCGCTACCCACCGGCACCGCGCCCACCCAGGCGCAGATCGACGGGGCGGTGGCCGCGGCACAGGGCAAGGACGCGGTGATCGTGGGTACGTACAACGTGACGGCGACGAGCACCCAGCGCACCCTGGTCAGCGCCCTCGCGGCGACCGGCGTCCCGGTGATCACGCTCGCGATCCGGGATCCGTACGACGTCGCCCAGCTGGCCGGGACGGGCCATGCGGCGAGTCTCGCCACGTACTCCTGGACGGACGTCGAGCTGCGGGCCGCCGCCCGCGTGATCGCGGGGCGGGCCCGGCCCGAGGGCCGGCTCCCGGTCCCGGTGCAGCGGGCGGACGCCCCGGCGCAGGCGCTGTACCCCGTCGGCTACGGCCTGTCGTACCGAAGCTACGCCCCACCCTCGACGTAACCACACCAATGAGCTAAAAACACCCCGTGCACCTGGCGTGTGCCCGCTCCGGCGGGTCACGCTGGGTGCACGCCCCTGTGGGCGCACCGGGGGTGTGGTCCATGGAAGAGCGCCGTTTCGCTGGGGCGTTGCGGGTGTTGCGGGTGTTGCGGGCGATGCGGGTGCCTCGGGTGCTGCTCGCTCTGCCGGCCGTCGTCGTGGTGCTCGCGCTGGGCGCCTGCCGGCAGCCGGTCGGCAGTGCCTCGGGCGGGACCGGGGGCGGGCCGCAGGACGGTGCGGTGCCCTCGGGGTACGGGGTGGAGTTCCTGGGGCCCGGCGACTGCAGCTCACGCGGGGAGGTGTTCCGCGAGGTGTCGTGCCGCAGCGAGAGGGCGGCGGCACGGGTGCTCGCCCGCTACACCGGGACGCCGTCGGACGGGCCGGCGTGTCCGCCCGCCACCGACTTCGTGCTGCACGTCTCCTCGCAGGGCGGCGGCCCGGAGCCCTCGTGGAGGGGCCCGGCGCCGTCGCCCAGCGGTCCCGGCGTGCCTCGTGGATACGCCTGCATGCGCAATCTGGAGTCACCGCACCCGGGCGATCCCGGGCAGGGCGGCGGCCCGCTGACGGTCGTCGGTGACTGCGTCTACAGCTCCCGCGACGGCGAGGTCAGGGAGACCGCCTGTGACGGATCGGAGGCGCGGCCACCGGAGTTCGTGATCAGTTCGGCGGTGGCACGTCGCGTCCTTTGCCCCGACACCACCGACCTGTATGTGGAGTTGGCCGGTGAGAAGCCGGTGGGCTGTGCCCGCCGGGTGTGAGCCACCCGGCGGGTCAATACACCTAGGGGCGCAACGTGCCCCGGTCCCGCTGGAGTTCGGCGTCGCGCACATCCAGGCGCGCGTCGAACTTCGCGAGGGGCTTCGCCGTCGCCGGGTCGGCCTCGACGGAGGCGGGTGCGACCCCGGCCCAGCGCAGGATGGCCGCGGTGGCCGTGGCCTTCTCGTCGTCGACGAGGCCCTCGACCTTGGATCCGTGGTTGCCGCCCGGCACCGTGTAGACGTAACTGTCCCGGGCGCCCTTGCCGAGGCGGAAGGGCTCGGCGCCCCACGGGTCGTTCTCGCCGTAGACGTACAGCATGTGCCTGGCGTTGTTCCTGACCCAGCTGTCCACGTCACGCATCACCGAGGGCTGGAACTTCATCGGGATGGAGTCCGGCACGAAGGTGCGCGGCGGCTGGTAGCCGTAGCGGCTCAGGTTTCCGAGCCAGGGCTGCTTGATGTCGGGCGAACCGAGCTGGGTGCCCGCCTGGTAGTAGTACGGCGTGTAGGCCGCGAGGTCCTCGTCGGCGTAGGCGGAGAAGCCCGAGATGCCGTCGATGGAGTCCCAGATCTCCTGGTCGGTGGCGTTCGGGGCGTCGGCCGGGATGGTGTCGCAGTCGGCGAGCAGGCTGTACTGCCAGTACGCCCACACGTAGTCCATGACGGTGGCCTCGAACGCCTTGTCGAGGATGCCGACGGTCTCGAACGTCAGGCCGTTCTCGGCGGCGTACTCCTCGTACTTCTTCTCCAGCGGCTCACGGCGCACGAGCGCCTCGCGCTGGACGCCGTTCAGCCGGTCGCGGCACTCCTTGGTCCCGACGCGGTCGAAGAACCGGTCGTACGCCGAATCCTCTTTGTTGTTCACGTCGTTGGGGGCGACGTAGGCGACGACGCCGTCCATGTCCTTGGGGTAGAAGCGCTCGAAGTAGGTGGCGGTCATGCCCCCCTTGGAGCCACCGGTGGTCAGCCAGTTCTTGGAGTAGATCTTCTTCAGCGCCTTGAAGACCCGGTGCTGGTCGCTGGCGGCCTGCCAGATGTCGAGCTTCGACCAGTCGGCGGGTTCCGGGCGGGACGGGGTGAAGTAGCGGTACTCCAGGGAGACCTGGTTGCCGTCGATGATCTGCGTCGGCTCGCTGCGGCTCGGGGTGGTCGAGACGTTGTAGCCGCCGGTGAAGAAGACCGTGGGCCGGGTCGTGTCCTTGTGCAGCAGGGTGATGCGCTGCTGGAAGGTGCCCTTGGACGGGTGCTTGTGGTCGATGGGCTGGGTGTATTCCAGGACGAAGAAGCGGTAGCCCGGTGTGGGGTCTCCCCTGCTCGAACGCAGTTGAGAGCTTGGGTAAGGCTTCTCCTCGATCAGGCTCATTCCCGGGATGGCCAGGATCCGGTCCTTGATGTCCTCGCTGCTGCTCTCGCTGCTGCTGGTGTGACCGCTGCTCTGCTGTACGGCCGGTTCCGCGGCGGTGGCCGCTCCGGCCGAGGCTCCGGTCGCACTCACTGTGCCTATGAGCACGGCGAGCGACAGAACACCTCTGAGCGCCTTGCGCATGCACCCTCCCCTTGATTCTCGACAGTCGCCGAGAACCTAGCGGGGGTCACACCAGTCACGCCAGACCCACACGCACGTCAGCACATGATCCACCCCGTTGAGCCGGAGGAATTCCCGACGGAACCCGAGGTGCGGACGCAGCGGTTGAGCGCGTGTACGCGGACCGGGCCGGCCAAGGTGGTGAACTTGCCGCTGTCGACGACCGCACGGCCGCCGCGCGGCTGGACCGACACCCGCATCGCGCGGCGTGCGCCCGGCTTCTTGGCGACGGTGACGGCGCAGGCATAGGCGCCGCTCTTGTAGACGCGCAGCGAACCGGTGGAGAACTTCACCGTCTTGACCAGACGCCCGGAGCACGCCGAAGCGGCGGACGTGGCGGGTGCGGCCTTCGTGGTGGGTGCGGCGGCCTGCGCGGGGCCGGTGGGACCCAGCGCCAGGACCAGGGCTCCGAGCAGCGGGAGGGCGAGGAGCCTCCGTGCTGCCCGTACCGCACGCACCGCCTGTAGCGCCCGTACCGCACGCACCGCCTCTAGCGCCCGTACCGCCCTTCCCGTCCGCCCCGACGACCTCAGCGGTCTCGCCCTGCCGTCCATTCCGTCCACATCGCCCGCCTCTTCGAACACGCCGACCCCCGTCGGATACACGTACGCATCGGTGTACGACGCGGTAAGAGGCTCTTCAGGTTGCAGCCGGCGTCATACACCCGCCGGGGCGTCCTCTCCTATGCCCTCCCCTATGAAGGTGCGCCACAGCCGGGCGTACGTTCCTTCTCTGGCCAGCAGCTCGTCATGCGTGCCGTCCTCGGCGACCCGGCCCTTGTCCATCACCACGACCCGGTCGGCACGGGCGGCCGTGGTCAGCCGGTGCGCGACCACCAGGGTGGTGCGGCGGCCCGCCAGCCGGTCGGTGGCCTGGTTGACCAGGGCCTCACTGGCGAGGTCGAGGGAGGCGGTCGCCTCGTCGAGCAGCAGGACATCGGGGTCGACCAGTTCGGCGCGGGCGAGCGCGATCAGCTGGCGCTGGCCGGCCGAGAGGTTGCGGCCCCGTTCGGCCACCTCGTGCAGATAGCCGTCCTCCAGGGTGGCGATCATGTCGTGCGCGCCGACGGCCCGGGCCGCCGCCTCCACCTGGGCGTCGGTGGACTCGGGGAGTCCGTATGCGATGGCGTCGCGGACCGTGCCCTCGAAGAGGTACGCCTCCTGAGGCACGACTCCGAGCCGGTGCCGGTACTCCGTCCTGTCGAGCCGCCGCAGATCCGTACCGTCCGCGGTGACGCGTCCGCTCGTCGGGTCGTAGAAGCGGGCGACCAGCTTGACCAGCGTGGACTTGCCCGCACCCGTCTCACCGACGAAGGCGACCGTCTGGCCGGCCGGGATCCGCAGATCGATGCCGGTCAGGGCCTCCTCCTCGCCTGTGTAGGCGAAGGAGACGCCCTCGAAGGCGATATCGCCGCGCAGCGACGTCACGCCCTGCGGCTCGTCGTGGTCGGCCGTGGAGGTCGGCTCCCGCAGGAGTTCCTGGATCCGGCCGAGGGAGACCGTGGCCTGCTGGTAGCCGTCGAAGACCTGGGACAGCTGCTGCACGGGCGCGAAGAACAGGTCGATGTAGAGCAGATAGGCGACCAGCGCACCCGTGGTCAGCGTGCCGTTGTCGACGCGCCCCGCGCCGACGATCAGCACGGCGGCAGCCGCGACCGAGGCGAGCAGCTGCACGAACGGGAAGTAGACGGAGATCAGCCACTGTCCGCGCACCCTGGCCTGGCGGTAGTGGTAGCTGCGTTCGGCGAACCGCTCGGCGCCGTCGTGCTCGCGCCGGAACGCCTGGACGATCCGCAGCCCGGCGACGGACTCCTGGAGGTCGGCGTTGACGACGCTGATGCGCTCACGGGCGAGTTCGTACGCCTTGACGCTCTTACGGCGGAAGAAGAACGTGCCGACGATCAGCAGCGGCAGGGTCGCGAAGACGACCAGGGCCAGCTGGATGTCGAGGACGAGCAGCACGACCGTGATGCCGAAGAAGGTGACGACGGAGACGAAGGCGGTGACCAGGCCGGTCTGCAGGAACGTGGACAGCGCGTCCACGTCCGTGGTCATCCTCGTCATGATCCGGCCGGTCAGCTCGCGCTCGTAGTAGTCGAGGCCGAGCCGCTGGAGCTGCGCGAAGATCTTGAGGCGCAGGGAGTACAGCACGCGTTCGCCGGTGCGGCCCGTCATCCGGGTCTCACCGATCTGGGCGATCCACTGCACGAGGACGGCGAGCAGTCCGAATCCCGCCGCCGTCCAGACCGCGCCGAGTGCCATCTTCGTGACGCCGTCGTCGATGCCGTGGCGGATCAGGACGGGCAGCAGCAGACCCATGCCCGCGTCGACGGCGACCAGCGCCAGGCTCAGCAGCAGCGCGGCCCCGAAGCCGTGCAGCAGCCTGCGCAGGCCGTACGACTTCTCCGGGCGCACCGCGCTCGCCTCGTCGATGGCGGGGACGTCGGTGGCCGGCGGCAGGGCGTCGACCTGGGCGAGCAGTTCGGGGGTGGCGGGCATGCCCGCGGCCGCCGCGTCGCGCTGCTCCTCCTTACGGATCCACAGCCCGGGCGTGACACCGCGCTCGGCGTCGAACTCGGCGTCCAGTTCCTCCTGGAGCGCCCGGTCGTCCTCGGGGGCCGTGGAGGCGGACGGCTGGTGCCCGGGCGAGGTGCCGCCCAGCTCGTCCGGGTCGGTGAGCAGCCGGCGGTAGAGCGCCGAACGGCGCTCCAGCTCCGCGTGCGTTCCGATGTCGGCGAGCCGCCCCTGGTCGAGGACGGCGATGCGGTCGGCGAGGCCGAGGGTGGACCGCCGGTGCGCTATCAGCAGGGTCGTGCGGCCCTCCATGACCTGCGCCAGGACCTCGTGGATCTCGTGCTCGACCCGGGCGTCCACGGCGGAGGTCGCGTCGTCGAGCAGCAGCAGACGGGGGTCGGTGAGGATGGCACGGGCGAGCGCGACGCGCTGGCGCTGGCCACCGGAGAGGGTGAGGCCGTGCTCGCCGACCTTGGTGTCGTAGCCGTCGGGCAGCTCGGAGACGAAGCCGTGGGCCTGGGCGGCGCGCGCGGCCTGTTCGATCTGCTCCTGGGTGGTGTCGGGGCGGCCGTACGCGATGTTGGCGCCGACGGACTCGGAGAAGAGGAAGCTGTCCTCGGGTACGAGCCCGATGGCGGCGCGCAGCGACTCCTGGGTCAGCTCACGGACGTCGTGGCCGCCGACCAGGACCGCGCCGTGCGACACGTCGTAGAAACGGGGCAGCAGGAGCGAGACGGTCGACTTGCCGCTGCCGGAGGAGCCGACGAGGGCGACGGTCTCGCCCGGCTCGATGGAGAGGGAGAAGCCGTTCAGGACGGGGCGGTCGTCGGTGTAGCCGAAGCGGACGTCGTCGAACTCGACGCTCGCCGGGGCGTCGGCCGGGAGCGCCTTCGCGCCGTCCTTCATGGACGGCTCGGTGTCGATCAGCTCCAGGACACGCTCCACACCCGCCCGTGCCTGCTGGCCGACGGTGAGGACCATGGCGAGCATCCGGACCGGGCCGACGAGCTGGGCGAGGTAGGTGGAGAAGGCGACGAACGTACCGAGCGTGATCTCGCCCCGGGTGGCGAGCCAGCCGCCGAGTGCCAGCATCGCGACCTGGCCGAGCGCGGGTACGGCCTGGAGTGCGGGGGTGTAGCGGGAGTTCAGCCGGATGGTGCGCAGCCGGCCCGCGAAGAGCCTGCGGCTGACCTCGCGGAGCTTGCCGGTCTCCTGGTCCTCCTGGCCGAAGCCTTTGACGACCCGGACCCCGGAGACGGCCCCGTCGACCACTCCGGCGACGGCGGCGGCCTGGCTCTGGGCGTACCAGGTGGCGGGGAAGAGGCGGGCCTTGGAGCGCCGGGCGATGAACCACAGGGCGGGGGCGACGGCGAGGGCGATGAGGGTCAGGGGCAGCGAGAGCCACGCCATGATCACCAGGGAGAGGAGGAAGAGCAGGATGTTCCCGATGGTCATCGGGAGCATGAAGAGGAGCCCCTGGATCAGCTGGAGGTCGCTGGTGGCGCGCCCGACGACCTGCCCGGTGGAGAGCTCGTCCTGCCGCTTCCCGTCGAGCCGGGTGAGGGCGCCGTACATCTCGGTCCGCAGGTCGTGCTGGACGTCGAGGGCGAGCCGTCCGCCGTAGTAGCGGCGGACGAAGGCGGTGCCGTAGACGAGGACGGCCGCGCCGATGAGCAGGCCGGTCCACACGCCGAGCGAACGGGTGTGGCTGCCGACCACGTCATCGATGATCACCTTGGTGATGAGGGGGACGATCGCCATCACGGCCATGCCGGCGAGCGACGAGCCGAGCGCCAGTACGACGTTGCGCCGGTAGCGCCACGCGTATCCGCTCAGCCGACGCCCCCAGCCCCGGCTCTCCGAGTCCCGGGTCTCCGAGTCCCGCTTCTCCGAGTCCCGGGTCTCCGAGTCCCGCTTCTCCGTGTCCCGGGTCTCCGTGTCCTGAGCCGCGCCTCGGTCCTCCGCGCCCTGTTTCTCCGCGCCCACCCGTGCCTCCTGTTCCGCCCCGTCGCCCCGCTTGGTCCTGCCGCATGTCTCCAACGCGGTCAGCTGCGGATTTCATCCTCCCGCAACAATTCTCGGCCGATGGGCGGAGGCGGGGTCGGGTGACCCTAGGACTCGGGTAGGGGTGGCGTCTTCACCCGGTGGTGGGCCCGATGTCCTTGTGCACGGCCTTGGAGACGGCCTGGACGGTGTCGATGCCGTCCTCCATCGTCTTGTTGTCCTGCGTGAGGACGGTGATCACGTAGTCGTGGCCCTTGCCGCTGAACGCGCCGACACTGTGCACGCGCCAGCCGTGGGTGGAGCGTTCCAGCCAGCCGTTCTTGAGCTGGACCGTCGCGTCGCCCGGGGCACCTGCCGGAACGCCCCAGCGCTGTTCCGGCACGACCTTGCGCATCCGGTCCAGGACGAAGGTCCGCGACGTGTCGTCGAGCACCTTGTTCCGCGCCGTCACCAGGGTCAGCAGTCGCTGTTCGTCGTGGGCGGTGATCTGGGTGAGCCCCCACGCGCCCTCGGCGTCCAGTGCCGTGCGGGTCATGCCCGCCGCCTTGAGGAACCCCTTGACCTTCGCGGGGCCGAGCTCGTCCCACAGCTCGGTGGTGGCGTCGTTGTCCGACTTGGTGATCATGGCTGTGGCGAGCTTGCTCTCGTGCGGGGTGAGCGGCCGGTCCGTCTTCTGCGCGTCCCAGAGCAGCGCGGCGAGGACCGTGACCTTGACGACGCTCGCCGAGTCCACCTGCTGGGTGGGCCGCAGCGTGCAGCTCGTACGCGTGCGGTGGTCCTGCACCGCAAGGGCGGTGGTGGACTTGTGGCCCTTGAGGGCCGTGGTGATGTCCTTGGTCATCTTCGCGGCGAGCCCGGTCCGGTCCGAGACGCAGGAGACGGCGGGGGCCTTCGCGGGGGCGGCGGCGGTGGCGGGCGACGCCACCATGGCCGCCGGGACGAGGACGGTGCCGACCAGAGCGGTACGGGAGCACCGGGACAGCCACTGATGAGTCATGCCGTCCGTCCTCCGCGCTGTTCACTGGGCACCTGTCGCCCCGGCTGGAGCGCCTGGACATGATGCACGTAAACGGACAAACCGAGCTATGGCCTGGGCCACAGACGAAGGAGTCGTCCCGGCCCGGGCCCCGCGCCGCAAGGCCTCGGGGCGAGCCACGGTGACCGAGACCACGCCATGCGCTCGCCAGAGGTACTCGTCAGAGGTACTCGTCAGAGGTACTCGTCAGAGGTACTCGTCAGGTTCGTCGGAGGTATTCGTCAGAGGTGCGTCGGCTCGAACATCCTCAGCAGCGCCGGAAGCACCACCACCGACGGCCCTGGCGTCGCCAGGGCCGTGCCGAGGTCGGCGGCCAGGGACTCCGGGGACGTACGGACCGCGGGGACCCCGAAGGACTCGGCGAGTGCGACGAAGTCCGGGCGCGTGAGCTCGGTCGCCGTGGCTTCGCCGAAGGCACCCGTCATGTACTCCCGCAGGATGCCGTAGCCCCCGTCGTCGACGATCAGCCAGGTGACGGGCAGGTCGTACTGCCGGGCGGTGGCGAGCTCGGCGATCGAGTACATCGCGCCGCCGTCGCCCGAGACCGCGAGAACCGGCCTCGTCGGATCGGCGGCCGCCGCACCGATCGCGGCGGGGAAGCCGTAGCCGAGACCGCCCGCGCCCTGCGCCGAGTGCATCGTGTTCGGACGGCGCGCGTCGAAGGCGGACCAGGCCCAGTAGGCGAGGATCGTCATGTCCCAGAAGCTGGGCGAAGCGTCGGGCAGCGCCTCGCGGACCGATGCCAGCACCTGCTGCTCCAGCGTGAGATCCTGCGCCGCGATCCGCTCGTGGACCCGCTCCAGCAGCGCACGGACGCGCTCAGCCGCCGTGTCGTCCGTACGCGGCTCCACCGTGTCCAGGAGGTCGGCGAGTGCCTCGCGGGCGTCGGAGTGGATACCGAGCGCGGGGTGGTTGGACTCCAGCTTCCCGGCGTCGGCCTCGATCTGGATGACCCGGCCGCGCGGGGCGAACGTGTGGTAGTTCGAGGAGAGTTCACCCAGACCCGAGCCGACGACCAGCAGTACGTCCGCGGACTCCAGGAAGTCCGTGGTGTGCCGGTCCTCCAGCCAGGACCTGAGCGAGAGCGGGTGCTCCCAGGGGAAGGCGCCCTTGCCGCCGAAGGTGGTGACGACCGGGGCATCGAGCTTCTCGGCGAGCGCGCGCAGCTTGCCGGACGCGTCGGAGCGTACGACTCCGCCACCAGCGACGATCACCGGACGCTCGGCGTCCGAGAGCAGCCGGGCTGCGGCGAGGGTCAGCTCGGGCCGTGGGTACAGCTCGCGCGGGGTGGCGTCCAGCGCGCTGACCACCGGCAGGACGGTCTCGGCGAGCAGCACGTCCTGCGGGATCTCCACCCAGACCGGGCCGTGCGGGGCGGCCAGCGCGGACTCCCAGGCGGCGGCGATCGCGGAGGGGATCTGCGAGGCCGTGCGCGCGGTGTGCACGGACTTCACGATGTCGCGGAAGGACGCCTGCTGGTCGCGGAGTTCATGCAGATAGCCGTGGCGTCCACCGCCGAGTCCCGCGGCCGGGACCTGGCTGGAGATCGCGAGCACCGGCGCGGACGCGGCGGCCGCCTCCTGGAGCGCGGCCAGGGAGGTCAGGGCGCCGGGCCCGGTGGAGAGGAGCAGCGGCGCCACCTCACCGGTGATCCGGCCGTAGGCGTCGGCGGCGAAGCCCGCGTTGTTCTCGACGCGCAGCCCGACGTACGCGAGAGAGGAGCGGCGCAGCGCGTCGAACATGCCGAGCGCGTGCTGGCCGGGCAGCCCGAAGACGGTGGTGGCGCCGAGGCCCTGGAGGGTCTCCACGACCAGGTCACCGCCGTTACGTCCGGGCGGAGGGTTCAGGGCGGCCTCGGCCTGTGCGGCGGTGAGCTGCGGCCGGTCGTCGTGGTCGTGACTCACTGGGTGCGGCCCTCCGCGATCTGCCGGGACATGATCGTCGTCAGCTCGTACGCCGTGTGCGAGGCGGCGACGGAAGTGATCTCCGCGTGATCGTACGCCGGGGCGACCTCGACGAGGTCGGCCGAAACGAGGTGGCAGGAGGAGAGCCCGCGCAGGATCTCCAGGAGCTCGCGCGAGGTGAGGCCGCCGGCCTCGGGGGTGCCGGTGCCGGGGGCGTGCGCCGGGTCCAGGACGTCGATGTCGATGGATATGTAGAGCGGCCGGTCGCCGATGCGCTGCCGGAGCTGGTCGGCTATCTCGTCGACTCCGCGCCGCATGACGTCGGCCGAGGTCACGATGCCGAAGCCCATCTTGGCGTCGTCGGTGAGGTCCTGCTTGCCGTACAGCGGGCCGCGGGTACCGACATGGGACAGCGCCTCGGTGTCGAGGATGCCCTCCTCGACGGCCCGGCGGAACGGGGTTCCGTGGGTGTACTCGGCGCCGAAGTAGGTGTCCCAGGTGTCCAGGTGCGCGTCGAAGTGCAGCAGGGCGACGGGGCCGTGCTTCTTGGCGACGGAACGCAGCAGCGGCAGCGCGATGGTGTGGTCGCCGCCGAGTGTCATCAGCCGGGCACCTGTGGCGAGCAGGTCGTCGGCGGCGGCCTCGACGGTCTCGACGGCCTCGTTGATGTTGAACGGGTTGGCCGCGATGTCACCCGCGTCGGCGACCTGGGCGAGCGCGAAGGGCGAGGCGTCCTGCGCCGGGTTGTACGGGCGCAGGAGGCGCGAGGCCTCCCGGATCGCGTTGCCGCCGAAGCGGGCACCGGGCCGGTAGGAGACGCCGCTGTCGAAGGGCACTCCGACGACGGCGACATCGGCTGAGCCGACCTCGTCGAGCCGGGGCAGCCGGGCGAACGTCGCGGGTCCGGCGTACCGCGGGACGCGGGAGGAGTCGACGGGGCCGCGCGGCGATTCGTTGCTGCTCATGGGCGTGGGTGCCTTTCGTTGTGCCATGCACGCTTTGTGGGCGTTCATACGTCGGTCAGTGTGTCAGGGAGCCGGACCGGACCGGCTCCCTGGGCGGCCGGTGGGCGGATCCGCCCCCGCGCCCGGTGGGCCGCCGGTCAGACGGAGACCCGGTCCGGGTCCGGGGTGGCCGGGTCCTCGTCGGCCCCCCGCCCGGCCAGGCGCTCGCGCCAGGCGGCCAGCACGGCCGGGTCGGTCGGCTTCGTCGCCAGCGAGACGGCGACGTACACCGCGAGCGAGGCGAGCAGCCCGTAGTAGATGGGCTGGTTGGCGAGGATCCCGTAGGCGCCCATCAGCCCGATCACCGTGACGCCCCCGACGGCCACGGCCGCCAGCGCTCCCGCCGCGGTGCCCCGGCGCCAGAGCAGACCCCCGAGGATCGGCACCAGCAGCCCGCCGACCAGCAGGTTGTAGGCGACGGTCAGCGCCTCGACGACATCGTTGAGCGCGATGGCGATCACGATCACGGCGACACCCATGATGAGGATGAACGCCCGGTTCCCCCGCACCTCGTCCCGTTCGTCCCCGCCGTCCCCTGCTTGCCGGGTGACCGCTCCCCGCAGCCGCGACCAGATGTCGTTGTTGGCCACGGTCGCGCAGGCGATGAGGGCGCCGGACGAGGTGGACATCACCGCGGCGAGTGCGGCGGCCAGCACCAGCCCCCGCACTCCGACCGGCAGTTCGTCCTTCACGATCGTCGCGAAGGCCGCGTCGGCGCTGGGCAGCTTCGGGTACATCACCTTGGCCGCCGTCCCGATGACGGCACCGGCGACGGCGTACACCAGACAGTACGTACCCGCGACGGTGCCGCCCCAGCGTGCCGTCCGGTCGCCGCGGGCGGTGAACACGCGCTGCCAGATGTCCTGGCCGATCAGCATGCCGAAGGTGTAGATGAGGACGTACGTGAAGATCGTCTCGCCGCCGATGCCCAGCGGATCGAAGTACTCCGTGGGCAGCTTCGCCTTCATCTCGCTGAACCCGCCGGCCTTGACGACGGCGATCGGCAGGAGGAGGAGCAGGACGCCGATCGTCTTGACGACGAACTGCACCATGTCGGTGATCGTGATCGACCACATGCCGCCGAGCGTCGAGTACGCGACGACGATGGTGCCGCCCAGGATGATCGCCACGGTCCGGTTCACGTCGAACAGGACGTCGAAGATGGTGGCGTAGGCAATGGTCGAGGTGACGGCGAGCATCAGCGTGTACGCCCACATGACGACGCCGGAGATGACTCCGGCCCGCCCGCCGCCGTAACGCAGGTCGAGCATCTCGGAGACGGTGTAGACCTTCAGCCGGGCTATGCGCGCGGAGAAGAAGACGGACAGGGCGAGCAACCCGAGTCCGATCGTGAGGACCATCCAGGCGCCGGAGAGCCCGTACTGGTAGCCGAGGCCCACACCGCCGATCGTCGAGGCGCCGCCGAGAACGATCGCGGCCATGGTCCCGGAGTACATCCAGGGGCCGAGCCGTCGTCCTGCGACCAGGAACTCGCTCTTGGACTTGGCGCGGCGCATGCCCCACCAGCCCATGGCGAGCATGCCGGCCAGATAGACCACGATCACCGCGTAGTCGACAGCCATGGGCTCTCCTCCGTCGTTCCGGTTCCGCTCGGGAGCCGGGGCCGGGTGTGGTGATGAAGACGGTAGGTGGCCGGAAGCTGACGCTGAAGTGTACGTTTCCTCCATCATCATCGCTTCGAGTGGATGGATCATCCATGCCGGAATCCCCCGCCGGTCCCCCCACCCCTCCGATTCCCCTGGCCGAGCTCCTTGGCCGGCAGGAGCTGGGGCTGCGCAGGATCGCCGGCCCGGACCACGCGGAGCTGCTGTGGGTGCACACCTCGGAGATGGCCGATCCGTATCCGTACCTCCTCGGCGGTGAACTGCTGCTGACGGCCGGAGTCCAGCTCACGGACGCCGACACCTATGTGGCCCGGCTCGTCCAGGCGGGGGCGGCGGCGCTCGGCTTCGGGCTGGCGCCGGTGCACGACACGGTGCCGCCCGCCTTGGTGGAGGCGTGCGACCGGCACGGGCTGCCCCTGGTCGAGGTGCCGCCCGAGACCCGCTTCACCACGGTCGCCCGCGCCGTGTGGCGGCTCATGGCCGAGTGGCGCCACCGCGAGCTGCGCCGGGTGACCCGGGCCCAGCAGGCCCTCGCGACGGCGGCGGCCCGCCCGGACCCGGTGCCGGCGGTGCTGCGCCAGCTCGCCGTACAGCTGGAGGGCCGGGTCGCGCTCCTCACGGCGGACGGCGGGGTACTGCACGCGGCGGGCGGGCGCCCGGCACCGGATGTGCAGACGGCACTGACCCGCCTGGCCCGGGTGGTGGCACCACCCACGGCCATCCCCACCGCCACCCCCTCCGTCTCCCCCTCTCCCTTTCCCTCCGCCTCCCCCTCTCCCTTTCCCTCCGCCTCCCCCTCTCCCTCCGTCTCCCCTCCCCCTGACCGGAAGCCGAGCCCGTCATCGGCGACCGACACCCGGGCCGGCATGCACCTCTCCGCGTACGCCGTCGGCGGCAGTGGACAGGGCCTGGCCCTCGCCCTGGCGACTCCCCGACGCGATGCGGGCGACCACACGGTCACCGGCATCGCCGTCGTACTGCTCTCCCTGCTCACCGCCCCGCACCAGGGCGCCGACGGGGCGGGCCGTTCGGCGGCGCTCGTACGCCTGCTGCTGGGCGCGGCCCCGCAGGACGTGGCGCCGCTGCTGGTGCCGCGAGAGGCATCGTCCGCCGCGTCGCGACGGCCGGCACCGGACGGCGGCGACACCTGGGCGGTGATCCACGCCCGCCGCGCCGACGGCACTCCGGCCGACGCGCTGAACGCCGGGGCGCTCGGCGCCGCCCTGGGATCGGCGTTGTCGGACGTGGACCGCGAGACGGTACGGGTCCTGCTCCCCGGCCCCCACGGCGCGGTACCCCCTCAACCCGGCTGGACCCTCGGCGTCTCCGCCCCCGCCCCGGTCACCGCCCTGCCCGAGGCCGAAGCCCAGGCAACCCGCGCCCTGGGCCACGCCGAGGCCACCCGCACCCCACTGGTCACGCACCGACCCGGCACCGGAGGCCTGGCCGCCCTGGTCCCGCCCGACCGCGCCGAGGCCCACGCCCGCGCCCTGCTGGCCCCCCTCACCGGACCGCTCACGGAAACCCTGCGCTGCTGGCTGAGCCTCCACGGCAGCTGGGACCGCACAGCGGTGGCCCTGCGGATCCACCGCAACACGGTCCGCCAACGCATCGCCCGCTGCGCGACCCTGCTGGACGCGGACCTGAACAACATGGACGTACGAACGGACCTCTGGTTCGCGCTACGGCAGGGATGACCGATGCGCGCAACAGGAGGGTGTCTCACGTGGCAAGTTTCGCGAACTTCTTGTAGCAGGTCAGGGCAGCGGCCATGGCCGCGCTTCGGCCCTGCCAGCCAGTCATCGCGGTCCACGTACGGAATCTTGAGGCCACGAGCAGCCCATGGCAGGCTCATGCCGCATGATCGATGAATTCGCGAAGGACAACCTGCACGAGAGACTGCGGCGGGACCGCAAGGCTCTGCTCTGGAAGCTCGACGGCTTGTCCGAATATGATGCCCGCCGACCTTTGACAGCGACCGGGACCAACCTCCTCGGCCTGGTCAAACACGTGGCCGGCGTCGAGGCCAGGTACTTCGGCGAGATCTTCGACCGCCCGTCCCCGGAACCGCTGCCTCGGTGGCAGGACTCCGACGGCAGCGATCTGTGGGCAACCGAGGACGAGACGCGCGATCAGATCATCGGGTTCTACCGGCGCACGTGGGAACACTCGGACGCGACGATCGACGAGCTTGCCCTCGACGCCCCCGGTCACGTGCCGTGGTGGCCGGAGCCTCATGACAACACGAACCTGTTCGCCATCATGGTCCACGTCCTCGGCGAGACCAACCGGCATGCCGGGCACGCCGACATCCTGCGCGAAGGCGTCGACGGCCGAACCGGGATGCGCCCCGAACACGAAATGCAGATCGATGAAGATGCCCGCGCTGCCTACTGGGCGAAGATCGAGAAGGCCGCCAGATCCACCGCATCAGTCAAGGCATAGAAAGCGCTCAGCCACGGCGTAGGGACCCATCTGCAACTCTCGCTCGGCTCTTCCCCCGAGGCCCGGGGAGTTACGGACAGGAGGTGGACCCATATCTCCGATATGAACGTCCGGAACTCCCCAACCGCCTGGCTGTCTCCTGCGCTGCGGCCGCGTCGACCAGCCCGCCTAGCGGGCCCCCGGGAAAATGAGGGCGCGCCGACGAGCGGGTCTGCTAGAAGGTGGAGACACGCATACCCGACCATCCGCAAGGACTTGGATGCCATGCCCCGTGCCGTCACGCTCATCCGCTCCACCGCCCTGTCCGACGTGGCCGAGTACGCCTACGCCGCCACCGCGCCGGCCGACGCACGTCTGATCTTCCTCGCAGGTGCGTGCCCGCTGAACGAGGACGGGTCCACAGCGGCCGTCGGTGACTACGCCGGCCAGGCTGCGAAGGCCCTCGAAAACATGAAGACCGCGCTCGCGGCGGCGGGCGCCCGCCTGGATGACGTCATCAGCACGCGTGTACTGGTGGCCTCCGCGCGACAGGAGGACCTGGTGACCGCCTGGCAGGTGGTCCGGGACGCCTTCGGCGACCACGACGTCCCGAGCACGTTGCTCGGCGTCACCGTGCTCGGGTACGCCGACCAGCTCGTGGAGATCGAGGGCGTCGCAGCCGTGCTCGACTCCTGATCACGCGCCGGCTCAGCCCTCCGCCTACGCCGAAGGGCGACGAGCGGCGCGACGCCAAATATCCCGGGCAAGCTGCGGCCGTGCGCTGGCTCCGGGGAGGTTACAGACAGAAAACGGCCCCTTAAGTCCCGTATCGCCGTCCGTAACCTCCCACCCGGCGAGCGCCGCTCCCGCGCCGTCCCCGTCAGCCGCTGAACCCGGCCTCGCGCAGGGCCCTTTCGGTGCGGGCGCGGTGGTCTGCCCGTGGTCGGCCGTTTCGTTGCGCTCCGATTCGTCAACTTACAGCGTGAAGCTTACGGGGGTAGCCTCTTGTCGCCCCGGACTTACGTGTGTAGTGTTACGACCGTAAGCAAACGAGCGAAGCCCCGAACGACGACGCCTGAAGGAGCCCATCCCATGAACTCCACGAACGCCATGAACAGCACCGTCGCCATCGCCGCCACCGAGATCGTTCTGCCCGGAGAGGTCGAGCCCGAGGGGCTGGAGAGCCGGACCCGCGAGCTGGCCGAGCCGGAGAAGGGCCAGGTCGTCCTGCGGATGGACGCGACGGGCGTCTCGTTCGCCGAGCAGCAGATGCGCCTGGGTACGTACTTCGACCAGCCGCCCTTCCCCTTCGTACCCGGCTACGACCTGGTCGGTACGGTCACCGAGGTCGGCCCCGGCGTGGACACCGACCTGGCCGGCCGCCGGTTCGCCGCGATCACCAAGGTCGGCGCCTGGGCCAGCCATCTGCTGGTCGACGCCGCGGACCTGATGCCGGTGCCGGACGGCGTGGACGCGGCAGCCGCCGAGACCGTCGTCGTCAACGGGGTCACCGCCTGGCAGATGCTGCACCGGACGGCCAAGGTCCGCGCCGGCGACACGATCGTGGTGCTGGGTGCGAACGGCGGCGTCGGCTCCACGCTCGTGCAGCTGGCCCGGCACGCCGGGCTGAAGGTCATCGGTACGGCGTCGGAGCGCCACCACGACCACGTGCGTGAGCTGGGCGCGACACCGGTCGACTACCGCGACCCCGACATGTACGCCCGCATCAAGGAGCTGGCGCCCGAAGGCGTGGACGCGGTCTTCGACCACGTCGGCGGGGCCGCGGTCGAGCAGTCGTGGCGGCTGCTGCGCAAGGGCGGGACGCTCGTCTCCTACGGCACCGCGGCATCCAAGGGCGACAAGGGCAACTCCCAGCTGCCGGTACTGAAGCTCTTCGGGCAGCTCGCCGCATGGAACAACCTGCCCAACGGCAAGAGCGCCCACTTCTACAACCTCTGGGCCGGCAAGCGCCGTTGCCGCGCGTCCTGGCAGCGCCGGATGAGCGAGGACCTCACCCAGGTCCTGCAGCTGGTGGCCGACGGGACGGTGGTCCCGCAGATCGCCGCCCGGATCCCGCTGGCCGACGCCGCCGCGGCGCTGACCCTGGCCGAGTCCCGCACCGTCGCCGGCAAGGTCATCATCGTCCCCGAAGCGTGACGTGACACGGAGCCCGCAAGAAGAAGCAGTGCCCCATACCCTGTAGTTACAGGTGTAAGTTGATGAGTTTAACGTTACGCGTCACAGGCTGACGCAGCCCATACCCCGGAGGCCCCCGCCATGTCCGTCGCCGCTCCCCCCGCCCCGATCGCCACCACCACCGTCACGCCGACCCGCACCCCGGGGGAGGTCGACAACCGTCCGACCTACATCAGCTTCGGCCTCGCCTACCTGCTCGGCCACGGCACGGCCGCCATCTCCGCCGGCGACGAACCCCTGCTCGGCCTGCCGGGCTGGCTGCCCATGACCCTCCTCGGCGCCGGACTCGCCGTCGGCACGGTCCAGGCCACCCTCGCCGCCACACGTGCCCAGCGCACCGCCACCGATCCGGACGAGCTCCTCTCCGGCAAGCTCCTCGGCGCGGCGTGGGTCACCGGCTTCGTCGCCCTCTTCCTCGCCATCACCGGCCTCACCTCCACCCTCGACAACCCCGACCTGCAGACCATGCTCTGGCCCACCGGATCCGGCCTCATCGTCGGCCTCCTCTACATCGCCGAGGGCGCCCAGCGACGCAACCTGCTCCACTACAGCCTCGGCACCTGGCTGGCCCTCACCTCCACCGCCGCGCTCCTCACCGGCAGTACCGGCCTCTACTGGGTGCTCACCCTCGCCGGCGGCGGCGCCTACGCCCTCGCAACCGCCCTCGAACACCGCCGCCTCACCATCACCGGTGACCACGCCCACCGGTGACACCGCCCACTGCGTCCGGTGGACCACCGGACGTGGCCTGTGACCGAAGACCCCGGCACGGCAGAGACCTCCGAGACCGACGCGGACCACCAGGCCCCTCGGCGACCGGAGGCCTTTGCGTTGCAGGCGGAGAGGCGCCACCTCCCGCTCCTGCCCACCCATATGGTGCTTTCGCTTCAGAAAACCACCCTTCCGATCACGGAAAGCACTACCGTCGGACACTCCGAGTGACCAACGACGTGCGGTCCGGCACTGTGCCCGGGTTGCTCGCGAGGCAAGTGGGGAGCGGCCGTGACCGGGGTAGGTAACGACAGTCGTCAGGAAACGGAGGTCGTCGTCATCGGGGCCGGCCTCAGCGGGGTGGCCGCCGTGGTCGCACTGCGCCGGGCCGGGGTCGAGAACGTCGTCGTACTGGAGAAGTCCGGGCGCCTCGGAGGGACTTGGCGCGACAACACGTATCCCGGGTGCGGGTGCGATGTGCCGTCGATGCTGTACGAGTACTCCTTCGCCCCTCACCCCTGGTCCCGCTGCTTCGCCGGCCGGTCCGAGATCCTCGGCTATCTCGAAACCACCGCCGCCACGCAAGGCGTGGACGAGGCCATCCGCTACGACACCGAAGTGCTGAGCGCGCGTTGGGAGGCGGACGCGCGCCGCTGGGAGCTGGAGACCACGCAGGGTACGTACGCCGCCCGCGCCCTGATCGTCGCCACCGGGCCCTGGCACCGGCCGCGCGACCCCGAACTCCCCGGCCTCGACGCCTTTCCCGGTGTCTCCTTCCACTCCGCCCGCTGGAACCATGACACCGACCTGACGGGGCGTCGCGTCTCGGTGGTCGGCACCGGGGCGTCCACCGTGCAGTTCCTGCCCGAGATCCAGCCGGAGGCCGCACACGTCGATGTCTTCCAGGGCACACCCCAGTGGGTGCTGCCCAAGCCCGACTTCGCGTTCCCGGACGGTTTCCACCGCTTCCTCGAACGCCATCCGGCCGCCCGCAGGGCGGTGCGCGGTGTGCAGCACCGGACCCAGGAAGCCATCGCCGTACCCCTGCGTCACCCGCGCCTGTTGCGGCCCCTGGAGGCCATGGCACGCCACCATCTGCGCGCCTCCGTCCCGGACCGGGAGCTGCGCCGGGCGCTCAGCCCCGACTACCGCCTCGGGGCCCGCCGCCTGATCACCTCCGACACGTACTACCCGGCCCTGACCCGGCCCAATGTGCGGCTGCATCCGACTCGGGCGGCGGCCGTGGAGGGCTCCGAGGTCGTCGGGGCCGACGGCACCCGTACACGCGCCGACGTCATCGTCCTGGCCACCGGCTACCACGTCGGCGAGATCCCCCTGGCCGACCGGCTGCACGGCAGCGACGGCACCACGCTGGCCGGGACCCCGGCCTGGGCCGAGGGCCGTCGGGCCTACCTGGGCACCAGCGTCAGCGGATTCCCCAACCTCTTCCTCCTCATCGGCCCGAACCTGCTCAGCGGCACCACCGCGGTTCCGACCGTCCTGGAGGCCCAGTTGAGCTACGTCGCCGCCGCCCTCACCCACCTGCGGACCAGGAAACTCGCCGCGCTGGACGTCAGGCCCGACGTCGAGGAGGCGCACCACAGGGCGGTGCAGAAGGCCCTTCGAACCACCGTCTACAGCACCGCCGACTCCGGCTACTACTTCGGCCGGCCGGGCATCAACACGTTCAGCTGGCCCTGGTCGACCGGCAAGCTCCTCAAGCGCCTGCGTGACTTCACCCCGGACGCCTACACGTGGACGCCACCCGGCGGCCTGCCGGCCCAGACCCGCGGAGACCGGGACGGCTCACCCGTCTCACGGCCGGGTCTGCCCCGCTAGGGCGCGTTTCGAAAGTAGCGCCGTCCGCCCGAAGGGCGGGCCCGGCGGCGTCTGGTGCGTGCGATCGCAAGGCGGAGGGTCGCGGTCAGTGCCGACACGCTCGTCGCGTACCTCGCCAACATGCGTGAGAGATACATATGAAAACATATGATCGGCCGTCATGGCGCTTGCCGACCACGGGACTTGAGACCGGGCCGGTAGCACCGTGCGTACGGCTGAGTAATTCCTCCCACACATAGTTGGAAGCTGATGACAAGAGACACCCAAACGCACCGGAAGCGGGCGCTGCTGCGGCACCCCGTCGCGATATCCGCCGCAGCCGTGGTGGTGGCCGGAGCCATCGCCATACCTGTGGTGGCCCAGGCGACGCAGGGCGACGCCCCCGCGAACACCGCGCTGCAGCGGGACTTCGAGGCCGCGGCCGCCGAGTACGACGTGCCCCAGGACGTGCTGATGGCGGTCGCCTACCAGCAGTCGGCCTGGGACACCCACCAGGGGCAGCACAGCGCCTCGGGCGGCTACGGGCCGATGCATCTGACCGACGTCACCCCGGAGATGATCGACGGCGGTGCCGCGGGCACCGCCGGACGCGCGGAGGCCGAGAAACTCGCCAAGGGCGAGGCCAAGCACACGCTCCAGACCGCGGCGCGACTGACGGGGCTTCCGGCCGACGAACTGCGTACCAGTGCCTCGGCGAACGTCCGCGGTGGCGCGGCGCTGCTGGCCTCGTACCAGAAGGAGCTGAACAGCAAGACCTCCGACGACCCCGGCGACTGGTACGGAGCGGTCGCCCGCTACAGCCGGTCCCCGGAGCGTCAGGGGGCGACCGCGTTCGCCGACCGCGTGTTCGCGACACTGAAGAAGGGCGTCGCCCGCAAGACGTCCGACGGACAGAAGATGCGCCTCGCCGCGGACAACGGGGCAGAACCGGTCACCTCCCAGGTGGACAAGCTCAAGCTGTCCGCTGCCGCGACAGCGGACACCGAGTGCCCGGCCACCCTGGACTGCACGTACGTCCCGGCCGCCGCCGGCAACGGACAGGCCTCGAACCGGCCCGCGAACGGCGCCCCGATCGACCGGATCGTCATCCACGACACCGAGTCGCCCTACGAGTCCGCCATCGCCACCTTCCAGGACCCGGCGAGCGGCACCTCCGCCCACTACGTGGTGCGGTCCTCGGACGGCGCGGTGACCCAGATGGTCCCCACCAAGAACCTGGGCTTCCACGCCGGCAACTACTCCACCAACCTGCACTCGATCGGCATCGAGAACGAGGGCTACGCCGCGCACGGTGCCACGTGGTACACCGAATCGCAGTACCGGTCGAGCGCGGAGCTGGTGAAGTACCTGGCCAAGCAGTACGACATCCCGCTGGACCGGCAGCACATCGTCGGCCACGACAACGTGCCCGCTCCCGCTGACGACTTCGTGAACGACCAGCACTGGGATCCGGGACCGTCCTGGGACTGGGAGCGCTTCATGGACCTGGTCGGCGCCCCGGTCGACGGGGAGCACGGCGTCGGCGAGGTCGGTTCCGCCGTGACGATCGCGCCGGGCTTCACCGACAACGAGCAGACCATGGAGGTCTGCGCGCAGGACGACGGCAGCGGCGCCACCGAGGAGTGCGGCACCGTGAAGCAGGCGTCGAACTTCGTCCGGCTGCGCACCGAACCCAAGGCCGACGCGCCGCTGTTCGGCGAGCAGACGATTCACCCGGACAACGGCACCGGTACCGACCGGATCAGCGACTGGGGGGCCACGGCCCAGGCCGGCCAGCAGTTCGTCGTCGCCGACCGCAAGGGTGACTGGACCGCCATCTGGTTCAGCGGCAGCAAGCTGTGGTTCAACAACCCGGACGGCGCCAACACCGTCCCCGCCCCCGACGCCACCATCGTGAGCCCCTCGGGTGACAAGGCACTGGAGGTGTACGGCACCAACTACCCGGACGCGGACGAGTACCCCGCCGATTCCTCGCCGTCGACCCAGGCCCCGCTGAGCATGTACTCCGTCCCGGCCGAGCAGGCCTACGTGGCCGCGTCGGCTCCCGCCCCGACGGATGACTTCCTGCCCTCCAGCGGCAAGGTCGTCGTCGGCGCGAAGAAGATGTACACCATCCAGTACAGCCACAAGAACGTCCTGGTCTACTCCGACCAGGTGTCCACCACGGAAAGTCCGTCCGGCGCCTGACCCGACCGGTCACCCGGCAAGGGGGGGTCGTTCGGGGCCGCAGTGACGGCCAGGATCCGAACGGCTCCCCCTCCACCTGTCTCCGGCGTATGGCCCCCGCCGCGTCAGCGTCCGCGGCGGGGGCCATCGGTACAGCCGCATGCCCCACGGCCTGTCAGCAGACCGGATCGTCAGCCGCCCGGAGCACCCCGAAGTCGCCGATCCGGATCCTCATGTCGAAGTCCCGATGGTTCAGCCGCCAGCCGGACTCCGTACGCACCCACCGGTCGTCGTACTCGCCCATGCACTCGAAGGACTTGCCCCGCATGCTGCCGATCCCCACGTGGTGGATCCGCGCGTAGCTGAGACTCTGCGCGCGGTCGCCCTCGATGACCACCCTCGTGTTGCCGAGCAGGTGCTGGGTCGGACCGCAGCCACCGAGATGGTCCTGCATGACGGTCAGGATCGCGTCGGTCCCCGTCCTTCCGTACCCGGTCCCGCCGGCGGTGAAGGTGTTCCGAATACCGTCCCAGTCCCGGGCGTCGATGGCGGCCTGCAACCGGTACAGCTGGTCGAGCACAGCCACTCGATCTTCGACACCACTCATGGCGTCCACTCCCCTTCGGTCCGCTCGGCCCGCGCGTTCACCCGCGGCTCTGACGAACCTGTGTAGCGCGCCGGCGCCACACCATGGGCCGCCCGGTCCCACCCACCGGACGCACCCCGAACACTCAAGCCCACGGTCACCACGGCGCGGCGCGCAGGCGCGTACCCCGGCTCTCCGCGATCCGGTGCACGTCGCGCAGCGACTCGGCCAGGCGGGCCACGACGTAGCGGAGTTGGGCCGAGGTGACCTGGCGGTCGTCGAGCATGTCGGCTGCGTGGTCGAGCAGTTCGACAGCCATCCCGAGCCGGACGCTCTCGACGTTGTCCGCGATCCGGGAGACGTAACCCGTGCCGTCCCCGATGACATAACAGGGCTTGCCCTCCGGGCCGGTCCACGGCAGAAGCCGTGCCGGGCGGGGGCTGGTTCCGATCCCGTAAGTGGTGCGGTGCGGCATGTCGTCAACTCCGTCGGGGTGAGGTGGGTAGCGATCCACTCACAGAGTGCGACGGGCCGGTCTAGGCTCGCCAGGGGGCACTGGGTGACAGATGCGTCGTCACATGGGAGTTGACGTTGAGTAACAGCTATGGGGACTGGTTCAGGGAGCAGCGCCTGGCTGCGGGACTGACCCAGCAGCAGCTGGCCGACACGGCAGTGATGACCCGTTCGCACATCGCGCACATCGAGGCGGGGCGTCGCATTCCTTCGAGGGAGGACGCGCGACGGCTGGACAATGCCCTGAACACGGGGAATGTACTGAGCAGCTTCCTGCCGGACAGCGATGTGGCCGTCGCCGACTACTTCGGGTCCGCGCTACTGCTCGAACAGCAGGCCACGATGATCCGCGAGTTCGGGCTCTCCTTCGTCCCCGGCGTCCTACAGACAGAACGGTACGCGCGCGCGGTCCTGAGCACATCGTTCCCCCCTGTGAGTGAAGAGGAATGTGACAGGCTCGTTGTCACACGGCTTGAGCGGGCGAAGGTCCTCGACCATCCGGTGCAGCCAGTGGTTTGGGCGCTGCTCGACGAGGCGGTGCTACGTCGCACAGTCGGCGGACCAGATGTCATGGCTGAGCAGATCATGCACATCGTGGGTCTGGTCGAGAAGAGGCGTGTGCGCGCCTATGTGCTGCCCTTCGGCCTCGGGGTCCACACGCTCATGCAGGGAATGCTCACTCTGATGCGTTTCGAGGACCAACCTCCTGTGGCCTACTCGGAAGGTATCCAGGCGGGCAAGGTGCACGATTCCCCGGCCATGGTCGACCGGCTCGAAGGCGCCTACGATGTTGCGCTGGGCGATGCAATGCCGCTCAAGGAGTCATTGGCCCTCATGAGGTCGACCGCAAAGGACTACGGATACCGTGACTGACCGCACCCTCCCCGACGCCTCCGCACTGACCGGCTGGCGCAAGTCCACCTACAGCGGCAACGAAGGCGGCAGCTGCGTAGAGGTCCTGGACGGCCACCCCTCCGGCGTCCCCGTCCGCGATTCCAAGGCCCCGCACGGCCCCGCCCTCATCATCCCGGCCACAAGCTGGACGTCGTTCGTCTCAGCGGTCAAGGGAGACCTGCTCGCCCTCTGAGCCACCCCCGCAGGTCGCCCGGCGGATCGTCAGCTCGCCGCGAGGTCCGCCAGCAATTCCGCGGCGGGCTTCGGGTGTACCAGCCAGCCCAGGTGGCTTCCGGGGAGCGTCCGGACGTCGAAGGGGTTGTCGGGGGTGAGCGCGTCGGCCTCGCGGATCATGCGGTCCTGCACGGCGGGCGGAACGCTCGCGTCGGCGGCCAGGCGCACATAGGTCCTGGGGATCCGGCCCCAGGTCGCGGCCTGCGCCCGGTCGGCGGGTGTGCCGGCGTCGAGGTTCTCGTCGGGCTGGAAGGTGTTCAGGAAGGTCCGGAACTCGTCATCGATGAGGTCGGCGGCGAACGCGTGCTTGAACGCGGCGAGCGTCGCCGGGTCGGCGGTGCGGAAGTTGGTGCGGAGCAGGCCCAGTTCGGCAGGGTTCCCGACAACCGCGGCGGCGAAGCCTCCCGGGTCGACGTCCGCCATCTCCGGCTCGGCGTAGTAGCCGCCCACGTCCAGATCGACGGGGCACCAGGCGGCGACGTAGACGATCCGGTCGATCAGCTCCGGCCGGGCGTTGGCGACGGCGGTGGTCGTGGCGCCGCCCCTGCTGTGGGCGACGAGGACGGTGGGGCCGTTCCGCTTGGCCCGTTCGAGTACGTCGATCACTCGGGCGACGTTGTCCGCGAGCGTGACTCCCCTGATGCTCCCCGGCTCCTCGGCGAGGGCGTCCAGGTCCTGCGGGGCCTGGTAGGGCGCGGGGAAGGTCGCCTCGAAGCCGTGGCCCGGAAGGTCGACCGCGGCCGAGCGGTGACCGAGCAGGGCGAGCTCGGCCTGTAGCGGCGCGAACGAGAACGAATTCGCGAAGGCCCCGTGGACCAGGACGAAGGTCGGCTGATTTCGCATGCCTCAGCCTCCAACAGAACGATCTTCGGAGCAATACCCACGACCAGCGGCACACCCCCTGACCGAAATGTCCAGCCTTCCAGCATGTGCAACCGGGGGTTGACCGTTCCGACGCGCACCTCTAGGTTTCTCGCAACCTGCTGGTACATCGATTAACCACCCCGGTTACCGTCCTGGTTGGAGACATCCCGCTGTGCGCTCACCCCTGAGTCGGCGCGGTTTCCTTGCTGCTGGTTCCGGCCTCGCCGCCGCTACCGCGCTGCCCGCAATGTCCGGCTGCTCCACCCTCGCCTCGGCCGATTCCGACCCCGGCTCCCTACTCGTCCACACCCAGCTCGGAACCACCGCGCCGGGCTCCCCCACCTACACCGCCGTCGTGAAGGCCTTCGAGAAGGAGAACCCGGGCATCCGGGTCAAGAATCTCGTCAACGGCGACGACCTCCCCCAGGTGTACGAGACGTCTCGGCTGGCCCGTAAGGAGCCGGACGTCGTCATGGTCAACCTGTACGACAAGACGCTGGCCTGGACCGACGTCGGTGCCACCGTCGACGTCAAGGGCCACCTCGACGACTGGGGGCTGCGCGACCGCGTGCTGCCCGCCGCCGTGGAGGAGTGGACCGACGACAAGGGCAGGCTCCGGGCCTTCCCGTACTTCGCCACCAACTGGCCCGTCGCTTTCAACACCGCCCTCCTCGAAAGGGCCGGCGTCGACTCCCTCCCCACCACCGGGGACCAGCTCATCGGCGCCGCCCGCAAGCTGCGGGCCAAGGGCATCGCACCCGTCACCGTCGGCGGCAACGACTGGACGGGGCAGAAGCTGCTCGCCCAGATCATCCAGACCTTCCTCACCCCCGACGAGGCCCGGCAGGTCTACACGACGGGTGACTTCAGCGGCAGCCGGGGAGCACGTGCCGGCATCGACTACTTCGTGACGCTGCGGGACGCCGGGGTCTTCGCCGACAAGGCGCAGGGACTGACCTCCGACACGATGACCACGCAGTACAACACGGAGGCCGCGGCCATCCAGTCCGCGATGTCCTCCGCGCTCGCGAAGGTCCCGGCGAAGGCGGCCGGGCACACGGAGATCGGGGGATGGCCGCTCGCACCTGGCGCCTCCCACGAGAAGCCGACCATCCTGCGCTCGTTCACCCTCATCGGCTTCTGGATCAGCCCCAACGGCGTCAAGAAGCTGTCCTCCGTCGAGAAGTTCATCCGCTTCATGTACCGCCCCGACGTGGTGTCGCGCTTCATCACCGAGAGCGGCCGGGACATGGCGCTCGTGACCGACACGGTCAGCAAGGACTTCCCTCTGGTGGCGAAGGCCCAGCAGCTCGGCGACCGGGTCGGCCAGGTGCTCCTGCCCGACCTGTACGTCCCGCCGACCGCGACCCAGCCCCTGATCACCGCCACCAGCACCGCCTTCACCCGGGGAACGAGCGCGGCATCCGTGCGTTCCGCCCTGGAATCCGCCTACCGCACGGCCTGATCCGCGCGCCCGAGCCCTTGCGAGTCCTCCAATGACGATGCTCTCGTCCGCCCTGGGCGGCGCCTCGGTCCGCGGGCAGGTCACTCCCCCGCGGTCCGCCGCCACCACGAAGCGCCGTAAGCAGGGCGGGGTCATCCTCGCCGTGCCCGCGCTGGTCTGGTATCTGGTCTTCATGGTCGGCCCGTTGGTCGCCATCTTCGTCATCGCCGCCCTGCACTGGCCCGGGATGCTCCAGCCGGTCTCCTTCGCCGGCACGGGCAACGTCCGCGCCGTCCTGGACGACCCGGTCTTCTGGGACGCGGTGACCAACACCGCCGTACAGCTCGTCGTGGCCGTGCCCCTGATGATCGTCGGCGCGTACATGCTCGGGTACTACGTCGCGCAGAAGCCGCCGGGACACCGTGTCCTGCGCTATCTGCTCTTCATACCCGGGCTGATCTCCACCCCCGCCAAGGCGATGGTCTTCTACGCGGTCCTCTCACCTGACGGCCTGCTCAACGGCGCCCTGGACAAGGTCGGCCTCGGCTCGATGACCGACGCCTGGCTCGCGTCGCCCTCCACCGCGCTCGGCTCCCTCATCCTCCTCGACGTGTGGAGCGGCATCGGGTTCACCGCCGTGCTGTTCGCGGCCCGGCTCGGCAGCGTCCCGGACGAGATCGGGGAGGCCGCGCAGCTGGACGGCGCCGGGCACTGGCGCGCCATGTGGCGCATCCACTTCCCCGTCATCCGGGACTTCGTGGGTGTCGTGACGATGCTCCAGTTCCTCTGGACCCTCTTCGGCTCCGCGCAGAACGTGCTGCTGCTCACCCAGGGCGGCCCCGGCAGCTCGTCGACGACGCTGTCCTTCCTCGTGTACCAGAAGGCGTTCATCGCGGCCGATCTCGGCTACAGCCAGACCGTCGGTGTGGTCCTCTTCCTGGTCGGCCTGGCCGGGCTGCTGACCATCCGCCGCGTCTTCCGCCAGAACTACTGAATCGGAGCGGTCCCATGAAGAGCGGTCCCATGAAGTACGGGAAATTCGGAAGGTCCTGGCTGCCGGCGCACATCTTCGCCTGGCTGTACATGGTGCTCCTGGTCGTCCCCCTCTACTACCTCCTGGTCTCGGCGTTCAAGACGAACGACCAGATCTTCGGGAGCCCCTTCTCGCTCCCCACCTCCCTGTCCACCGCCAACTTCACCGAGTCGTTCACCTCGGCCCATCTCGGTCCTGCCGTCGTCAACTCGATGCTCGTGACGGTGCTGGCACTGGTACTCACCCTGGCCCTCGCGATACCGGCGGCCTTCGCCATCGCCCGTACGGAGGGACGGCTCGGGGCCCTGGTCGAGCGGGTGTTCTCGCTGGGATTCCTGATCCCCACGTTCGCCGCGCTCTTCCCGACGTTCCTGCTCGCCGCCGCGACGGGTCTTTTCCACACCCGTGCGTTCATGGTGCTGTTCCTGCCGGCCACGGCGATGCCGCTCTCCGTCGTCATCCTGGTGCAGTTCATGCGGACCATCCCGCGCGAGATGGAGGAGGCGGCGCGCATGGACGGCGCGTCCACCTTCGCCGTCCTGCGGCACGTCTACACACCGATGTGCATGCCGGGCATCGCGACGATCCTCCTGCTGAACTTCCTGACCTTCTGGAACGAGTACCTGTACTCGCTCGTCATCATCGGCCCCGATCCCGACCTGCGGACCGTGCAGGTCGCCCTGCCCACGCTCAAGTCCCTGACGGGTACGGACTACGGCATCCTTACGGCGGGCACGGTGCTGACCCTGGTCCCGGTCTGGGTGGTCTACACCGTGCTCCAGAAGCGGATGCAGCAGGCCCTCGTCAGCGGAGCAGTGAAGATGTGAACAGGTCCCCCGAAGGGCGTACCGCCGTGCGCCCCACCATCAAGGCCGTGGCAGCGGCGGCCGGGGTGTCCACCGCGGCCGTCTCCCAGGCCGTCAACGGCACCGGCCGGATCTCGGAGGCCACCCGCCGCCGGGTCCTGGACGCGGCCACCGAGCTCGGCTGGTCCCCCAGTGCGTCGGCGACGGCGCTGCGCCGGGCCCGTACGCGCACGATCGCGCTGGTCGTCCGGCGGCCCACCGATGTGCTGGGCTCCGACCCGCACTTCAGTGAGCTGATAACCGGCCTGGAGGGCGAGCTCGCCCCGCGCGGCTACGGTCTGCTGCTGCACCTGGTGGCGGACATGGCCCAGGAGAACGCGCTGTACGAGCGGCTCGTCGCCGAGGGCCGGATCGACGGCGCCGTGCTGACCGACGCCCGCGCCGACGATCCACGCCCCGCCCTGCTGCGGGGCCTCGGTCTGCCCGCCGTCCTGCTGGGCGCCCCGGACGCGGCGTCGCCCGTACCCCGGGTGGGGCTCGGGCAGCAGGGCGCGGGCGTCAGGGAGGCCGTGACCCATCTGCTGGAGCTCGGCCACCGGCGCGTCGCCTACATCGCGGGCCCTGCCGAACTGCTGCACACCAGGCTGCGGTTGACCGCCTTCGATGAGGCGCTCGCCGGGGCGGGGCTGAGCCCCGTCGCCGTACGCCACAGCGACTTCACCGAGCAGGCCGCCGTGGATGTCACCGAGGAGCTGCTCGCCCTGCCCGAGAGGCCGACGGCCCTGGTGTTCCCCAACGACTCCATGGCCGTCTGCGGCATCGGCACGGCGCAGCGCGCCGGGCTCCGGGTGCCCGCCGACCTGTCGGTGGTCGGGTACGACAACCTCTCGCTCGGCCGCTGGGTCCACCCCAGGCTCACCACCGTCGACCAGCAGGTGCAGCGCGTCGGTGCCGCCGCCGCCCGCACCCTGCTCGCCGGCTGCGGGGAGGACGTGCCCCCGCCGGTGCTCGACGGCCGCCCCCGGCTGGTCGTACGGGAGTCGACCGGACCGCTGCCCTCCCCGACCCCGATCCCCGCCCCGGCCCCGGCCCCGATCTGAAGCACCGCACCCACCCCCGCACACCGAAGAGGACCCGGAACCACCATGCGACGCCACAGCGCCCAGCTCACCCATGACTCCGCCGTACTCCCGTGGCTCGGGGCCAACTTCTGGTCCCGTACCGGCGGCCCGCTGATGTGGCGGAACTACGAGCCGAAGACGGTACGCGAGGAGCTGGCCGTGCTCAGGGAGCACGGCCTCAACATGACCCGGTCGTTCTTCTACTGGCCCGACTTCCACCCGGAGCCCGGCCGGATCGACGAGGAGCTCTGCGACCGGTTCCGGGACTTCCTCGACGCCCACCACGAGCTGGGGATGGGCACGGTCCCCACGTTCATCGTCGGGCACATGTCCGGGGAGAACTGGGACCCGGCCTGGCGCGGTGACCGTGATCTGTACGAGGACGTGTGGCTGGTCGGCCGGCAGGCGTGGTTCGTCTCCCAGATGACCCGTCGCTTCAAGGACCACCCGGCGGTCACCGGCTGGCTGATCACCAACGAGATGCCGGGCTACGGCCGGATCTATCAGGTCGACCCGCCGTCGAGCGATGTCGTCACCGCCTGGGCGCAGTTCATGTGCGACGCGGTGCGCGCGGCGGGCGGCACGCAGCCGGTGTCGCTCGGCGACGGCGCCTGGGGCATCGAGGTGACGGGCCGCGACAACGGTTTCTCGCTGCGGGAGACCGCCGAGTACGTCGACTTCGTCGGCCCGCACGTCTACCGCTCGGACACGGACCGGCCGCGCCAGCACTACCGGGCCGCGTTCGAGTGCGAGCTGGCCGCCGTCACCGGTCAGCCGGTCGTCCTGGAGGAGTTCGGGCTGTCCACCGACACGGTCTCGGCGGCGAACGCCGGGATCTTCTACCGGCAGACCCTGCACAACTCGCTGCTCGGGGGGGCCACGGGCTGGATGGCCTGGAACAACACGGACTACGACGAGCTGTGGGAGCAGTCACCGTACGACCACCACCCCTTCGAGATGCACTTCGGGATCACGGACAGCGCCGGGCACCCCAAGGAGCCACTGCGCGAACTGGCCGCCTTCGCGCAGGTCCTGGAGCAGGTCGACTTCCCGCGCTGCCGTCGCACCGACGCGGACGCGGCTCTCGTCGTGCCGGCCTTCCTGGAGCGCGGCTACCCCTACAGCCGGCCTGCCGACCGTCCGCTGATCTTCACCTCGCTGCACCAGGGATACGTCGCGGCGCGCGGCGCGGACCTGCCGGTGGCGTTCGCCCGGGAGGCCGACGGGCTGCCGGACGACGCCTCGCTGTATCTGCTGCCGTCGACGCGCCAGCTGACCACCCGCACGCGGCGTGCGCTGGAGCAGCGGGCGAAGGCGGGGGCGACGGTGTATCTGTCGTTCTGCTCGGGTGAGCACCCGACGACGCGCGGGCCGTGGTTCCACGACCTCGACGGACTGTTCGGGGTGGAGCTCCAGCTGTCCTACGGGGTCGCCGAGCCGATCGAGGACGACGTCCTGGAGATGACGTTCACCGAGGACTTCGGCTCGATCGCGGCCGGCGAGGTGCTGACCTTCCCGGTCGCGGGCAACGAGGACAGCCGCGTGTATCTGCCGGTCGTCCCCGACGGCGCACGGGTCGTCGCCACCGACGCGCACGGCCGCCCCGCCCTCCTGCGCTACGAGACGGGCGCGGGCCGCACCGTCCTGGCCACGTACCCGCTGGAGCACATGGCGGCGCGTACGGCCCGTGCCAACCCGGAGCAGACGCACCGGCTGTACGCGGCGCTCGCCGAACTCGCCGGTGCGGCCCGGCCGGTGACGGTCTCCACTCCGTACGTCAGCGCCGACACGCTGGTCCGCGAGGACGGTACGCGGTTCGTGTGGCTGGTGAGCCAGTCCGCCGATGAGCTGACGGTGCGCCCCTCCGCGGACGGTGAGCTGCGCGAGCTGACCGGCGGCGCCCCGGTGCGGGACGTGACCCTGGCCCCGTACGGGGTGCGCGTGCTCGAACTGCGCTGACCGCCCGACCCCCTTGAGGAGCCGCCCCATGTCCGAGCCCCTGTTCCGCGACCCCGGGACGCCCGTCGCCGACCGGGTGCGTGATCTGCTGTCGCGGATGACGCTCACCGAGAAGGTGGGTCAGGTCAACCAGCGGATGTACGGCTGGCACGCGTACGAGCGGACAGCGTCGGGCCACCGGCTGACGGACGCGTTCCGCGCGGAGGTGGCCGCCGGGGACGGGATGGGCGCGCTGTACGGGCTCCAGCGCGCGGACCCGTGGTCGGGTGTCACGCGGGAGACGGGGATCGGTGCGGAGGACGGGGCTCGGGTCTCGGACGCCGTGCAGCGGTACGTCGTCGAGAACACCAGGCTCGGTATCCCCGTCCTGCTGGTCGAGGAGATGCCGCATGGCATTCAGGCCCTGGACGGGACCGTGCTGCCGGTGAATCTGGCGGTCGGCGCGACCTGGAATCCGGAGCTGTACGAGGAGGCGGCGGCCGTCGCCGCCGCGCAGCTGCGGGCGCGTGGCGGCCATGTGGCGCTGGTGTCGGCGCTCGATCTGGTGCGGGACCCGCGCTGGGGCCGCGCGGAGGAGTGCTTCGGCGAGGACCCGTATCTGGCGGCGCGGTTCACCGAGGCACTGGTGCGCGGGGTCCAGGGTCCGGCCGGGGAGCGCATCGGCCAGGACCGGGCCGCTGTCGTGCTGAAGCACTTCGCCGGGCAGGGGGCCACGGTCGGCGGCCGCAACAGTGCGGCCACCGAGCTGGGCGCCAGGGAGCTGCACGAGATCCATCTCGTGGCGGCGCTGGCGGGCGTACGGGCCGGGGCGGCGGGCCTGATGGCCGCGTACAACGAGTTCGACGGGGTGCCGTGCGCGGCGAACCGGCAGCTGCTGACCGGGGTCCTGCGGGAGCAGTGGGGGTTCGACGGTCTGGTGATGGCCGACGGGCTCGCGATCGACCGCCTGGTGCGGATGGCGGGTGATCCGGTGGCGGCCGGTGCGCTGGCGCTGCGGGCGGGGACGGACCTGAGCCTGTGGGACGCCTGCTATCCGCGGCTCGCGGAGGCGGTCGGCCGGGGCCTGGTCGACGAGTCCACGCTGGACACGGCGGTGGGGCGCGTCCTGGCGCTGAAGTTCCGGCTCGGCCTCTTCGAGCACCCGTACACCGGCGACCGGGAGGCGGACCCCGCGCGCCTGGAGGGGCTGAGCGAGCGCATCGCCCGTGAGTCCGTCACGCTCCTCGACCACGACGGGGTGACGCTGCCGCTGGCCGGCCACCGTGTGGGGAGGCGCGCCCGGACACCCGTCGGGACCGTCGCGGTCATCGGGCCGAACGCCGACTCCGTGCCGCAGCAGATCGGTGACTACACCGCGCCGCAGCCGCCCGGCACGGGCAGCGGAATGCTGGCCGGTGTCCGGGCGGCGGCGCCGGACGGCACTCGGGTCACGTATGCCCGGGGCTGCGGGCTCATCGGCGGGGACCTCTCGGGCCTGCCCGACGCGGTGGCGCTGGCATCCGATGCCGATGTGGCGGTGCTGGTGCTCGGCGGGTCGAGCGCGCGCGAGTCCGGGACGCGTTTCGACGCCAACGGTGCGGCGGTCGTCGCCGCGGGCAATCCGGTGGAGATGACCTGCGGCGAGGGCGTCGACCTGGCCGACATCGGGCTGCCCGAGGGCCAGTCGGCCCTGCTGGACGCGGTCGCCGCGACCGGGACCCCGGTGGTCGTGGTGCTGGTCCAGGGCAGGCCGCACGCCCTGGGTGACCTCACCGGAAGGGCGGCGGCGGTGCTGAGCGCCTGGTATCCGGGTCCGTGGGGCGGAAGGGCCCTCGCGGACGTGCTGTTCGGCGCGGCGGAGCCCCGGGGCCGGCTGCCCGTCTCGGTGCCCCGCTCGGCGGCCCAGCTGCCCGTGTTCTACAACGGCAAGGACCACGGCTACCGGGGTTACGTCGACCAGCCCGCAACGCCCCGCCATCCGTTCGGCCACGGCCTGTCCTACACGACGGTCGAGTACGGCGCTCCCCGGCTGTCCCTGCCCTCGGTAGCGGTGGACCGCTTCGAGGCGGGTGCGCCACCGCTGAGCTGCACGGTCCGTGTCGTCAACACGGGCGGCCGGCCGGTGTCGGAGACCGTCCAGCTCTACGTACGCCGGGTGCTCGGCGGGTCCTCGTGGCCCCGGGTGCGTGAACTGCGCGGCTTCGCCCGGGTGGAGCTCGCGCCGGGCGCCGGCACCGAGGTCACCTTCCCAGTGGACGCCCGGACCCTGGCCTCGTACACGTGTGCCGGTGAATGGGCCCTGGAGCCGGGCGAGTTCGCGATCGGGACGGGTCCGTCATCGCAGCGGACCCGCGAGGCCCGGCTCACGGTGACAGCGGTGGCCGGCCGGGAGGTCGTCCCTGGATGACGGTGAGGGACGGGCGGCGGGCGGAGGTCACCATCGCGGAATGACCGGGGCGGTCCACTGCGGATCGGTGGCGCGCATCGCGGCCGCGTCGTCGCGGTCCTTGTACGCGCCGTCGTCGTCCAGCCACCGCTGGTGGAGGAACGCGAGCCTGTCGCGGTCGAGTTCGACGCCGAGACCGGGGGCGTCGGAGACCGCGACCCTGCCGCCTTCGAAGGTGAGCCGCTCGGTGAGGACGTCCTCGGACTGCCAGGGGTAGTGGGAGTCGCAGGCGTGGTGGAGGTCGGGGACGGTGGCGGCGACCTGGGTCATGGCGGCGAGGCTGATGCCGAGGTGGGTGTTGGAGTGCATCGACACCCCGACGCCGAAGGTGCGGCAGATGGCGGCCAGTTGCTGGGTGTTGCGCAGGCCTCCCCAGTAGTGGTGGTCGGAGAGGACGACCTGCACGGCGCCCCGGGTGAACGCGTCCTGGATCTCGTCGAACGTCGTCACGCACATGTTGGTGGCGAGCGGTACGCCGGACTTCGTGGCGATCTCGGCCATGGCGGGGACACCGGTCGCCGGGTCCTCCAGGTATTCGAGGACGTCCCTGAGCTCGTCGGCCACCTTGAGTGAGGTCTCCACGGACCACGCGCCGTTGGGGTCGAGCCGCAGCGGGTGGCCGGGGAAGGCGGCGGCGAGTGCCTTGACCGCGGCGATCTCCTGGTCCGGGGGGAAGACACCGCCCTTGAGCTTGAAGGACGTGAAGCCGTAGCGCTCGGTGAAGGTGCGGGCCTGCTCGACGATCCCTGCGGGGTCGACGGCGGCGCCCCATCCGTCGGGGTCGGTGTCGGTGGGATGGGCGGCGTACTTGTAGAAGAGGTAGGCGCTGTATTCGACGCTGTCGCGCACCTTGCCGCCCAGCAGCGTGTGCACCGGCAGGCCGAGTGCCTTGCCCAGGGCGTCGAGGCAGGCGACCTCGAAGGCGGAGACGACGGACAGGCGCAGCTTGTCGGCGGTCTGGACGCCGCGCAGACCGCCGACGTCGACCTGTCCTGTGACCCGGCCGGCGTCGACGGCGACCTCGTCGGCCGCGGTGAACAGACCGTTGAGGTCACTGACCTGATGGCCTGTCAGTTGTTGGGCGAGGGGCCGGGCCAGCTCCAGGTACTTGGTGTCGCCGTAGGTCTCGCCGAGGCCGGTGATCCCGTCGGCGGTGACCACCTCGACGATCAGCCGCGGGGTGTAGGGCTGGTGCACGCCCGCGGTGTTCAGTAGCGGCGGATCGGCGACCAGGATCGGGGTCAGCGTCACGTCGGTGATCGTGAGGTCGCGGGTCACAGGGAGGCTCCTACGAGGTCGGGTCCGGTACTGAGCACGCTCTTCAGGACGGCCGGGTCGGCGTCCGAGGGGCCGGTGAGCGGGGCGCGCACGGGTCCGACGGCGCGCCCGCGCAGCCTGATCAGCGGGAAGGACAGCACGCCGTCCGCCGTCCCGTCCGCCATCCCGCCCCGCAGCCGTCGCACCGTGTCGGCCGCGGCCTCGGTGCCGATGTCGAGATGCACGCCATCTCCCCATGTAGATGTTATCCATGCATGAAGCTGGAGATTAGGTAGCTGGACCTCGGTGCGTCAATGGGTCGGCACGGCCGTTCTCCGGCCCGATTACGATCGGCGCATGCCAGACACAACGCGAGAGGCGGGCGGCGTCCGCGAGGTGAAGTCCGCGGCACGCACCGTCGAGCTGCTGGAGGTACTAGCCGCGCGCGGCGACCGGCCGGTGCGGCTCCAGGAGTTGGCTGACGAGCTCGGCGTGCCGCGCAGCTCGATGTACGCGCTCCTCCAGACCCTGGTCTCACGCGGCTGGGTCCGCACGGATCTGACCGGCTCGCTGTACGGCATCGGCATCCACGCCCTGCTCACCGGAACCAGCTATCTGGACTCCGACCCCCGGCTGCGCGCGGTGCGGCCGTATCTCGACGAGGCGTCCGAGGCGCTGGGCGAGACGATCCACATGGGCCGGCTGGACGGGCGGGACGTGGCGTATCTGGCGACGCGGGAGTCGCACGAGTATCTGCGGACGATCAGCCGGGTCGGACGGCGCCTCCCGGCGCACGTGGGCGCGCTGGGCAAGGCGCTCCTGGCCGAACGGCCGGACGAGGAGCTGCCCGAGGGGCCGTACGAGGCACTGACGCCGAACACCCACACGACCAGGAAAGCCCTGCTGGCCGATCTCGCGGAGATCCGGGCGCGCGGTCACGCGGTGGACCGGGAGGAGGGTGTCACCGGGCTCGTCGGCTTCGGATTCGCGCTGCGGTACGACAACCCGGCTCAGGACGCGCTCAGTTGCTCGGTCCCCGTCGCCCGGCTGACGCCTGAGCACGAGGAGCGGATCGTGAAGATGATGCGGCAGATCCGGGCGAAGACCGAAGCGGCGATTCCGGCGGGGAACGGTTCGGCACACTGGCGTTGACACCCACCGCCCCCGCGGCCTCCAGGGTCACGGCCGCCCAGGTCAGGACCACCCGGGTCACGGCCGCCCGGCGCGCAGCCCGTCGATGACGATGGTGAGCATGCGTGCGGCGCGCTCCTGCCAGTCGGGACCGCCCGCCTTCCACAGGAACGACACGAGCAGCAGGACCTCGTCGGCGTCGGCGTCGGGGCGCAGCTCCCCCGCCTCCTTGCAGGCGGTCAGCAGCCGGTCGAGGGCGGCGACGACCGGCGCGTAGTACTCGTTGCCCAGGTCGGCGCGGGTGGCGGCCTCGACGGCCAGGGACGCGCCGTGCTTGATCCTGCCGTACGCGGCGAGCCGGTCGAACCAGAGCCGGAGCGCGTCCAGCGGCTCATGCTCGGCGAGCAGAGCCGGAGCGGCGTCGACCAGCGCCTCGACATCCTCGCGGTATACGGCGACGAGCAGCGCCTCGCGGTTGGCGAAATGCCGGTACATGGTGCCCTGCCCGATGCCGACGGCCTTCGCGATCGACTGGAGGGTCGTCTCCGGCGCCTCGGTGAACAGCGTGCGCGCGGCATCGATGATCCGCGCACGGTTGTCCTGTGCGTCCGACCGCGTGGCGCGGCGGCGTGGCTGCGTCATCCGTTCTCTCCGTTCCGGGCCCTCGGCACCGATTGCTTATCCGGACACGTGTCCGCTATCGTGAAAGCCGTAAAGGACACATGTCCGCTTAGCAGTCTAGAGCGTCTGGAACGGAGATTCGACATGCCCGGAATCGAAGGCAAGGTCGTGGCGATCACGGGAGCGAGCAGCGGGATCGGCGCCGCCACCGCGCGCCTGCTGGCGGAAGGAGGGGCGAAGCTCGTGCTCGGCGCCCGCCGGGAGGAGCGGCTCGCGGCCCTGGCCGGCGAGCTGCGGGACACGGGGTGCGAGACCGCGTTCACCACGGTCGATGTCGCCCGCCGCGAGGACCCGGCCCGACTGGTGGCGCTCGCCCGCGAGCGCTTCGGCGCACTGGACGTCCTGGTCGGCAACGCGGGGACCGGCCCGATATCACCGCTCGACGACCTGCGGGTGGACGACTGGGACGCGATGATCGACGTGAACGTCAAGGGGCTGCTCCACGGCATCGCAGCGGCCCTGCCGGTCTTCCGGGCCCAGGGGCGCGGTCAGTTCGTGCACACCCTGTCGACCGCCGCCTACAAGACGGTGCCCACCATGGCCGTCTACTCGGCGTCCAAGGCCGCCGCACGCACGCTCACCGAAGGCCTGCGACAGGAGGCGGGCCCGTCGATCCGCGTCTCCATGGTCTCGCCGGGCTACGTGGCGACCGACTTCATCGGCTCGGTGCCGGACGCGGAACTGCGTGCGCGGATGAGTGAGTCGATGGACGAGATCGCCATCCCTCCGGCGGCGGTCGCCCGGGCCATCAGGTTCGCGATCGAGCAGCCCGCCGACGTCGACGTCAACGAGATAGTCGTCCGGCCTACGGCCCAGGCCTGAGCGGTCGCTGTCGACGCACGCCGCTGTCAACGCACGCCGCCGGCAGCGACCGCGCCCTCACCGCACGCGTGCGGGCGCCCGGTCGCGGTCCCCTTCGTCATCGTCATCGTCGTCGTCCGGGACATGGACATCGAAGACGTAGATATTGATCTCGACGACGTGGAGCCCGGTCATCGACTCCACCGCACCCTTGGCCTGGGTCCTGATCCGCTCGGCCAGTTCATGGATCGCGACGCCGTACTCCACCTCGACGTCGACATCGATCGCGGCCTGCTTCTCGCCCACTTCCACCTTGACGGCGCGCCCCGCCCCTGAGGACCCGGACCTCAGTCCGCTGACCGCGCCCATGGCCTTCGACGCGCCCCGGCCGACCGAATGCACGCCCTCGGTCTCCCGGATGGCGATTCCGGCGATGGTGGCCACGACACCGTCAGCGATGGTCGTCGTGCCACGTCCGCCCTTGCCCTGGTTCTCCTCAGCCATGACTGCCTCACAGAGGGTTGATGCGGCGGGGAGGCTCGCCGTCCCCGCCGGCTCGTCATTTCACTGTGCGCCCGCCTGCCACAGCCCGCCATCGAGGCGTACAGAGCGCTCCGACCGGCCACGCTCAGCGACCGGACACACCGGGGAGGAGGCGTGCCGAGCATCACCCTGGACAGCCACCGTGACCGCCGGGTAACTTTTGACCAGGACTGAGCAAGCGCTTAGCCACTGCGACCGAAGCTGACACTGAAGCTGCCACCAGGAGGCACCCCGTGCGCCGTACGGTTTACAACGAGGACCACGAGGCGTTCCGGGAGACCATCCGCGCCTTCATCGAGGCCGAGGTCGTCCCCGTCTACGACGAGTGGTTCGCCGAGGGCCAGGCGCCCCGCGACTTCTACTACAAGCTGGCCGAGCTGGGCATCTTCGGCATCGAGGTGCCCGAGGAGTACGGCGGCGCGGGCATCGAGTCCTTCAAGTTCGAAGCGATCCTGTACGAGGAGACCGCCCGCGCGGGCATCTCCTTCGGCGGCTCCGGGGTGCACGTCCTGCTCTGCCTGCCCTACCTCAAGGCGTACGCCACCGAGGAGCAGAAGAAGCGCTGGCTGCCGGACTTCGTCTCCGGCAAGTCGATGTACGCGATAGCGATGACCGAGCCCGGCACGGGTTCGGACCTGGCCGGCATGAAGACCACCGCCAAGCTCTCCGAGGACGGCACGCACTACGTCCTCAACGGCGCCAAGACCTTCATCACCGGTGGTGTGCACGCCGACAAGGTCATCGTCTGCGCCCGCACGGACGCCCCGAAGGCCGACGACCGCCGCCACGGCATCTCGCTCCTGGTGGTCGACACCAAGTCCGAGGGCTACTCGGTCGGCCGCAAGCTCGACAAGCTGGGCCTGAAGGTCTCCGACACCGCCGAACTGGCCTTCGTGGACGTGAAGGTGCCCGTCGACGACCTGCTGGGCGAGGAGAACAAGGGCTTCTCCTACCTCGGCCAGAACCTCCCGCAGGAGCGTCTGGGCATCGCCGTCGGCGCCTACGCGCAGGCCGCCGCCGCCGTGCGCTTCGCCCAGCAGTACACGCAGGACCGCACCGTCTTCGGCAAGACCGTCGCGTCCTTCCAGAACACCAAGTTCGAACTGGCCGCCTGCAAGGCCGAGGTCGACGCCGCCGAGGCCGTCTGCGACCGGGCGATCGAGGCCCTGGACGCCGGTGAACTCACCCCCGCCGAGGCCGCGTCGGCGAAGCTGTTCTGCACCGAGGTCGCGCACCGCGTGATCGACCGCTGCCTCCAGCTGCACGGCGGCTACGGCTTCATGAACGAGTACCCGATCGCCCGCCTCTACACGGACAACCGGGTCAACCGCATCTACGGCGGCACCAGCGAGGTCATGAAGTCGATCATCGCCAAGTCCATGGGCCTCTGAGAGCGACTACGTTCCTCCCATGAGCGAAGCACTCGAATCCCTGCTCGATCTGCTCGACCTGGAGCAGATCGAGCAGGACATCTTCCGGGGCACGAGCCGTTCGGCGGTCGTGCCCCGTGTCTTCGGCGGCCAGGTCGCGGCCCAGGCCCTGGTCGCCGCCGGGCGCACGGTCCCCGACGACCGGGGTGCCCACTCCCTCCACGCGTACTTCCTGCGCCCCGGGGACCCGGGCGCGCCGATCGTCTACAGCGTGGACCGGATCCGCGACGGGCGGTCCTTCACCACCCGACGGGTCGTCGCCGTCCAGCACGGCAAGCCGATCTTCCACCTCTCGGCGTCGTTCCAGGTGCACGAGGAGGGGATGGACCACCAGGCGGTCATGCCCCTGGCCCCGGACCCGGAGACCCTGCCGACGGCCGAGGAGATGCTGCCCAGGTACGCGGACCGCCTCTCGGACCCGCGTCTGGTGGACCGGCTGCTGGAGTCCCGCGCCGCGGTCGACCTGCGGTATGCCGACGCCCCGCCGTTCGCCACCGCCGGAGAGCCGCGTGAGCCGCGCTCCCAGGTCTGGTTCAGGACGCAGGGCAAGCTCGCTGACGACCCGCTGCTGCACGTCTGCATGGCGACGTACGTCTCCGACATGACCCTGCTGGACTCGGTACTGCTGGCCCACGGCCGCGGCGGCTGGGCGGTCGGTGACGTGGTGGGCGCCAGCCTCGACCACGCGATGTGGTTCCACCGCCCCTTCCGTGCGGACGAGTGGCTGCTGTACGACCAGGAGTCGCCCTCCTCCTCCGGCGGGCGCGGTCTCGGCCAGGCCAGGATCTGGACGGCCGACGGGAAGCTGGCCATCACGGTCATCCAGGAGGGCCTGGTCCGCGTCCCGAGGGACTGAAGGCGCACATTCGGACATACTGCCCCCCATGAGTGACACCAGGGGTGAGGCCGGGAGTGACGCCGCGGGTGACGAGGAGGCCGGTGGCGGCGAGTCCACGACCACCGTCGTCGTCGCGGCCGCCGCCAATCTCGGTATCGCGGTGGCGAAGCTGGTGGCGGGGCTGATCAGCGGTTCGAGCGCGATGCTGTCGGAGGCCGCGCACTCGGTCGCCGACACCGTCACCGAGCTCATGCTCCTCACCGCGCTCAAGCGCAGCGAGAAGCCCGCCGACGAGGACCATCCGCTGGGCTACGGCCCCGAGCGCTACATCTGGGCGATGCTCGCGGCCGTCGCGACGTTCGTCGGCGGCGCGGTGTTCTCCCTGTACGACGGCATCCACACCCTGCTGAAGGGTGAGGAGCTCGGCGATCCGCTCATCTCCTACCTCGTGCTCGCGGTCGCCTTCCTGCTGGAGGGCTTCTCGCTGCGCACCGGGGTCAGGCAGGTACGCGGGGAGGCCGCACGGCTGCGGATGCCCGCGCCGCGCTATCTGCGCCGGACCCCCGACACGGCGGTCAAGGCCGTGGTGATGGAGGACTCGGCGGCCCTGACGGGTCTTCTGCTGGCGGCCGGTGGGCTGCTCGGCGGGCAGCTCACGGGCTCCGGGCTCTGGGACGGGATCGCCTCGATGCTCATCGGCGTACTGCTGGTGTACGTCGCCTGGGTGCTCTGCCGGTCCAACGCCCAGCTGCTGATCGGCCGTCCGATCCCGCCGGAGATGCGCGCCGGGGTGCGCGAGGAGCTGCTGTCCGTGCCGCACATCGTCGAGGTGCTGGAGCTGACCACGCTGATCCAGGGCCCGTCGGAGCTGCTGATCGCCGCGAAGATCGACTTCAGGGACGCGTCGACGGCCGAGCAGATCGAGTGGGCGTGCGAGGAGGCGGAGGAGCAGCTGCGGGAGCGCTACCCGTCGGTCCAGCGGGTGTACCTGGACCCGACACCGGGGCGCGCGCAGCGGTCGGCGGCGCGCGCCCGCGACTGAGAGCCTGGCGGGCTCTCAGCCTGACGCGGGCTGCGGTGTCAGCCGAGGTCCGTGTCAGCCGACGTCCGTGTCAGCCGAGGTCCGCGAAGAACTCCCGTACGTCGTCGGCCAGGAGCGCCGGCTGCTCCAGGGAGAGGAAGTTGCCGCCGCGGTCGAACTCGGTCCAGCGCACGACATGGTGGTCGCGCTCGGCGAAGCGGCGGATCGCCACGTCGGAGGGGAGGGCGACGGCCACGGCGGTGGGGACGGTGCCGCGCTCCTTGGGGGCCCAGGCGCCCGGGTCGTGGGCCATCTCGTAGTAGAGGTGGGCCGAGGATCCCGCCGTGCCGGTGAACCAGTACAGGCTGACGTTGGTGAGCAGGGTGTCGCGGTCCACCGCGTCCTCGGGCAGGTCCTTCGCCGTGTCCGTCCATTCCTTGAACTTCTCGACGATCCAGGCGAGCTGGCCGACGGGCGAGTCGTTCAGTCCGTAGGCCACCGTCTCGGGGCGGGTCGACTGGAGGACGTTGAAGCCCATCTTGTCGTCGCGGAAGTGCTGCAGCCGCTCCAGCCGGGTCTGTTCGCCCTCGGTGAGCCCGGCGAAGTCGGCGGGGTCGTCGGAGGGGAAGGTGACCAGGCCGTTGACGTGGACACCCGTCACGCGCTCAGAGGCGATCCGGCCCATCTCGCCCGCGATCCAGGCCCCGCCGCCGTTGCCCTGCACTCCGTAACGCCCGTAGCCCAGGCGGGACATGAGCGTGGTGAAGGCCGCGGCGATACGGCCGTTGTTCCAGCCCGTCGATGTCAGGGGTCCGGAGAAGCCGACGCCGGGCGTCGAGGTGACGACGAGGTGGAAGTCCTGCGAGAGCGGCTCGATGACGTCGATGAACTGGACGAACGAGCCCGGCCAGTCGTGGATCAGCAGCAGGGGCGTGGCGTCGGCGTTGTCGGAGCGGACGTGCGCGAAGTGGATGTCCTGCCCGTCGATCTCCGTGACGTACTGCGGGATCTCGTTCAGCCGGGCCTCCGCCTTGCGCCAGTCGAAGCCGTCCGCCCAGTACGTGGCGAGCTCCTTCAGATAGCCGGCGGGGACGCCTCGGGACCAGTCGTCGACGCCCTGGACGCCGGTGTTCCAGCGGGTCCGGGCCAGACGGTCACGCAGATCGTCGAGGTCCGCCTGAGGAATGTCGACACGGAAGGGGCGGACGGAACTGTCTGCGACTGCGGTCTTGCTGCTGTTCTCCATGAGTGAAATCATAGGCGTGGTATAGGCACATTCCTTTCCTATTTGGACGGCGGACCACCACGAATGCTGGAAACTTCCGCACGTCTGCTGCGGCTGCTCTCCCTGCTCCAGACGCCCCGCGACTGGCCGGGCTCCGAGCTCGCCGACCGGCTCGGGGTGAGCAGCCGGACCGTGCGCAACGACATCGAACGGCTCCGCACGCTCGGCTATCCGGTGGACGCCACCCGCGGGTCGACGGGCGGCTACCGGCTCGCCGCGGGCAGCGCGATGCCCCCGCTGCTCCTGGAGGACGACGAGGCCGTAGCGGTCACGGTCGCCCTGAGCAATGTGGCGCGGAGCTCGCTGGCCGGGATGGAGGAGACGGCGAGCCGCACGCTGGCCAAGCTGGAGCAGATCCTGCCGTCGCGTCTTCGCCGGCGCGTCCGCGCGCTCCAGCAGTACGCCGTGCCGGTGGAGGTGGACAGGCCCGTGCCGGAGACCGACCCGGAGCTGCTGATGACGCTCACGGCCGCCTGTCGTGACCACGAGCGCCTGCGCCTGGACTACCAGGACCACTCCGGCGCGTCGTCCCGCCGCCTGGTGGAGCCGCAGCGCGTCGTGAACTGGGGCCGCCGCTGGTACCTCGTGGCCTGGGACGTCGACCGCGACGCCTGGCGCACCTTCCGCGTGGACCGGCTCACACCCAGGCTGCCGGCCGGACCGCGCTTCGAGCCCCGCGCCGACCCCGACGGCAGCGCGGCCGCGTACGTCGCGGGGCAGGCGTCGGCCGCCGCCTGGCGCCACCGCGCCCGGGTGACGGTCCACGCCCCCGCCCCGGCGGTGCTGGAGCGGATCAATCCGGCGGTGGGCACGGTCGAGACCGTCGACGAGGAGACCTGCGTCCTGGACACCGGGGCCGACTCCCTGGACACGCTCGCCGTGCATCTGGGCATGCTCGGCTTCGGCTTCACGGTGACGGAGCCGGCCGAGCTCGTCACCCACCTGCGGGAACTGGCCGCGCGCTACGCCCGGTCGACCGAGGGCAGCAGTCCGGCCGCGTCGAGCAGGTAGTCGGTCATCGGGTCGTAGTAGCGCGGGTCGGCCACATGGTCGTCCAGCGGCACGGTGACCTGGACGGTGCCCTCCGCCTCGCCGAGGAACAGCGCGGGGTCGTTGGAGTCCGCGTAACCGATCGAGTCGATCCCCCGCTGCCCGGCGCAGCCCGCCCAGCCGTGGTCGGCCACGACCAGGTCGGGCAGCGGGCGGCCCTCGCGCTCCAGGCCGTCCAGGATGGCGGTCATCGGGACGGGCGAGTGCGTGTGCCACAGGGTCGCGCCGCGCTCCAGCACGGCGACGTCGGCGAACTGGAAGACCATGCCCTCGTCGGGCGCCATCAGACCGCCGGGGATCTTCACGATCTCGCAGCCCGCCGACCGCAGGGCGTCCGCGGTCCTGCGGTGCACATCGAGCAGGCCGCCCGGGTGTCCGGTCGCGACCAGGACCCGTTCGCCGTCCGCGGCGGCCTTCCGCAGCCTGGCGGCCATCCGGTCGAGGCCGTCCACCGTCAGCTCGGGGTCGATGGTGTCCTGACCCTGCCGGTGCTCGGGGTCGTCGCTGACACCGCATCTCTCGGCCATCACGGCCAGCACGTCCTGCTCGTCCGACCACCGGTCGCCGAGCTCCAGACCCAGCCAGAAATGACGGTTGCCGTTGGCGAGCTCGCGGTAGTGGGAGAGGTTGTTGTCACGGGGGGTGGCGACGTCGCCCGCGATACGGGTGCGGACGAGGTGCTCGACGAGGGCGGCGCGGCTGGGTATCGGCATGCGCCCATTGTGCCGTCGGCGGGGCGCTGTGTGCCCGGTGTCTCGTACGTCGGAACCATCCGGCCGAAACGGTGCGGCCCGGGATCTACGACGCGGCCGCCGCGAAGGCGCCCCTCGCCAGCCGGTGCAGCAGGGCCGCGGTGGCAGTCCGGTCGGGGAGCGCCTCGGGGCGGGTCAGATGGGGGGTGGAGTTCAGCAGGCCGAACACCGCGTGGACGGTGACCCGGGCCTCGCTCTCCGGGAGGGCCGGGTAGCGGGCGCGGACGGCCTCGACCCAGACCTCCACGTACTGCCGCTGGAGCTGGCGCACGCGCTTGCGGTCGGTGTCACGCAGCCGGTCGAGCTCACGGTCGTGGAGGGTGATCAGGGGGCGGTCGTCGAGGGCGAAGTCGATGTGGCCCTCGATGAGGGCGTCCAGGAGGGCGTCCGGGGAGCCGTCACCTGAGGCACCGCCCTCGGTGACGCGCAGCTTCCCGCCTGCCAGCAGGCGCTCACTGATGCCGACGAGCAGCTCGGCGAGCATCGCGTCCTTGCCGGGGAAGTGGCGGTAGAGGCCGGGACCGCTGATTCCGACCGCCGCCCCTATCTCGTCGACCCCGACACCGTGGAAGCCGCGCTCGGCGAAGAGGCGGGCCGCCTCTCGGAGGATCTGCTCGCGGCGGGTGGGAGCCGCGACACGGGCGGTGGCATGGGTGCTCATGAGGATTCATTCTAGACAGGCGGGTTAGCGCTCGTTAACCTGAGCGTCATGCGTTAACGCTCATTAACTCCGATCGACTACCGCGGTACGGGCAAGGGGGCTCGACAGGATGCAGCAGGCACCGGTCCTGGTGAGCGCGGCCGATCCCGCCTCGGAGGCCTGGCAGGCCAACGAGGCGGCGCATCACGCGCTCACCGACGAGCTGCGCACGCGGCTCGCCACGGCACGGCTCGGCGGGGGTGAGAAGGCGCGCGCCCGGCATGTGGCGCGCGGCAAGCTGCTGCCCCGGGAGCGGGTGGACACCTTGCTCGATCCGGGCTCCCCCTTCCTGGAGCTGGCACCGCTCGCGGCCGAGGGTCTTTACGGGGGCGCGGCGCCGGCCGCCGGGGTGATCGCCGGAATCGGGCGGGTCAGCGGCCGGGAGTGCGTGATCGTCGCCAATGACGCGACCGTCAAGGGCGGGACGTACTACCCGATGACGGTGAAGAAGCACCTGCGCGCCCAGGAGGTGGCCCTGGAGAACCGGCTGCCGTGCCTGTATCTGGTGGACTCGGGGGGCGCGTTCCTCCCGATGCAGGACGAGGTCTTCCCCGACCGGGACCACTTCGGGCGGATCTTCTACAACCAGGCCAGGATGTCGGGCGCCGGGATCCCGCAGATCGCGGCCGTGCTCGGTTCCTGCACGGCGGGCGGGGCGTACGTCCCGGCGATGAGCGACGAGGCCGTCATCGTCCGGAACCAGGGCACCATCTTCCTGGGCGGCCCGCCGCTGGTGAAGGCGGCCACCGGTGAGGTCGTGACGGCGGAGGAGCTCGGCGGCGGCGAGGTCCACTCCCGTACGTCCGGGGTCACCGACCACCTCGCCGAGGACGACGCGCACGCGCTGCGGATCGTGCGGAACATCGTCGCGACGCTCCCCGACCGTGGCCCCCTCCCCTGGTCCGTGGAGCCCGTCGAGGAGCCGAAGGCGGACCCCTTCGGGCTCTACGGCGCGGTGCCCGTCGACTCGCGTACGCCCTACGACGTGCGGGAGGTCATCGCCAGGGTGGTGGACGGCTCCCGCTTCCAGGAGTTCAAGGCGGAGTACGGCCAGACGCTGATCACCGGCTTCGCCCGGATCCACGGCCATCCCGTCGGCATCGTCGCCAACAACGGCATCCTGTTCTCGGAGTCCGCCCAGAAGGGCGCGCACTTCATCGAGCTGTGCGACCAGCGCGGCATCCCGCTGGTGTTCCTGCAGAACATCTCCGGCTTCATGGTCGGCCGGGACTACGAGGCGGGGGGCATCGCCAAGCACGGCGCCAAGATGGTCACGGCCGTGGCGTGCACGAGGGTGCCGAAGCTGACGGTCGTGGTCGGCGGGTCGTACGGCGCGGGGAACTACTCCATGTGCGGCCGGGCGTACGGCCCCCGCTTCCTGTGGATGTGGCCCAACGCCAAGATCTCCGTCATGGGCGGCGAGCAGGCCGCGTCGGTGCTGGCCACCGTCAAGCGCGACCAGATCGAGGGTCGCGGCGAGGAATGGCCCGCCGAGGAGGAAGAGGCCTTCAAGGACCCGGTCCGCGCTCAGTACGAGCAGCAGGGCAACGCCTATTACGCCACCGCCCGGCTCTGGGACGACGGTGTGATCGACCCTGCGGAGACCCGGCAGGTGCTGGGGCTCGCCCTGACCGCGTGTGCCAACGCCCCGCTGGGCGAACCCCAGTTCGGCGTCTTCCGGATGTGATGTGAGGACTTCCATGTTCAGCACTGTTCTGGTCGCCAACCGTGGCGAGATCGCGGTCCGGGTCATCCGGACGCTGCGCGAGCTCGGGGTGCGGTCGGTGGCCGTCTTCAGCGACGCCGACGCGGACGCCCGGCACGTCAGGGAGGCGGATACGGCGGTCCGGATCGGGCCGGCCCCCGCCTCGGAGAGCTATCTGTCGGTGGAGCGGCTGCTGGACGCCGCCCGCCGCACCGGCGCCGAGGCCGTCCACCCGGGATACGGCTTCCTCGCCGAGAACGCCGGCTTCGCCCGGGCGTGCGCGGAGGCGGGGCTGGTCTTCATCGGCCCGCCCGCATCGGCGATCTCGCTGATGGGCGACAAGATCCGCGCCAAGGAGACCGTGGCCGCCGCCGGGGTGCCGGTGGTGCCGGGTTCGTCGGGCAGCGGGCTCACCGACGGCCAACTGGCCGAAGCGGCACGGGAGATCAGGATGCCCGTGCTGCTGAAGCCCTCGGCGGGCGGCGGCGGCAAGGGCATGCGGCTGGTGCGTGAGGAGGCACTGCTCGCCGATGAGATCGCTGCGGCCAGGCGCGAGGCGCGCGCCTCCTTCGGCGACGACACGCTGCTGGTGGAACGCTGGATCGACCGGCCGCGCCACATCGAGATCCAGGTCCTGGCCGACGGCCACGGCAACGTGATCCATCTCGGCGAGCGCGAGTGCTCGCTCCAGCGCCGCCACCAGAAGATCATCGAGGAGGCGCCCTCGGTCCTGCTCGACGAGGGAACCCGGGCGGCGATGGGTGAGGCGGCGGTGCAGGCGGCCAGGTCCTGCGGGTACGTCGGCGCGGGCACGGTCGAGTTCATCGTCCCGGGCAGCGACCCCTCCTCCTACTACTTCATGGAGATGAACACCCGCCTCCAGGTCGAACACCCGGTCACCGAGCTGATCACCGGGCTCGACCTGGTGGAGTGGCAGCTGCGGGTGGCCTCCGGCGCGCAACTGCCGTACGGCCAGAGGGACATCACCCTCACCGGGCACGCCGTAGAGGCCAGGGTCTGCGCCGAGGACCCGGCGCGCGGCTTCCTGCCGTCCGGCGGCACGGTCCTCGCGCTGCACGAGCCCCAGGGCGGCGGGGCGCGGACGGACTCGGGGCTCAGCGAGGGCGTGCCGGTCGGCAGCACGTACGACCCGATGCTGTCGAAGGTCATCGCGTACGGCCCCGACCGGGCGACCGCGCTGCGCCGGCTGCGGGCCGCGCTGGCGGACACGGTGGTGCTGGGCGTGCCGACGAACGCCGGGTTCCTGCGGCGGTTGCTGGCCCACCCGGCGGTGGTGGCGGGCGATCTGGACACCGGCCTGGTGGAGCGGGAAGCGGACGGTCTGGTGCCGGACGGGGTGCCGGAGGAGGTGTACGCGGCGGCGGCGCTGCTGCGGCAGGAACGCCCCGCGCCCACGGCCGGCTGGGTCGATCCGTTCTCGGTGCCCAGCGGCTGGCGGCTCGGCGGAACACCCGCGGAGACCTTCCACCACTTCCGCGTACCGGGCCATGACCCGGTGCGCGTGGGTCTGCGTACGGGGGCCGGGGGCACGGCCGCGCTGACCTTCGGCCATGCCGGGGACCGCGAGGAGCACGCGGACACCTGCGGTCCTGTGCCGTCACTGCCCGGCGCGGAGCGGTCCCGTCTTGTCGAGGTGTCCGGGCGGCGTGCCGTCGTCGAACTCGACGGCCTGACCCACACGTTCAGCAGGGCGCTGTCACCGGAGGGCGTCTGGCTCGGCCGGGACGGGGACACCTGGCACGTCCAGGACCACGACCCGGTGGAGGCGTCCCTCAGCGGCGCCGCACGCTCGGGCGCCGACACGCTCGCCGCGCCCATGCCCGGGACGGTCACGGTCGTGAAGGTGGCGGTCGGGGACGAGGTGGTGGCCGGGCAGAGCCTGCTGGTCGTCGAGGCGATGAAGATGGAGCACGTGATCTCCGCCCCGCACGCCGGCACGGTCGCCGAGCTGGACGTCACCGCAGGCAGCACGGTCGCCATGGACCAGATCCTGGCCGTGGTGGCCCCGAGGGAGGAAGCGTGACCGACACCGGACTGCCCATGAAGGTGACCTCGCCGGGACTGCCGGCCAGGGTCCGTATCCATGAGGTCGGCGCCCGCGACGGGCTGCAGAACGAGAAGACCGTCGTGCCGACGGAGGTGAAGGCGGAGTTCGTCCACCGACTGGCCGGGGCGGGGCTCTCCACGATCGAGGCCACCAGCTTCGTCCACCCGAAGTGGGTACCCCAACTCGCGGACGCGGAGCAGCTGTTCCCCCTTCTCGGCGACCTCGTGGACGCCGGTGACGTGGCCCTGCCCGTCCTCGTGCCGAACGAACGCGGCCTGGACCGTGCGCTCGCGCTCGGTGCCCGCAGGATCGCGGTGTTCGGTTCGGCGACCGAGACGTTCGCCGCGCGCAACCTCAACCGCACGGTGGACGAGTCGCTCACCATGTTCGAACCGGTCGTGGCCCGGGCGAAGGCGGCCGGGGTGCATGTGCGCGGCTATCTGTCGATGTGCTTCGGCGACCCGTGGGAGGGCGCCGTGCCGCTCGCGCAGGTCGTCCGGGTCGCGAAGGCACTGGAGGACCTCGGCTGCGACGAGCTGTCCCTCGGCGACACGATCGGCGTGGCCACCCCGGGCCATGTCACGGCGCTGCTGACCGCACTGAACGAGGCGGGGGTCCCCACCGACACGATCGGGGTGCACTTCCACGACACGTACGGCCAGGCGCTCTCCAACACCCTGGCCGCGCTCCGGCACGGGGTGACGACGGTGGACGCGTCGGCGGGCGGCCTCGGCGGCTGCCCGTACGCGAAGAGCGCCACCGGAAATCTCGCCACCGAGGACCTCGTGTGGATGCTCGACGGCCTCGGTGTCGACACCGGGGTCGATCTCGGCGCACTCACCGCCACCAGCGTGTGGATGGCCGAACAACTGGGCCGTCCGAGCCCGTCCCGTACCGTCCGCGCGCTGTCCCACAAGGAGTGAAAGCACCCATGTCCCTTGACCACCGCCTGACCGCCGAGCACGAGGAACTGCGCCGCACCGTCGAGGAGTTCGCACACGATGTGATCGCCCCGAAGATCGGCGACTTCTACGAGCGCCATGAGTTCCCCTACGAGATCGTGCGGGAGATGGGCCGGATGGGCCTGTTCGGGCTGCCCTTCCCCGAGGAGTACGGCGGCATGGGCGGCGACTATCTGGCGCTCGGCATCGCCCTTGAGGAGCTGGCCCGGGTCGACTCGTCCGTGGCGATCACGCTGGAGGCCGGTGTCTCGCTGGGCGCCATGCCGGTGTACCGCTTCGGGACCGAGGAGCAGAAGCAGCGGTGGCTGCCGAAGCTCTGCGCGGGCGAGGCGCTCGGCGCGTTCGGGCTGACGGAGCCGGACGGCGGCTCGGACGCGGGCGGCACCCGCACGACGGCCGTGCTGGACGAGGCCACCGGCGAGTGGGTGATCAACGGCTCCAAGTGCTTCATCACGAACTCGGGTACGGACATCACGGAGCTGGTCACGGTCACGGCGGTCACGGGCCGCAAGGAGAACGGCGCCCCGCGCATCTCCGCGATCATCGTCCCCTCGGGCACACCCGGCTTCACGGTGGCCGCCCCGTACTCCAAGGTCGGGTGGAACGCCTCGGACACCCGCGAGCTGTCCTTCTCCGACGTCCGCGTCCCTGCGGCGAACCTGCTGGGCGACGAGGGCCGCGGTTACGCGCAGTTCCTGCGGATCCTGGACGAGGGCCGGATCGCCATCTCGGCCCTGTCGACGGGCCTGGCGCAGGGCTGTGTGGACGAGTCCCTGAAGTACGCCGCGGAGCGGCACGCCTTCGGAAAGCCCATCGGCGCCAACCAGGCGATCCAGTTCAAGATCGCGGACATGGAGACGCGGGCGCACATGGCCAGGGTCGGCTGGCGCGACGCGGCCTCACGGCTGGTGGCGGGCGAACCGTTCAAGAAGGAGGCGGCCATCGCGAAGCTGTACTCGTCGACGGTGGCGGTGGACAACGCCCGCGAGGCGACGCAGATCCACGGCGGGTACGGCTTCATGAACGAGTACCCGGTGGCCAGGATGTGGCGCGACTCCAAGATCCTGGAGATCGGCGAGGGCACGAGCGAGGTCCAGCGGATGCTGATCGCCCGGGAGCTGGGCATGAGCGCCTGACGGAGCGGGCGCGCCCGGCGTGGCACGGACCCGCCTCCGCGCCCTCCCTTCCCGCGATCTGTGAGGTTAGGCTAGCCTTCCCTCGAATCGTCAGCGGGCGCCCCGGAGGGCGCGTAGGAAAGCAGACCCACTCATGCCCAACGTCCGGACCAGCCCACTCTCCCGTCGCGGCCTGCTGGCCGTCGGTGGCGCCGTCGGTCTCGGTGCCGTCCTCGCGGCCTGCGGGGACGGCGACAGCGACGGGAAGAGCTCCGCCTCGGGTTCGGGTGCGGAGAAGTCCGGCCCCTGGTCCTTCAAGGACGACCGTGGGCAGACCGCCGAGGCCGGGTCCGTGCCGAAGAACATCGTCGCGTTCATCGGGGTCGCCGCCGCGCTCCATGACTACGGCATCGAGGTCAAGGGCGTCTTCGGTCCGACGAAGACCTCCGGCGGCAAGGCTGACGTGCAGGCCGGCGACATCGACATCAGCAAGGTCGAGGTGCTCGGCAACGTCTGGGGCGAGTTCAACGTCGAGAAGTACGCCGGTCTCGCACCCGACCTCCTCGTCACCGCCATGTGGGAGAAGGACGCCCTCTGGTACGTGCCGGACCAGTCCAAGGACAAGATCCTCAAGCTGGCCCCGAGCGTCGCCCTGTGGGCCGCGGAGACCACCGTCCCCAAGGCGATCCAGCGCCACGAGGACCTCGCCGCGTCCCTCGGGGCCGATGTCAGGTCCCAGCGGGTCACCGACGCCAAGGCGGCGTTCGAGAAGGCGGCGGCCCGGCTGCGCGCCGCCGCCAGGTCCCGGCCGGAGATCAAGGTCATGATCGGCTCGGCCAGCCAGGACCTGTTCTACGTGTCCCTCGCCAAGACGTCCGCCGACACCCTGTACTTCCAGGAGCTCGGCGTGAGGTTCGTCGAGCCGAAGGTCAGCTCGGCCGGCTTCTTCGAGGAGCTGAGCTGGGAGAACGTCGACACGTACGACGCGGACATCATCATGATGGACAACCGCTCGTCGGCCCTTCAGCCCGACGCCCTGACCTCCAGGCCGACCTGGGTCAGACTGCCCGCCGTCAAGGCCGGCCAGGTCATCCCGCGTACGACGGAGCCCATCTACTCCTACGACAAGTGCGCGCCGATCCTCGACGCACTCGCCGAGGCCATCGAGAAGGCCAAGAAGGTCAGCTGACCCCCCGGCCCTGCCGGGAGCGACCCCGGTCAGGGCCTCCGCCGTTCCGGTTTCCCGGGAGGACCCCGCATGACGACCGCCGCCGCACCCGCCGTCGCCCCCTACCGGTTCTTCGACCTGACGGTCCTGAGGACCAGCAGGCTGGGCCCGACCATGCAGCGCATCACTCTCGGCGGCCCGGGAGGCGACGGCTTCGTCGCCGGGGGCCGGGACCAGAGCCTCTCGATCTTCCTGCCGCAGCCGGGCCAGGACGAGGCCGTCGTACCGGTCGACGAGCACGGTGAGTGGTTCACGGCCTGGCGGGCCCTGCCGCCGGACGTCCGGGCGATCATGCGCTCCTACACCGTGCGCGCCCAGCGGTACGCCGAGGACGGCTCGACCGAGATCGACATCGACTTCGCGCTGCACGGGGACGGCGGACCGGCCTGCCGCTGGGCCGAAGCCGCCGCGCCGGGGCAGCGGCTCACCGTCCTGGGCCCGACCGGCGAGGACAACAACGGGATCCGCTTCCAGCCACCGCGGGACGCCGCCACTGTCCTGATCTGCGCGGACGAGACGGCGCTGCCCGCCGCGTCGGCAGCGCTGGAGTGGCTGCCCGCCGGGACCGAGGCCAGGGTCTGGCTGGAGGTCCCGCACGCCGGGGACCGGCTGGAGATCCGTACCCGGGCCGACGCGCACATCACCTGGCTCGTGCGGGACGAGGGCGCCCCCTCGGCCGTGGACGCCGTGCGCGCCGCCGAGCTGCCCGGGGACGGCGCCCCGTACGTCTGGATCGCCGGCGAGTCGTCCGGGGTCAAGGCACTGCGCCGCCACTTCGTCCAGGAACGGCGTTTCGACCGCAGGCGCGTCACGTTCGTCGGCTACTGGCGGCGTGGACTGAGCGAGGAGGAGCTGCGGGAGCAGGCGGAGCGGGTGGCCGCTTAGCGCCCCTGCGCGCCGGCGCGAGCGCCTGGTATCCGCTTCAACCAAACCGTGCGGTCGGTTACGCGTACGCGATCCGCCAAGCGCGGGAGTGCCCATACGGGACAATTCCGCCATTCGGACCTCACTTGATGAGAATCCTGCCCGATATCGGGCAGATTTCTTGCATAGCGTCCCCGATCCACGCAATATCGACCCGTGCTCGAACGCCGCCCTTCGCATGACGACCTCATCGACCACCTCGTACGCTCCACCGCGCTCCAGCGCGGCGAGGCGGCCCGGGTGATCCTCGACGTGCTGGCGTACTTCGACGAGACGACGGAGGACTTCGTCCGGCGCCGCCACCGCGAGTTGCAAGCAGGCGGCCTGGTGAACAGGGAGATCTTCGAGCGGATCGCGGCCGAACTGCCGCACCGCGCGGTGGCGCCGCAGGAGCTCTCGCTCCGCCAGCTGCGCCGCGTCGTCTACGGCTGAACAGGGCGAACGGCCGGGCACAGGACCTTGGTACGTCGATGGAGGGGCAGAGTTCTATGTGCGGGATCGTCGGTTACATCGGAAGGCGCGACGTGGCGCCGCTGCTGCTGGAAGGCCTGCAGCGGCTGGAGTACCGGGGCTACGACTCCGCCGGCCTCGTGATCACGGGCAAGGCACCGGCGGGCAAGCCCGGCGCGCTGCGGATGGTCAAGGCCAAGGGCCGGGTCCGCGAGCTGGAGGCCCGCGTGCCCAAGCGGTTCGCCGGCACCACCGGCATCGCCCACACCCGCTGGGCCACGCACGGAGCCCCGAGCGACGAGAACGCGCACCCGCACCTGGACGCGGAGGGCAAGGTCGCCGTCGTCCACAACGGCATCATCGACAACGCCGCCGAGATCCGCGCGAAGCTCGTCGCCGACGGCGTCGTCTTCCTCTCCGAGACCGACACCGAGGTACTGGTCCACCTGGTCTCCCGCTCCCAGGCACTCACGCTCGAGGAGAAGGTCCGTGAGGCGCTGAAGTCCGTCGAGGGCACGTACGGCATCGCCGTCCTGCACTCCGACTTCAACGACCGCATCGTCGTCGCCCGCAACGGCTCCCCGGTCGTGCTCGGCATCGGCGAGAAGGAGATGTTCGTCGCCTCCGACGTGGCCGCCCTGGTCACGCACACCCGCCAGATCGTCACCCTGGACGACGGCGAGATGGCCACCCTCAAGGCCGACGACTTCCGTACGTACACCACGGAGGGCTCGACCACGACGGCCACGCCGACCACCGTGGAGTGGGAGGCCGAGTCGTACGACATGGGCGGCCACGACACCTACATGCACAAGGAGATCTCGGAGCAGGCCGACGCCGTGGACCGCGTGCTGCGGGGCCGCATCGACGACCGCTTCTCCACCGTGCACCTCGGCGGCCTCAATCTGGACGCCCGCGAGGCGCGCGGAGTGCGCCGGATCAAGATCCTGGGCTGCGGCACCTCGTACCACGCGGGTCTGATCGGCGCCGGCCTCATCGAGGAGCTGGCCCGCATCCCCGCGGACGCGGAGCCCGCGTCGGAGTTCCGCTACCGCAACCCGGTCGTGGACCCCGACACCCTGTACGTCGCCGTCTCGCAGTCCGGTGAGACCTACGACGTGCTGGCCGCGGTGCAGGAGCTCAAGCGCAAGGGCGCGCGCGTCCTTGGTGTCGTGAACGTCGTCGGCTCGGCGATCGCCCGCGAGGCGGACGGCGGGATGTACGTCCACGCGGGACCCGAGGTCTGCGTCGTCTCCACCAAGTGCTTCACCAACACCGTCGTGGCCTTCGCGCTGCTCGCCCTGCACCTGGGCCGCATCCGTGACCTGTCGGTGTCCGACGGCAAGCGGATCATCGAGGGGCTGCGCAGGCTGCCGGAGCAGATCGGCCAGATCCTCGAAGCCGAGGACGAGATCAAGAAGCTGGCCGAGGAGTACGCGGGCGCGCAGTCGATGATGTTCATCGGACGCGTCCGGGGCTACCCCGTCGCACTGGAGGCCTCCCTGAAGCTCAAGGAGATCTCCTACATCCACGCCGAGGCCTATCCGGCGTCGGAGCTCAAGCACGGCCCCCTCGCGCTCATCGAGCCGGCCCTCCCCACGGTGGCGATCGTCCCCGACGACGACCTGCTGGAGAAGAACCGCGCCGCGCTGGAGGAGATCAAGGCCCGCAGCGGCCGCATCCTCGCCGTCGCCCACCGCGAGCAGGAGAAGGCCGACCACACGATCGTCGTCCCGAAGAACGAGAACGAGCTGGACCCGATCCTGATGGGCATCCCGCTGCAGCTGCTCGCCTACCACACGGCTCTGGCCATGGGGCGTGACATCGACAAGCCGCGCAACCTGGCGAAGTCGGTCACCGTCGAGTAGTCGGATACGCGAATCGGATACGCGAGACAGCTCCTGACGGGCCGTCAGGAGCTGTCTCGCGCACTCAGGGGATGACGATGACCGGGCGCTGGGCTCGGCGTGCGAGGCGGCCGGCCACGGATCCGAAGATCCGGCCCACGATGCCGTGCGTCGAGCCGACGACGATCGCGTCGGCCGAATACTCGCGGCCGACCTCCTCCAACTCGTGGCAGATGTCCCCGCCGCGCTCCACGAGCACCCAGGGCACCTCGGTGAGATAGTCCGCGCAGGCCAGCTCAAGACCGAGGACCTCGGTGCGGTGGTCGGGCACATCGACGAAGACGGGCGGCTCACAGCCTGCCCACACGGTGGTCGGCAGCCGGTTGGCCACATGGACGATGATCAGCCCGGAATTCAGCCTGGACGCCATACCGATGGCGTACGCGAGGGCTCGCTCACTGGACATGGAGCCGTCGAAGCCGACCACGACGCCGTGCCGGAAGGCCGGGTCGCAGGAAGGGCGCGACTCTACGACCGGCTGCGGTTCCGACCCGGGGTCGGCTACCTGCTTGCGGTCTGCGGGTTCAGGGATTTCGTGACCGGCCATCGGTGTCTCGGCGAAGAGAGTCCTCGTGAGGAGAGAGCGGTGTGGAGGTGTACCTGCGAGCAGCGAAGCTGTGTCCGGGAAACATCTTCCCAACCCCTTACCCCCAAGGGTACGGCGCCATTCCTCCACTGCCCAGCCCTCGCGCATCGCAGGCGGGCGATGGAGGGAGCATGCCGGAGATCACCCCCATATGGCAATGCCGGTTGCGTCGTACATCCAGCTCGCGGAGGCTTCCACAGGTTCCGGCCACGGTGTCCGGCGGACACTCACGGTGACTCCGGCGAGACGGCCGAATGTGCCACCCGCCCCTCTGGACCGAGCTGTCACACCACGCCATCATGCAATTGCACAACGTTCAACTTCGGAGCCCGGATGGTCACGAGAGGCTCCAGAGGCGCGTGGAAGCTCTCGTGAACAGGGGGCGCACGCCGGTTGTATGACTGAAATACGCGCACGCAACCATCGTTTTTCAGCCAACTTCAGCACCCCCCGGTTCCCTTGGCCCCAGAGGCGCCCAACCCGCGTGCCACCAGGCAGGAATAGACCGCGCGGTACGCTTTGACCCTATGGGGACTGGCCATGATCGCTATGCGCACTTCCCTGAGGGGCTCGCGGGTGAAACCCTTCGGCATCGAACGCTTCGCGCCAAGTTGCCTTGTCGACATAGTGCCGGTGGGGGAACGTGTCACGTCGGCACCACGGGACGCAGTAGATTCGATCATGAGTGTCGAGGACGGGGGACTCGTGCGAGACCGAGGGGAAACGTGCAGGAGCGACAGGCCCGTAGGGACCAGGGAGACGCGAACACCGAGGGGGGCTTAGCGTCATGAGCCAGGACTCCGCCACCGCAACGGAGGCCGCACGGAAACTGAGCGGGCGGCGACGCCGGGAAGTCGTAGCCGTACTGCTGTTCAGTGGTGGCCCTATCTTCGAGAGCTCCATTCCGCTCTCAGTTTTCGGAATCGACCGGCAGGACGCGGGCGTTCCGCGCTACCGCCTGCTGGTCTGCGGGGGCGAGGAAGGGCCGCTGCGCACCACCGGCGGGCTCGAACTCAGCGCACCGTACGGCCTGGAGGCGATCAGCAGGGCCGGCACCGTCGTGGTGCCCGCCTGGCGGTCCATCACCTCACCGCCTCCCACGGAGGCACTGGACGCGCTGCGCCGCGCCCACGAGGAGGGTGCCCGCATCGTCGGACTCTGCACGGGGGCCTTCGTCCTCGCCGCGGCCGGCCTGCTGGACGGCCGCCCGGCCACCACGCACTGGATGTACGCACCGACGCTGGCCAAGCGCTATCCGTCGGTGCACGTCGATCCGCGTGAGCTGTTCGTCGACGACGGCGACGTGCTCACCTCGGCCGGAACGGCGGCCGGAATCGATCTGTGTCTCCACATAGTCCGTACCGACCACGGCACCGAGGCGGCCGGGGCTCTGGCCCGCCGGCTCGTCGTACCGCCGCGGCGCAGTGGCGGCCAGGAGCGCTACCTCGACAGGTCTTTACCCGAGGAGATCGGCTCCGACCCGCTCGCCGAGGTCGTGGCCTGGGCGCTGGAGCACCTCCACGAGCAGTTCGACGTGGAGACGCTGGCCGCCCGTGCCTATATGAGCCGGCGGACCTTCGACCGCAGGTTCCGCTCGCTCACGGGCAGCGCACCCCTCCAGTGGCTCATCACCCAGCGCGTGCTGCAGGCGCAGCGGCTGCTCGAAACCTCCGACTACTCCGTCGACGAGGTGGCGGGCCGCTGCGGCTTCCGCTCGCCGGTCGCCCTGCGCGGGCACTTCCGCCGCCAGCTGGGCTCCTCCCCCGCCGCGTACCGGGCCGCCTACCGGGCCCGCCGCCCGCAGGGCGGTGCGCTGGAGAGCGTCACCGCGGTGCTGGAGACGTCCGTACCCGCCCAGGGCACGGCAGGGAGCCGGAGGGCCGCTGCCGCGGCCTCGGCCGGCCCGTCGCCGGTCACAGCGACGGCCGCCCCCGGCGGCCCCGCGGATCGCGTCGGAGCGGGTCCGGAGGCTTATGTTCCCGGTCGCCCGGCACTGCCGGGGCAGCGCAGCGCCCCGTAGGGTGGGGCCCATGAACGACCGTATGGTGTGGATCGACTGCGAGATGACCGGGCTCTCGCTGACGGACGACGCACTCATCGAGGTGGCCGCACTGGTCACCGACTCGGAACTGAACGTGCTCGGTGAAGGGGTGGACATCGTGATCCGCCCGCCGGACGCGGCCCTGGAGACCATGCCCGAGGTGGTGCGGCAGATGCACACCGCCTCGGGCCTCCTCGAAGAGCTGGCCGGGGGCACGACCCTGGCCGACGCGGAGGAGCTGGTCCTGGCGTACATCCGCGAGCATGTGAAGGAGCCGGGCAAGGCCCCGCTGTGCGGGAATTCGGTCGGCACCGACCGGGGCTTCCTGGCGCGTGACATGCCGTCGCTGGAGGGCTACCTCCACTACCGGATCGTCGATGTGTCCTCGGTCAAGGAGCTGGCGCGCCGCTGGTACCCGAGGGCGTACTTCAACAGTCCGGACAAGAACGGCAACCACCGGGCGCTGGCCGACATCCGCGACTCCATCACGGAGATGCGTTACTACCGGGAAGCGGTCTTCGTCCCGCAGCCAGGCCCTGACTCGGCCCGCGCCAAGGAGATCGCGGCGCGCCTCACGCCGCCCTCCGGGGAGTAACGGCCTCATGCGCAGGTCACGGGCCCTCCGGGGCCCGTGCACCGGCCCTGAAGAACCGGGGCGCGAGCACCCGCTCGGACCCTGTACACTTTTTCTCGGCCGGTCAGGAAAGTGACCGGGCGACATGGTGGGTATAGCTCAGCTGGCAGAGCACCTGGTTGTGGTCCAGGATGTCGCGGGTTCAAGTCCCGTTACTCACCCTCAATGATCAAGGCCCGACCTGGGAAAACAGGTCGGGCCTTTGTCGTGCCCGAGGGACCACGAGCACTTTCGTGCCTCCGGGAAACGCCTCTACGATCACCGCATGATGCGTGCGGTTGTGTTCGACGTAGGCGAGTGCCTGGTGGACGAGACCAGGGAGTACGGCACCTGGGCCGACTGGCTGCAGGTCCCGCGGCACACGTTCGCCGCGATGTTCGGCGCGGTGATTGCCCAGGGGCGCGACTATCGCGACACCTTCAAGGAGTTCCGGCCAGGGTTCGACCTTCACGCCGAGCGCGAGGCACGGGCCGCTGCGGGACAGCCGGAGCACTTCGGCGAGGAGGATCTGTACCCCGAGGTCCGTGACTCCCTAAAGGCGCTGCGTGCGGACGGGCTCTGGCTCGGCATCGCCGGAAACCAGACCGTGCGCGCCGGCGGGATCCTCCGCGAGCTCTTCGCCCAGGACGTCGACCTGATCGGTACGTCGGACGACTGGGGCGCGAGCAAGCCGGACCGCACCTTCTTCGACCGCGTCGCCGAGGCCGTCCCCGCCGAGCCTGCAGAGACCCTTTACGTGGGCGACCGCGTCGACAACGACTTGCGGCCTGCCGTCGCGGCCGGGATGCACACCGCCCTGGTGCACCGAGGGCCCTGGGCGACGATCCAGTGGAACACGAAGGAGGCACTGGAGCTCCCGACGTTCCGGGTCGACAGCCTTCTGGAGCTGTCCCCGCTGATCGCTCGGTTCAACGAGCGAGAGCACTGACGGTCGTCGACCATCCGTACAGCCGCTCGTCCAGGGCTCGTACGCAGGGCTCACGCTGATGCGGGACCAGGGATCGGCGGACCTCGCGAATGCGGTCCATGCCGGTTGCGTACCACGTGCGCTCGAGCTGGTCGAGCGCACTGAGCGCGTGCCGGCACGCCTCTTCGAGGTCCCCGGCCGCGGCCTCGACGGCGGCAAGGTCGCCGAGGATGACGGAGCGCTGTTTCTCCTCGTCCGCGGGCAGGTCGTCGAGCACCGCGGACAGCGTGGTCCGGGCCTGCGGCAGATGACCGGAACGCAGCTCGGTATTGCCGCGGAACGCGGCAAGGCGTACGGGACTGAACCAGTCCATCCACTCCGGAGCCTGGTCGGCGCCCTCGGCGAGCAGATCCTCTGCATGCCCGATGAGGTGGAGCGCTGTGCGGGTGTTGCCGGCGCGCGTCTCGCACTCGGCCTCCACGGCGTCCAGCCAGGCGAGGAGGACAGCGGGTGCGGAGCCTCGGCGTGCGTAGGTACGGGCGGCAACGAGCCGCTGCACGGCATCGCCTCGGCGGCCGTCCCATGCAGGGACGAAGGCGCTGTGCGCAAGGACCGCCGCCCCGAGCAGATGGTCGTCCGCCTCCCCCGCGGCCTGCAGGGCACGCAGGAAAGTGGCGGCCGCACGCTCCGGCTCCTGGAGATCGAAGAACTCGATCCTCCCCGCGAGCAGCCAGCCCTCCCCGAGTCCGGCGGCGACAGACGCGCGCGTCTGTCCGGCGGTCTCCGAAAGCAGAACGCAGCCGAGTGTTGCGTGAGCGATGACGGCCGGGTGCAGGGTGGCCGGGGCCACAGACCAATACAAGCGCCGGTGCGCCCGGGTCACCGTCCCGTAGTCGGCCGCGACGGTGGCCGGCTGCATCGCGACCGCCGTCCGGTTGGGGACGGTGGCGAGGCCGCCAGGCACTGTGACCCCCTGCGGGCGCCGCGGGTCGGGGCTACTGTCTCGTCCGGCCGGCGCCCGGAAGCCAAGCGACTCCATGGTCTGTCCAAGGGTTCGGGTGAGGCGCTCCTGCAGTTCCGGGTGCGGCCATGGCGGGTTCTCCGATTCCCAGCGCCGCACCTGCCGGACACCCACGCTCAGCGCGTCGGCCAGAGCCTGCTGGGAGTGGTAGCCGGCGGCCATGCGTGCCGCCTTCAATCGCGTGTTGCTGCTGGCTGGTTGCGGCACAGCGCACCTCCATGATGGGCAGTCACACCAGTGTTGCAGCAGGCCCTTTGGCAGGCCAGTCATCACCCGGAAGGGGACAGAAAAGTCCGCTTCGGCTACAGCAGGAGTCCTCTACAAGTCCTCGTTATGTGGTCTGGCGAGGGCCACTCTGAACTGACCCGTTCACTCCGCACCACCCGACCAAGGAGAGCGCCATGGATGCCCACCGACACACGAGGCCGCAAGCCGACGACGGCAAGCACGGGGGCGGCTCCGCCCCGATCAAGCCCTGGACACCGCCGCCGACCCCGCCGTCTCCCGACGGTGGCGGCCCCTCCCGCACCGGGCGATGACATGAGCGCCACGCAGCAGGTCCTCACCTACGCCGGTCTGGTGCAGAACCTCGCCGACCGCGGATTGCTCAACCAGCGCTGGCGGCAGGTGTTCGACGCCGTGCCCCGTCTGCGGTTCGTCCCCACGGAGATCTGGCGCCAGCTCCCCGACCGGTGCGAACCGGTCAGGGAGGGGGCCGAGTGGCTGGCCCTGGTCAATTCGGACGAGCCGGTCGTCATCCAGCTCGACGACGGGGCCGAGGGCGGGCCCGGCATCGCCACGTCGTCGAACTCCCAGCCCAGCATGGTCGCCCGGATGCTCGGCCTGCTCCACGTCCAGGACGAGCACCGCGTGCTGGAGATCGGCACCGCGTCCGGTCACGTGGCCGCGCTGCTGTCCGAGCGCCTCGGCGACGAGCAGGTGTACAGCGTCGAGATCGACCCGGCTCTTGCCCACCATGCGGCCGGCGCTCTCGCGGATGCCGGGTACCGCCCGCACCTGCGGTGCGGGGACGGCGAGCAGCCCTGGCCGGGCATGGGCCCGGTCGATCGGCTGATCTCCACCTGCGCACTCCGGCACGTCCCGCACGCCCTGCTCCGGCAGGTCCGGCCGGGCGGGATCATCGTCGCGCCGCTGGCACGGGATTTCTGGTCCGGCGCCCTGGTCGAGCTCCACGTCCAGGACGACGGCACCGCGGTCGGGACCTTCTGCGGCGGAGCCTCGTACATGCCCATGCGCTCGCACCGCGCGATCAGCACCCACTCGGTCGACGGCACCACGGGCAGATCCCGCAGTGCGGGGCTGGACCCCGCACAGATCCTGTCCCTCGGGTTCGCGCTGTACGCCGAGGCCCGGCTACCGGGCGTGCGTCTGACGCACGAGGACACCGCGACCGGCGCTCGGGTATGGGCGACGCGCGCGGACGGCTCCGCCGCGACCACGGCCACCGGCGAGGACGTCTGGCAGTACGGCCCCGGGTTCCTGTGGGAGGAAATCGAGCAGGTCTGGCTGGAGTACGCCGCACTCGGTCATCCCGGCGCCGGCCAGTTCGGGCTGACGGTGACCGCCCGGGCCCAGCAAGTCTGGCTCCGTGACCCGCAAGCGGCCATCGCCCCCGTCAGGCGGTAGCCGCGCCACCGCCAGGTAACGGCCGTCAGCCGGAGACTGCCGGCTCGCCGCTTCCGCGGCGGCGTCCCCCGCCCGTCTCCAGCTGGGCGATCACGAGGGCGTGGAAGCGGTCCACCGCGTCGTCGACGCTGCGGATGAACCCGGACTCCGCGCTGCCACGGCCGTTCCTCATCCCCTTGAACAGGGAGAGCCGGAAGCCGGCGATCTCCCCGCCCTCCTTCGGCAGCAGGTCCGCGGGCTCGGGGCGCAGCCGTTCCAGCGTTCCGCGCGGGCCCACCCCGTCACCCTCGACGAGCGTCTCGATGTGCAGGTCCGCCGGCGCGGAGGCGAGCTGACGGATCAGGCGCTTGGCGCGGCTGAGCGGATAGCCCTGCTCGGAGGCAGGCACCTCGATCGACGTGCGCAGCTTCCCCGTGCGCAGGTCCGCGGCGATGGCCAGGATCCCCGGGGTCCCTTCGATGCGGAGCTCGGCCTCCAGCCGCCCCTGGGTGCACAGCCTGTCGGCGAGATCGGCACGGCGGGCGCGGGGGTCGGCTCCGCGCTTGGCGCGCTGGACGGGCAGCACCTTCTGTCCGAGCTCACCGCCGAGGCGCAGACACACCTGCCGGATCAGCTTCTCCCAGCTCTCGATGACCTCCGTGGCCCGCGGGTCGCCCTGGCAGAGCGTCTCGTCGTCGATTCCCTTGCGGACGGGCACCCACGCGGCACCCATGTTCTGGAAGCCGTGACAGCCCGAGTGCTCGTGCTGGAGGTAGTGCAGCAGCTCCTGGAGCAGCCACGCGTGCGTGGCGGTGCCCACGCCCTCGTGACGGATCAGCATCTGGGCCTGGTGGGCGACCTCGGCCCAGGAGAGGTGCCAGAGCGCGACCTTGTGCTTGCGCCGGCCGTCGACCCTGACGTCGACGAGGGAGCTGCCTTCGAGCGCCACGTCGTTGGACAGGGTGATGACGGACTCGTAGCCGCGCCGGGCGGCGATGTCCATGTACGCCTGTACCTGGTCGGGCTTGAGGGCGTTGCCGTTCGTCTTCGTCTCCATCAGTGCGGTCCACAGTTTGCCCGCCCGCTCGACCCGGATGACTCCGTCCGGACGGCGAGGGGCGTCACCGTGCGGCAGCGAGACCTCGGTGAAGGTCTCCATCCGCCCGGCGGGCGCCCCGAAACCGGCGGTGAGACGGCGGCCGAACTCGGGCACCTGGGTCATCACCGACAGCAGGACGGAGGTGGCACGCGTCTCCCGCTCACGGTCGTTCTTGAGAGCGGAGAGGGGGAACAGCCGGGCCGTACGCCAGGCGTCGTTCTCGGCGAGCGACTTCTTCGCGGTCCTCGGCAGCGTGACCTTCTTCTTGGCCGTACGCGGTCTGGTGTGCCGGCTCGGCCCCGTCGGCGCCGCCTCCCCGCCGCGGTCCACCACCGCCACCGCAGCCGGTTCCGGGGCCCGCGGGGCGGGTACGACCGCTCGCCGAGCGCCCTCCGGCTCCTCGCGCCCCTCGCGCTCCTCCTGCTGCCCCGGCTGTCCCCCGGAGGTCTCCTCCTCCTCGGCGTCGTCGTCGACGTCGACACCGAAATCCGTCGCCAGGGCGCCGAGACCGGAGGCGTAACCCTGCCCGACCGCACGGAACTTCCACTCGCCGGTGCGCCGGTAGAGCTCTCCGAAGATGAAGGCGCTCACGGCGCCCGCGTCCTCGATGGAGAACTGGACCAGGCTGTCCCCCGCGCTGTCCGCGAGCGTCAGGTGGAGGTCGTTGAGATCACCGAAACGTGACCCGCCGTATCGGCTCGCCGCCACCACGATCCGCTCGACCTCCGCCGGTACCGCGTCGAGGTCGAAACTGATGCGGTCCTCGTTGCCGTCGGCCGTGGGCGTCTTCCCGAGCAGCTGGACACTGCCGTTGCCCGCGATGGGGTTGTTGTAGAAGCAGAAGTCGGCGTCGCTGCGCACCTTGCCGTCGCCGTCGAGCAGCAGCACCGAGACATCCGCGTCGCCCTCCCCCGTCGGGCTGCTCCACCCGAGACTCATCATGACGGAGCCGACGTCGTCACTGAGCGCGGCCAGCCCGACGTTCGCGCCCTTGACCATCTTCTGCATGCAGCCCCCCGGATTCGCCGAACTCCGGGAACTTTATCCGGCAGGTGGACGCCTCATGGAGAACTTGTGAAAACTTTGCCCGTCCTGTGGAGAGAGCGGTGAGGGGCCCGCACGGACCCTCAGGAGGACTCGCGTACCACCAGCTCCGTGGGCAGCACGATCCTCGTGCGTTCCTGTGTGGTGTCGCCCGACGAACGCTTCGCGATCTCCTGGAGCAGGACACGGGTCATCGTGCGTCCCATCTCCTCGATCGGCTGGCGCACACTCGTCAGCGGCGGGTCCATGTGGCGGGCCACCGCGGAGTCGTCGAAGCCGATCAGGGCCACGTCGTCCGGAATGCGGCGGCCCGACTCGCGCAGGACCTGGCGGGCGCCCGCGGCCATCACGTCGGACGCGGCGAAGACCGCGTCCACGTCGGGGCGGCGCTTCAGCAGCTCCCGCATCGCGCGGGCGCCGCTCTCCTCGCTGAAGTCGGCGGGTGCGATGAGCCGTTCGTCGGGGTCGAGGCCGGCCGCGGCGACGGCCTTGCGGTAGCCGTCGAGGCGCCGCTGGGCGCCGTAGACGTCCAGGCGGCCGGTGATCGTGGCGATGGAGCGGCGGCCCCGCGCTATGAAGTGGTCGACGGCCGCCCTGGCCCCCTCGAAGTTGTCGGAGTCGACGGAGGGCAACGTCTCCGCAGCGTGCCGACGGCCGCTGATCACGGCGGCCATGCCGAGCTGTTCGAGGAGATCGGGCAGCGGGTCGTCGGCGTGGACGGAGACCAGGAGCACCCCGTCGACGCGGTGCGCGGTCAGGTACTGGGCCAGCCGGCGGCGCTCGCGGTCGTTGCCGGCGAGGGTCAGGAGCAGCTGCATCTCGGTGTCGGCGAGTGCCGCCCCGACACCACGCACGATGTCGGAGAAGTACGGCTCGGCGAAGAACCGGCTCTCGGACTCGGGGACGACGAGCGCGATGGCGTCCGTGCGGTTGCCCGCGAGTGCGCGCGCCGCGCGGTTGGGCACATAACCCAGCTCGGCGACCGCCGCCTCGACGGCCTCCCTGGTCTGCGCGCTGACCCGCGGGGAGCCGTTGATGACGCGCGAGGCCGTGCCCCGCCCCACGCCGGCCCTGGCCGCCACCTCTTCGAGCGTGGGCCGCCCGCCACTCCGTACTCGCGCTGCCGCCATGGCTGCCTCCCGTTCGCGGTCAACTTCTCACAGCGGGTTGACCAAAACCAAGTCCCACCGTCCGATCCCTTGACACTCGGCAGGGCCCATCGGCCCACCCGGCGCCACACTTTTTGGGAGCGCTCCCAAGCGTACGGGGTGCGTGTGACGGACATGTAAGGCGGGCCCGCCCCGGGACCGCGGAACAAGGGGGCGGGCACAGAAAAACGGGACCCGGCGGTGTGCCGGGTCCCGCTGTTCTCCCAGGTCAGGGTCAGACGGTGCCGAGAGGAGGCAGTGCGTGGCGGCGGATCACGTCGGAGTACCAGTGGGCACTCGTCTTGGGGATACGGCGCTGGGAGGCGTAGTCGACGTAGACCGCGCCGAAGCGCTTCGAATAGCCGTACGCCCACTCGAAGTTGTCCATCAGCGACCAGAGGAAGTAGCCGCGGACGTCCGCACCGTCGGCGACGGCCCGCTGCACGGCGTCGAGGTGGCCGTGCAGATACGCGACGCGCTCCGGGTCCTCGACCTTCCCCTCGGGCGAGGCGTAGTCGTCGAAGGCCGCGCCGTTCTCCGTGACCATGAGCGGGAGCCCGGGGTGGTCCCGGTGGGTGTCCATGAGGAGGTTGTAGAGCCCGTCGGGGTCGATCGACCAGTCCATCGCGGTCCGCTCCTTCCCTTCGGCGAGGTGGAAGGCGACGCGCTCGGAACCGGGCCAGGGAGAGTGCGCGCTGGAGCCGTGCGCCTCGCTGCGCTCGTACTCGGCCCCCTCCACCGGGGTGGATACCAGCGTCGGCGTGTAGTAGTTGATGCCGAGCGCGTCGACCGGGCGGGAGATGGTGGCGAGGTCGCCGTCCTTGACCAGCTTCGACCAGTCCACCAGGTGCGAGGTGTCGGCGATCAGGTCCGCGGGGTACTCCCCGCGCAGCATCGGACCGGTGAAGACCCGGTTGCCGACGGCGTCGATGCGGCGGGCGGCGTCCGCGTCGCCCTCGCTGTCGGTGAGCGGGCGGACCTGGTGGAGATTAAGGGTGACCGAGGTCTGCGCGGAAGCGGGGAGTTGGTCGCGCAGAACCTCGATCGCCCGGCCATGGGCGAGATTGAGGTGATGGGCCGCCTGCAGCGCCGCTGCGGGCTCGGTACGGCCGGGGGCGTGCACACCGGAGCCGTAACCGAGATAGGCCGAGCACCACGGCTCGTTGAGGGTGGTCCACATGCCGACGCGGTCGCCGAGCGCGCCGGAGACGATGGCGGCGTAGTCGGCGAAACGGTCGGCGGTCACGCGCTCGGGCCAGCCGCCGGCGTCCTCGAGCTCCTGGGGCAGGTCCCAGTGGTAGAGGGTGGCGACGGGCATGATGCCGGCGTCCAGCAGCTCGTCGACGAGCTTGCGGTAGAAGTCGAGACCGCGCTCGACGGCGGGGCCGCGGCCGGTGGGCTGGACGCGGGACCAGGAGACGGAGAAGCGGTAGGCCTTCAGCCCGAGCTGCTTCATGAGCGCGACGTCGTCGCGGTAGCGGTGGTAGTGGTCGGCGGCGATGTCACCGGTGTCGCCGTTGCGGACCTTGCCGGGGGTACGGCTGAAGGTGTCCCAGATGGACGGCGTGCGGCCGTCCTCGGCGGCGGCGCCCTCGACCTGGTAGGAGGCGGTCGCCGCACCCCAGATGAAGCCCGTGGGGAACAGCGTCCCGGGCGCTTGCTTCGGGGTGGTGTCGGGTCGTACGGCTGTCATGCGGGAGCGCTCCCATGGGGGTGGAGGGGACGAGGACAGGTAGGTGCGGGAACCCAATACCGTACCCGTACGGCCTGTGGTCAGGTACAGGCCGTACGGGAGGCGCCAGGGCGCACCCGGGGGCGGACAGGCGGGGTGCGGAGGCGTTCAGCCCTTGACCGCACCGGCCATGATGCCGCCGACGATCTGCTTGCCGAAGATCACGAAGACGACGAGCAGCGGCAGGGTGCTGATCAGCGCGCCGGCCATGACGATGCTCTGGTCGGGCACGTAGGACGCGCTCAGCAGGCCGAGGGCCACCTGGAGCGTGGGGTTCTCCGCACTCAGTGCGAGGTAGGGCCAGAAGAAGTCGTTCCAGGCCTGCACGAAGGTGAGCATGCCGAGCACCATCATGGCCGGCCGGGCGACCGGGAGGACGATGCTCCACACGATGCGGATGTTGTTCGCCCCGTCCACCCGGCCCGCCTCGATGAGCTCGTACGGCAGCGCCTCGATGAGGTACTGGCGCATGAAGAACACACCGAACGCGCTCACGAGGGTCGGGAAGATCACCGACTCCAGCTGACCGCCCCAGCCGATGTCCGACATCAGCATGAACAGCGGTACGACGCTGAGCTGCGGCGGGATCGTCAGCGTGGCGATGACCGCCGTCATCAGGGCGCCGCGTCCCCTGAAGCGCATCTTGGCGAAGGCGTAACCCGCCAGGGTGCAGAAGAACAGGGTCGCCACCGTGATGCTGGCGGACACGACCAGTGTGTTGACGATGGCCTTGCCGAGGTGCGCCTGCTCCCAGGCCGCCTGGAGGTTGTTGAAGAGGTTGCCACCCGGGATGAGCGGCGGGCTGGCGTCCAGAATCTCGTCCTGCGTACGGGACGCCGCCACGAGCGTCCAGTACAGCGGGAACAGCGAGCCGAGGCCGACGACGGCGAGGGCGAAGTAGGCGAAGGGGCCTGCGTGGTGCTGGCGGCCGGCGCCGGGCTTGAAGCGGCGGCGGCGCGGGGGTTCGTCGCGGACGGCGGCCCCGGAGGCGCGCGGGCGGTCCGAAGCGGCGATGGGGCTTGTGGTGGTCATGGAAAATCGCTCCCGTCAGGCCGCGGTCTTGCGCCCGAGGCGCCCGATGAGCCAGTTGATCGCGGCAATGAGCAGCAGCAGGACGAGCATGGCCCAGGCGACTGCGGCGGCTGCCCCGAGATGTCCGAGATTCCAGCCGTAGTTGTAGAGGTAGACACTGAGCGTCTCGTACTGGTTCTCGGTACCGCCCTGTGCTCCGGTGGCGCCGCCCTCCAGCAGGAGGGGCTCACCGAACAGCTGCATCGAGCCGATGGTCGAGATGACGATCGTGAAGAGGATCGTCGGCCGCAGCGCGGGAATCGTCACGTTGCGGAACTGCTGCCAGCGCGTGGCCCCGTCGATCGACGCGGCCTCGTAGAGGTCGGACGGTACGGCCTGCATCGCGGCCAGATAGATCAGCGTGTTGTAGCCCGTCCAGCGCCAGATCACGATGACGGCGATGGCGATGTTCGACGTCCAGTGACCGTTGGCCCAGTTCGTCTCGCCGATGCCGAAGAGGCCGAGGAACCAGTTCAGCAGACCGCCGTCGGCCCGGAACACCAGGGCGAAGACCAGGGCGGCGGAGGCCACCGACGTGGCGTACGGGGTGAGGATCACGGTGCGCCAGAAGGTGCTGGCACGGAGCTTGTAGTTCAGCAGATGGGCCAGGCCGAGCGCGACCATCAGCTGCGGCACGGTCGAAATGACGCCGATGACGAAGGTGTTGGAGACCGCGGTCCAGAACTCGGAGTCCTGGAGGATGGTGCTGAAGTTCTCCCAGCCGACCCACTCCATCTGGTCGAGACTGGTCATCTCCACCTTGTGGAGGGCTATCCAGCCGGTGTAGATGAGCGGGTAGAGCCCGAAGGCTCCGAAGACGAGGAAGAACGGGGCGATGTAGGCGTACGGCGATGCCTTGTCGTCGAGTCGCCAGAGCCTGCTGCGCCACGCCTGGCGGCGTGGGGTCATGGGCTTCGGAGCGCGGCGGCCGTGCTGGGAGCCGCTTGCGCCCCTGGTGGGGGTCGTGGTTGCCACAGGTGGGAGTCCTTCCCTGGGGTGTGCCGACACCGCAGGGGCAAGGCCGGACCTCTTCAGGTCCGGCGGAGGTGTCGGAGGCCGTGCGCGGCCGGCTCGTGGGAGCCGGCACCGGTGCGGGCGGCCGGGGCCGCTCGGGCGTCCCTGCCGCCCGCACCGGACTGGATCAGCCGATCACCTTGTCGAGCGCCTTGACGGCTGCGTCCCAGGCGTCGTCCGGGCTGGTGCCCCGCACCTCCATGTTGTTGATCTGCGGGGTGATGGTGTCCTTGATGACACCGTCCTTCGGGCCGAGCACGGCGGCCGGGATGATCTGTGCCTCTTCGGCGTAGATCTCACCGATCGGGGCGTCGTTGAAGTAGGGCAGCTTGGCGGTCTTCACGTCGGGGAGCTCGTAGGCGCCCTTGTTCGACGGGAAGAGACCGGCGGCCTTGAAGACGGCGGCCTGCTGCTCGGGCGCGGTCAGCCACTTGACGAGCTCGCCGGCCTCCTTGACGTGCTTGCCCTTGGCGGGCACCGCGAGGAACGAACCGCCCCAGTTGGCCGCGGTGTCACCCGGGGTGCGGGCGATGTCCCACTTGCCCTTGTACTTGTCACCGGCGTCCGTGGTGATCCGTGCGGCCATCCACGCGGGGCAGGCCACGGTGGCGATGCTGCCCTTGCGCAGGGCGACACCCCACTCGTCGGTGAACTGGGCCAGCCCCTGGCTCAGGCCCTTGTCGACCGCCTCGGCGGCCAGGTTCCAGCCCTTCTTGACGCTGGGGCTGTCCTTGTAGATCGGCTCGCCGTCCTTGGAGTAGTACTGCTCCTCGTTCGAGCTGACCACGCCGTTGTACATGGCGCTGGCGGAGTCCATGTAGAAGGTGTTCTTGGGAGCCTTCTTCTTGTACTCCACACCGAGCTTGAGGTAGTCCTCCCAGCCGCCGGCGACCTTCTCGGCGACCTCGGTGCGGTCGGTCGGCAGACCGGCCTTCTCGAACAGGTCGCGGCGGTAACAGAGCGACATCGGGCCGATGTCGGTGCCGGCACCGATGACCTTGCCGTCCTCGGTGGTCGCCTGCAGCGCCTTCCAGTTCACCCACTGGTCGGTGTCGATCACCTTGGACAGGTCCGCGAAGGCGTCCGCCTTCGTGTCGACGAGCTCCTTCACGCGGCCGACCTCGACGCCGTGGATGTCGGCCAGACCGCTGCCCGTGTTGAGCTGCTGGAGGAACTTGGGGTAGTAGACCTTCTCGTCGGCCGAGGTGTTCGCCTTGACCGTGATGTTCGGGTGCAGCTCGTGGTACTTCTCGAAGAGCTTCGCCTCCTTGTACCCGAACTGTCCGAAGTCGGCGAGGGTCAGGGTGATGTTCCCGTCAGCGTCCTCGGCCGAATCCGAGCCGGAATCGCTGCAGCCGGTCAGCAGCAGGGCGGCGGCCGTGAGGCCCGTGGTTGCCAACATGGCGGTTCTGCGGCTTCGACCTGCGACAGTGCGGGTGATGCGCATTCCACTACTCCTTGTTCCAGGTGGGACTGGCGTTCGATCTGCTCGGCATACGCGCTGGTGGGTGCGGGTGCCAGTGGTACGGAGATGACATGGGCGGTGCCGTCCCCGTACGAGCGAAAAACCTCGTTCGATATGGGAGCGCTCCCATGCGCTGTTGCCGGAACACTGCTGCCTCAAGGGGGTGGGTGTCAAGAGTTGAAGACGCTTCCGTTGCCCGAGTGTGTCCTGCAAGTCACGTGAACGTGTCCGGCAGAGGGCTTGCGTCAATCGGCGCGCCCTGCATGCGATTTGCGCAGCGAGTGGAATCGCGGCAGGTCAGGGGGTGTTGGGCCTCGAAAGACCTCGCTGGACACCCGGACGGCCGGGGTAAGGCACCTGATTCCCGCACCGGGTCCGGGACGGTGTCCGACTCATCGGCGGACCGGGAGACGCCCGCCGGAAGATGAACGGGGTGAGGCCCTGTGAGGGCACACAGGGGGTCAGGAACCGTTTCCGCGTTCTTTCCCCGAACTCCACCGGCGCGCGGGACTGTTCGGCTCTTCCGGGCGCGGGCTCCGCAGACGAAGGGGCGCGCGCCCCGGCCGGAGTGTGGGGGGAGTGGGGCCGGCCGGGACGCGCGCGTCGGGGTGGTGGTCGATGGGGCGCGGGACTAACCGAAGGCGCCGAACGCCTGGGTGAAGGCCAGCGGCTCCTGGAGGATCGAGCTGCAGGTCGCGTCCGCGGTCGGCTTCTCGCCGTCCGCGCACTGGACGTCACGCGTGCCCGACCACATCGACAGCCGGCCGATGCCGTTCTCCGATGCGAACTCCACGAGCTGGGTGGCGTCGTCGACGGTGAAGATCTCGGTGGCGACGTCGTTCACGCCGATCATCGGGGTGACGGCGACGGCCTTCCATGCCTCCGCGTCCGAGAGCCCGAGCACGCTCTTGATCTGGGCCTGCGTGGCGGTGGCCGCCTGGGTGGCGTAGTCGCCCATGTCCCCGTCGTAGGAGGCCCCGTAGTCCATCGCCATGATGTTGACCGCGTCGATCGCGACGCCGTTCTCCTTCGCATCCGCGACCAGGTCCACGCCGTCCTGGGTCAGCCCCTCGGGCATCACGGGCAGGGTGAAGGACACGTCGAGACCGGGGTGCGACTTCTGGAGCTCGGCGATGGCCTGCGAGCGCCGGGTGTTCGCGGCGGTATCGGGGAGCGCGCCGCCTTCGATGTCGAAGTCGACCTTGGTCAGCTCGTACGTGTCGATGACCTCGCCGTACGCCTTGGCCAGCTCCTCGGCCGATGAGCAGTTCAGAGCCAGCTCCGCGCCGGCCGCCCCGCCGAAGGAGACGCGCACGTCACCACCCTCGGCCCGCAGCGCGCCGATCTGGGAGGCCACCTGGTCGTCGCCGAGTCCGGTGACCCCGCCCCACAGCGGCGCGCAGCCGCCGCCCGACGTGATGAACGCCAGGTTGAACTCCTTGACGCCCGTGCCGGCCGCGGTGTCCAGCAGGTCGTAGGCCGGGTAGAGCGAGGTGTCGACGTACGGGGCGAATCCCGCCCCGTCGGCCGTACCTGCCGAATCGGCCGGTTCAGAGGGCTCGGAGGGCTCGGACGTGGGGGTGTCCGTCGCCTCGTCCTCCGGGGTCCCGGTGGGTGTCGCGTTCTCCGTCGGCGTGGGGGCCGAGGTCGGGGTGTCGGTCGGGCGTCCGCTCGGTTCCGGCGCCGCGCCACCGTCCGCGGAGCAGGCGGCGTCGTTGATGAGGCAGCCTTCCGGGTCTGCCGCCGCCGCTGTGGTGCCCGCGGACACGGCTCCTTCGGACCCGGCGACGAAGCCGATCGTCACGGACTCACCCGGAGCGATGTCCTTGTTCCAGCTCTCGGGCTTCACGGTGACGTGGTTGCCGCTGACGGTGTGCTCACCGTTCCACAGGGAGTCGATCTTCGTGCCGGTGGGCAGGTCGAATTCGAGCGTCCAGCCCGACTGGGCGTTCCCCGTGTCGTTGGAGACGACGTACTGCCCGGTGTATCCACCGGTCCAGTCGCTGGCCCTCGTGTAGGTGGCGCCGACGGCCGCCGCCTGCGCGGTGCCGGTGAGTGCGAAGACCGTGCCGCCCACGACCGCCGCGGCGACGAGGGCGCCGACCGCCTTCGTGCGGGTGCTCGTCGTGCGGCGGTGCGTACTGATGCCCATCGCGTTCCTCTGTCCTGCCGGGGGGTGATTGCGTCTGCACGCTAGCCCCCGGGAAACGGACAAAGGGCGCCCATGGGAACCGAGTTGGTGTTCTTAGGGTTTGCTTAAGGAGGGCATCGGTACGGGTTAAGACCGACCGGTCATGACCGGGCCGCCCAGGACCTGGTCCGTCTTCCGCTACGGCGGCCCTCCCGGTGTCCCCGGCGGGCGCGCTCGGCCGGGCCGCCGTCGAGTCCGATCCAGATGCGTACCTCGGTTCCGCCGAGCACCGACCGCCCGATCCGCAGGTCACCGCCGGTGGATTCGGCGACCCTGCGGACGATGTCGAGACCGAGGCCGGTCGACCCCACCTCGCCCTGGGACCCGTTCCGCCCGCTGGCGCCCCGGGCCAGGGCGGATTCCGGATCGGGTATGCCTGGCCCGGCGTCCGACACCAGCACGAGCACCGCGTCACCGCTGTGGTGGACATCGACGGCGAAGGCCGTGCCCTCCGGGGTGTGCCGGAAGACGTTGCCGAGCAACGCGTCCAGGGCTGCGACGAGTTCGGGCCTGGCCACCGGGATCCGCACGGTGCGGTCCACGCCCGCGAGACGCACCGTGCGCCCCTCGTCCTCGGCCAGCGCCGACCAGAACCCCATGCGGTCCCGGATGACCTCGGAGGCGTCGCACCCGGCGCCCGCGCCCTGCTGCCCGCCCTGGGTCTGCGGGCGCTGCTCCCGGGCCGTACGGATGATCGTGTCGACCTCGTGCTCCAGCTGTTCGACCGCGGCCCTGGTCTGCTCGACGGCGGGACCCTCGCCCAGCGAGGCGGCGTTGAGGCGGAGCACGGTCAGCGGAGTGCGGAGCCGGTGCGAGAGGTCTGCGGCCAGTTCGCGTTCGTTGGCCAGGAGCTGCACCACCTGGTCGGCCATGGAGTTGAACGCGACCGCGGCCGATCGGAGCTCGGTGGGGCCCTCCTCGGGCACCCTGGTGCCCAGCCGCCCCTCCCCCAGGTCCTGGGCGGCGCCCGCGAGCCGCTGCGCGGGCTCCACCATCCGTACGCCGAGCCGGTCGGCCACGGCCACCGAGCCGACGATCAGCGCGACGCCCACGCCGGCGAGGACCAGCCAGGCAGTGCCGACGCCGTTGGAGACCTCGTCGGCCGGCACGAACACCTCGACGACCGCGATGCCCCCTGAGCCGAGCGCGGTGGGCTGGAGCAGCGCGGAACCGCCCGGCACATCGGTGATGGAGGCGCGGCCCGACTTCCGTACGGTCTCCAGGTCCGCTCGGGTCGCGCGCCGGGTGCCGATCTCCTGGCGGGAGCCGCCCTGTTCGGTGGCGGGTACGTGCACCGCGAGGCGGCCCCGGCCGCCCGGCTCGGTGGACAGTACGGCCCGGGTGAGCTCCTCGCGGTCGGTGGTGATGGTGAGGGTGGGCCCGATGGTGGCGGCCTGCCGCTCGGCGTCGGAGAAGGCGCGGTCACGGGCCATCTCCTTGATGACGAGCCCGAGCGGCACGGCGAAGGCGATCACGACCATCGCGGTGACGGCCAGACAGACCTTGACCAGGGCCCATCTCATCCGGTCGGCCCCGGACCACTGGTTCCCGTGGCCGGAGGTTCCAGTTTGACGCCGACTCCGCGCAGGGTGTGCAGATAGCGCGGCCTGGCGGCGGTCTCTCCCAGCTTTCGGCGCAGCCAGGAGAGATGGACGTCGATGGTCTGGTCGTCCCCGTAGGACTGCTTCCAGACCTCGGCCAGCAGCTCACGGCGCGGGACGACGACGCCGGGGCGGCCGGCGAGGAAGGCCAGCAGGTCGAATTCACGGCGGGTCAGGTCCAGTGCCGTGCCGTCCAGTTCGGCCTGGCGGCGCAGCGGGTCGATGGAGAGCCCTCCGACCTGGAGGACCCGCGGGGGCGGGGCCTGGGAGCCGGTGCCACGGGTGCGGCGCAGGACGGCCGCCATGCGGGCGGAGAGGTGCTCCACCGAGAACGGTTTGGTGAGGTAGTCGTCGGCACCGTCGTTGAGCAGCCTGACTATCTCGGCCTCGTTGTCCCGCGCGGTCGCGATGATGACGGGTACGTCGGTGATGGACCGCAGCATCTTCAGCGCCTCGGCGCCGTCGAGGTCGGGCAGCCCGAGGTCGAGGACGACCACGTCGAAGCGGAAGTGCGCGACCTCGCGCAGCGCTTCGAGGGCGGTGCCGACACTCCGTACCGTGTGCGAGGCCTCGGTCAGGTGCCGGATGAGGGCGGAACGTACGAACTGGTCGTCCTCGACCACGAGCACACTAGGCATGCGCCGCACCGTAGCCCATACGGAGGAACCGGGTCCTCTCCAGGACAGCAGCCGTGCGCGTGGTGCAGGATGTCCCCCGATGCAACGAGGATTCGTACACGCGGTCGCGTGGTCGCTCGCCACGGGTGCGGCGGTCACCCTGTCGTGGTGGGGCGTGCACACGGTCATGTCGGGAACGGCGTACGACCCTCCGCGGGCCGTACCGATCTCGGCGCGTGCCGGGCAGGCGACGAACGTGCCGGTGTCGTCATCGACGCACCGCGCACTGCCGTCGCCGAGCGCCACCGCTTCCCCGACCACACCCACGCCGTCTCCCTCGGCCTCCCGGAAGCCGTCCACCCGGGCTCCCTCCCCGGGTCGGGGCGAGGAGAAGCCGCCGGCCGATGCGGGCGATCAGGGCGATTCGACGGCTTCGGGCGAGGTGAAGAGCTACCCGACGCGCGGTGGCAGGGTCGTCCTGGAGCTGGCGGACGACTCGGCGAAGCTGGTCTCGGCGACGCCTGAACAGGGCTGGTCGATGCAGGTGTGGACGAACCCGGGGTGGATCCGGGTGGACTTCAGTGACGGGGCGGGCGCGACGGTCTCCGTGTTCTGCACCTGGAACGGCCATCCGCCGCTGGTGGAGATCGTCGACCAGTAGGCGCCTTCACGCCCCGGCCCTCAGGAGAAGGCGTCCGGCGGCGGGGCCGGGGACGGCTTGGCTCCCGCGTCGGTGACGACGGCGGCGCCTCCCGTGAAGTCGGCGAGCGCACGGCCCTGTTCGACGCGGCCCGGGTGGGGGTCGCTCGCGACCCGCCGGGTGAGCTCGGCGACCGCGATCGGCAGGTCGGAGGCGACCAGGACGGCGTTGCCGAAACGCCGGCCGCGCCAGACGGCGGGGTCGGCGGCCATGGCCAGTTCGGGGAAGAGCGAGGCGGCCGTGGCGACCTGACCGCGCAGGTGGGCGAGCGGCGGGCCGTCGGTGAGGTTCGCGGCGTACTGGCCGCCGGGCTTCAGCACCCTGCGTACCTCGGTGAGGAATTCGGCGGAGGTGAGATGCGCGGGGGTACGCGCCCCGTCGAAGACGTCGGCGACGACAAGGTCGGCCCAGCCGTCCTGGATCCTGCCGAGTCCGGCGCGGGCGTCGGCCGAACGGACCCGTATCCGCGCCTGTGGGTCCAGGGGCAGCTCGCGCCGCACCAGTTGGACGAGGGGTGTGTCGATCTCCACGATCTGCTGGGTGGAGCGGGGCCGGCTCGCGGCGAGGTACCGGGCGAGCGTGAAGGCTCCCCCGCCGAGGTGCACCGCCTGGAGGGGTCGGCCGGCGGGCGCGGCGAGGTCGATGACATGGCCGAGTCTGCGCTGGTAGGCGAACGAGAGGTACGCGGGGTCGTCCAGGTCCACATGGGACTGCGGGGCGCCGTCCAGGAGCAGCGTCCACGCACGCGCGCGCTCACGGTCGGGCACGAGCTCGGCGACGCCGCCGTCCACCGTCGCCGAGACCGGCTCCGGCCGGCGCTCGGACCGCTTCCGGTCGTTCGCGCCACGGGCCGCTCCTCGACGTGCCACGCGCGCTCGTCCTCACTCACCGGGTCCGGCCGGTTCCCTGGGAGGACCCGGCGACGGCGGGAACTCCGCCCACCTGGCCCATTATGGACTCAGCTGCGGTTGTCGGCCGCCTCGATGAGCCGGGCCGCCTGGTCGAGGGCCGCCCTCAGGACGGCCGGGTCGGTGACGGGGGCCTCGTCGGCGGGCGGCAGGAGCCAGCCGCCTCCGGTGACGGGCGGCTCGGCGGGGACGCGGAATCCGCGGCCGTCCGTCCGCGTACAGGCGCTGCCCGGCACGTCCCACGCCTCGGCCGTGCCCGAGGGCACCACGAAACCGAGGACGGCGCAGGCCCCGTCGTGCAGGACAGGGCCCACGGGATCGTTCTCCGCCGTTCTGCGCAGGATGTCCACGGCCTCCAGTCCCTGACGTGCCGGGACGGTCACCAGGTCGCACGGTGTGGTTTCCGGGCCCATCTGAGGCAAGGGAACCCCTCCTCTTCGTCTCGACTCGTCTCACGGGACGGTGCAGCGCGCCGTCTCCACATGGACCAACGCGCCTACGGCGTCAACGGCTACGGCGGCACGCCGCCGCAAAGGGTGGCAGTTCATGGCGGATCGCGGGTGAGATGTCTGATTTATAGGTAAACGCTGCGTGTGCGTCCCGTCACAGCAGGTACGTTCTTGCTCTGCCGGGACACCGGAAGCAGGAGCCCGGCCGCACAGGAGAGGGCCCCGCCATGGTGTCGACACGGGCAGTTCCCAACCTCGCCTTCCGGCGGCTGCGCGGACAGCGCTCCGCCGGGGAGTTCGCGGCAGCGGTCCGCAGGGCCGCGCGCGAGATCGGTGAACAGGTCGCGTGCGACGCCCGGTACATCGGACGCGTGGAGTCCGGCGAGATCCGCTGTCCCAACTACGCGTACGAACGGGTGTTCCTGCACATGTTCCCCGGGGCGAGCCTCGCGGACCTGGGCTTCTCGGCCCGCGAGAGCGTGCGCGGCCGGGCGGCCCGTACGGCGCCCGTCCCCACACCCCCCACGCCCCCCACGCCCGACAGTGACTTTCACGAGGAGAGCGACGTGCTGCGTCGCGTGTTCATGACCAGCGGTACCGCCACGGTGGCGGCCGCGTCCCTGGGCCTCGGCGGCCACCCGGCCGCCGCCGCCTCCCTCGCCGTCCCCGCGCAGCGCCGGGTCGGCGAGGCCGAGGTGAGTGCCGTGGAGAAGGCGGTGCGGCAGATCCGGCTGCTGGACGACCGGCACGGCGCGGACGGCCTCTACCGGCGGGCCTCCCAGCCGCTCCGGGCCGCGTACGCCCTGCTCGACTCCGGGACCACGACACGGCGCAGGACCGCGGACCGGCTGCACGCGGGCGCCGGTGAGCTGGCGATCTCGGTGGGGTGGCTGGCCCACGACTCGGGGCGGTTCGACGACGCGCGCTCCCATTACGCGGAGGCACTCGCGACGGCGCGGCTGGCCGGGGACGCCGCGCTGGAGGCGCACGCCTTCTGCAACGCGTCGTTCCTGGCCCGGGACACGGGGCGGGCGCGCGAGGCGGTCCGCGCGGCGGAGGCCGGGCAGCGGGCGGCCCGGCCGCTCGGCTCACCGCGGCTGCTGGCGCTGCTTGCACTGCGGGAAGCGGGGGCCAGGGCGTGGCTCGGGGACCGCACCGGGTGCGACCAGGCGATCGGGCGGGCGCGGGCGGCGTTCGCGCGGGGGCCGAGCGACGCGGACCCGGAGTGGATGACCTTCTTCCGGGAGGCGGAGCTGGAACTGCTGGAGGCGCAGTGCTGGTCGGCGCTGGGCGACTGGCCCCGGGCGGCCCGCCACGGGCGGCGGGCGACCCTGCTGCAGGACCCGCACTTCACCCGGAACCTCGCGCTGTACCGCGCGCAGCTCGCGGGAGACCTGGCGCGGGCGGGCACGGCCGACGAGGCGGCGGCCGTGAGCCACGAGGTGCTGGACCTGCTGGACCGGGTCCAGTCCTCGCGGATCCGCGGGATGCTGGCGAGCGCGGTACGCGTGCTTCGGCCGCGGGGTGGCCCCGAGGTGGCGGCCCTCCTCTCCCGCTACGAGGAACTCCCCCCGGACACCTGAGGTCTCCTCCGGCCCTGGCCTGGTCAGTCTTTCCGGCCCTGGCCGGCACATTCACGCCTGTCCGGCGATTGAGGACGGAACCCTGGACCTCGGTTCTGGGCCGGCTGACCATGTGAGCCTCGTAGGAGAGCGCCTCCCGGACCCCGCGCACCGGTTCCGTCCTCGAACGCCGGACGGGCTGGGTTTTGCCGGCCCGGCCGGGCTGGATTCGCCGGCCCCGGCTGGATTCGCCGGCCCGGGCCGGGTTTTTCCGGCCCCGGCCGGATATGCGCGGGGTCAGGCGCCCAGGTGGCCCGTGTCGTTCCAGCGTTCCAGGGCCGGCATCCCGTACGCCCAGCCCAGCACCGACAGGGACGTCGGCTCCAGCCGGATCCGCGCGGCGAAGGACACGTCCTCGCCCAGCCACCGCGCCCCCAGCGCCCGCAGGATGTGCCCGTGCGCGAACACCAGCACATCGCGGTCCGCGGACCGCGCCCACTCGACGACCTCGTCCGCCCTGGCCGCGAGCGCGGCCAGGGTCTCGCCCCCCGGGACCCCGTCGCGCCAGATGAGCCAGTCCGGCCGGTCCGCCTTGATCTGTGCCGGGGTCAGGCCCTCGTAATCCCCGTAGTCCCACTCCATCAGCGCGTCCCACGGCTGCGCCCGCTCACCGAATCCGGCGATCGCGCAGGTCTCGGCGGCACGGACCAGCGGACTGGTCCGTACCTCGACGCCGGGCAGGCCGCCCCACGGCTCCCGGTGCAGGCGTTCGCCGAGCAGCTTTGCGCCCTCGCGGCCGGTGTCGAGGAGGGGGATGTCGGTCCTGCCGGTGTGATTGCCCTGGACCGACCACTGTGTCTGGCCGTGCCGGGCGAGCAGGATTCGCGGTGCCATGACGGCTCTCCCTGAAAAATACGGAGATCCGAAGATCCGGGGACCCTAGGATCTGGTGGGTCCGGGACAGCGGTGTCCGGGACAGCGACGGGGGTGCCGGGCGCGGACGGCCGGCTGCCGAACCGGGCGGGCTCAGGCCCCGCTCCATCATCTCCCACACACCCCACGCGCAACCCCCGGGGCGGCGTCCGCGTCCTTACCGACACGTGACCAGCGACGGTCCGCGTGGGACGGCCCCCGAGGGGAATCAGGGCATACGACCGCCGTACGGTTGAACGCCCGCCGTCGACCGCATGAACATGGGGAGAGCAACCGGATGCCGCACGCCACCACCGGGACACCGTCCTTCGGTCACCGGCCCCGCTGGTGGACCGAGCTTCCGCTGATCGCGGTGGTGTACGGGCTGTACTCGGTGGGCCGACTGCTCGTCCACGAGAACATCCCCGCGGCCGTGGACAACGGCCTGGCGATCCTCCGCCTGGAGCAGATGCTCCACCTGAACGCGGAGCACCCTCTCAACCGGCTGCTGACCGGCCACCCCGTGCTCGGCATACCCGCCGACTTCGCCTACGCCTCCCTGCACTACGTGGCCACCCCTGCCGTCCTGATCTGGATGTTCCGGCGCCGCTCCGCCGCCTACCGGGCGGCCCGTACCTGGCTGATGACCTCCACGCTCCTCGGGCTGGTCGGCTTCACGCTGATGCCGACCTGTCCGCCCCGGCTGCTCGACGCCCACCACGGTTTCGTCGACACGATGGCGCAGTACAGCTCGTACGGGTGGTGGGGCACCGGCGCGAGCGCCCCGCGCGGGCTCAGCGGGATGACCAACCAGTACGCGGCGATGCCGAGCCTGCACGTCGGCTGGGCGGTGTGGTGCGGCGTCCTGCTGTGGCGCCACGGCCGCCACCCGCTCGTGCGGACCGTGGGCATCGTCTATCCGCTGGTCACCGTGTTCGTCGTGATGGGCACGGCGAACCACTATTTCCTCGACGCCGTGGCCGGTGCCGCCGTGATGGCCGCCGGCGCGCTGCTGACCAGGCCGTTCATGCGGCTCGCCGACCGCGTCCAGGACCGCGTGAGGGCGGTGTTCGTGCGGGTGCCCGCGCCCCCCACCCCCACGAAATCCACGATTGTCGGTGACGGATGCAAGACTTCCGCGGGTGAGCGAATACCCGGCCAGTGGACCGACTCCGCAGATTCCAGCCACGCGCGCGCCCGCTCCGCCGCCGAAGCCAGCGACGACGCTCCGGCAGCGGCTCGCTGAGCTGCGCGGCCCCGCGGTGGCGCCGCGTCCGCTCGACGCGCGCGCGCTGGCCGCGCTCGCCGCCAACCCTGGGTGCAAGCGGCGCGCCCTGCTCGACGGCGCGGGCGTCGACAAGGCCGCGCTGGCCACCGCGCTGGGCTCCCCCGCACCCTTCGGCCAGTCGCAGTTCGCTTTCGTGCGGGGCAACGCCTTCGAGGCGAAGGTCAAGGCCGACGGCGGCACGGAGCTGCTGCGCCTGCTCGTCGAGCGGCTCGGCGGCGGCGCCGACGCGCCGGCCGATGCCGTGGTGCCCGATCTGACCGCCGCAGGCCCCGAAGGCCGCGCCGCGCGTACGGCGCTGGCGCTGCGCGAGGCCACTGCGGCGGGCGGCTGGGCGCTGCTCGACCATCCGATGCTGGCCCTGGAGGTCGCGGGCTCACCCGCCTATCTGGAGCCGGACGCCGTGGTGGTGCACCCCGACGGCACCTGGACGGTCGTCGAGATCAAGTCCTTCCCGATGATCGACAGTTCGGCTGACGCGTCGAAGGTCGGTGCGGCGGCCCGCCAGTCCGCCGTCTATGTCCTGGCGCTGGAGCGGATCGCCGCGATGACCGAGGGCGCAGAGGTCGGGCACCGGATCCTGCTGGTCTGCCCGAAGGACTTCTCCAACCTCCCGACCGCCTCGGTCGTGGACGTGCGCAAGCAGCGCGCCGTCACCAGCCGCCAGCTGGCCAGGCTGACCCGGGTCGAGGACATCGCGGCGGCCCTGCCCGAAGGCGCGACCTTCGACCCGGGCTGCTCCCGCGACGAGCTGGGCACCGCGGTCGAGGCGGTCCCCGCGGCGTACGCCCCGGAGTGCCTGGCCGCGTGCGAGCTGGCGTTCCACTGCCGGGCGAAGGCCCGCGCCGATGGCGCGGTGGAATCGCTGGGCCGGAGTGTGCGGGGCGAGCTCGGCGGTCTGACGACGGTCGCCGGAGTGCTGGCCGCGGCGGCCGGCAAGGAGGGCGATCCTGCCGACCCGACGGTGGCGGCCCTGCGCAGAGCCGCCGCGCTGCGGGCCGAGGCCCTGGCCGGCGCCAAGGGCGGCGTCCCATGTCACTGATCAGCACCCTGGCCAGGCTGGAGGCGGTCGACAGCGGGCGGGCCCAGCCGCTGGCCACCGTCCGGCACCGCCATCTGACCGCTGAGCCGCTCGTGCTGGTGCCGCTGACGACCGCAGGTGAGGCGGGCGCCCCGCTCGGCGCGCTCGTGGGCACCGACCGCGCGGCGCCCACGCTGCTGGTGGTGGCCCAGCCGCGCGACCGCGATCTGCGGTTCGCGTTCCTCGCCGAGCTGGCCGAGGCGGTGCTGCCGCACATCGACGCGTACGCCGATGTGGTCGAGCCTGCCGAGCGCAGCGAGGTCGATCCCGGGACCGGCAAGAAGGTCAAGGTCGAGGTGGAGCTGTGCGCGGACGCGCCCCAGCTGATCGTGCCCAGCAGGGCGGGACTCGACTTCGTACGGCTGCTCGGGCGGTCCATGCGCTTCCGGCGTACCGCCGAGGACGACCCGGAGACGCCCTATCCGGCTCCCGCGCGTGTGCCGCTGCTCGGCCGCTGGCTGACGCACTACGGGGAGCGGGCCAGGGTGCCGGGCTCCTCGCTGCTGCTCGCCGCGACGGATCTGCTGAACCGCCACTGGGCGACCGGGCAGAGCAGCCTGGAGGACCAGCATCTCGGCGCGCTGCTCGCCTGGGTCGACCCGCCGGCCGGCGAGTCCGGCGCGGTGGCGGCGCTCCGGGCCGAGGGGGCGCGGGACCGTGCGGGTCAGCTGCTCTGCCCGCCGGCCGGCCCTGCGACGGACCCGGCGTTCGACAACAGGCTGCTGGCGCCCGCGATCGAGCGGTACGACCGGGCGCGCACGGCGCTGGCCGCCGCTGAGGACGGCATCGACGCCGACACCCGGCTCGGTGAGCTGAGCGGCGCGGAGCGGGAGATCAGGTCACTGCTCGCGGGGGTGCTGCTGCCCACCTGGGACGCCGTGTGGCGCGGGCTCGACCTGCTGCGGGAGCTGCCCGACGGGGCCAGGGCCGAGGACCGCTGGACCAGGGACCGCTGGTCGTTCACCGCGCACCGGGACCGGGTGCGGGCGGGCGAACCGCCGCAACCGCGCAGGGACGACGCGGTGACGGCCGCGCAGAAGCTGGCCTCCCGGGAGACGGCCCAGGCACAGCTGGACGCCCAGGAGGCGCTGGACGATCCGCTGGTGCTGGCGGGGCGCAGGCTGGCGGGCGAGGCGTTCGTCGGGGAGGTGACGGAGGTCGAGATGGCGTACAGCGAGTCGAAGCGGCCCTCGCCGCGTCCCCTGGTGACGGTGGTGACCGACGAGCGCCCGCAGCTCGGTGAGCGGACCAAGGTGTACCGCTCGCTGGACGGGAAGCCGCAGACGGCGGAGTTCGTGGGGTACGCCGCCGAGCCCGCCGGGTCCGGGGAGCCCGCTGCCCCCGACGCCGGGACGTTCGGTCTGGTCCTGCGGATCACCGACCGGATGGGCCGGGGCAAGGAGCCCTCGCCGGGTTCGGTGCCCGAGTCCGGCGACCGGATCGCCTGGACGCTGTTCGAGCACGACCAGCGGGGCGGGCCGAAGCTGCCCGACCCGGAGGACACCCCGTGGACCCATGGCGGCCCGCCGGGCGCCGACCGCACCACCGGACCCGCCGAGCAGCCCGATCCCGTGACCGCGGAGGACCTCCTTTGACAGCCGTTACCGACCCGGGTGCCGCGGCGGCGCTGGCGACCGACGCGATCCTCGGCGACACCCTGCGCGGTACGGCGCGCGGCATCGTGGTGGACTCCCCGCCGGGCGCGGGCAAGTCGACGCTGGTGGTGCGGGCCGCGCTGGAGCTGGCCGCCGCGGGCCGCCCGCTGATGGTGGTCGCCCAGACCAACGCCCAGGTGGACGACCTGGTGCTGCGGCTCGCCGAGAAGGCCCCCGGGCTGCCGGTGGGCCGGCTGCACAGCAGCGACTCCGATCCGTACGACAAGGCCCTGGACGACCTGGAGCACGTACGGAAGTCGGCGAAGGCGGCGGATCTGGCGGGCCTGGACATCGTGATCTCCACCGCCGCCAAGTGGGGGCACGTGAAGAACGTGGAGCCGTGGGGGCACGCCATCGTCGACGAGGCGTACCAGATGCGGTCGGACGCGCTGCTGGCGGTGGCCGGGCTGTTCGAGCGGGCGCTGTTCGTCGGGGACCCCGGCCAGCTGGACCCGTTCTCGATCGTGGGCGCCGACCAGTGGGCGGGCCTTTCGTACGACCCGTCGGCGAGCGCGGTGGCGACCCTGCTCGCGCACAATCCGGATCTGCCGCAGCACCGGCTGCCGGTGTCCTGGCGGCTGCCCGCGTCGGCGGCGCCCCTGGTGTCGGACGCGTTCTACCCGTACACACCGTTCCGCAGCGGTACGGACCACGGCGACCGGCGGCTGTCGTTCGGCGTGCCGTCGGACGGGTCGGGCCCTGACCGGGTGCTGGACGAGGCGGCCGAGTCCGGCTGGGGGCTGCTGGAGCTCCCGGCCAGGCACACCCCACGCACGGACCCCGAGGCGGTCGGTGCGGTGGCCCTTGTGGTGCGCAGGCTGCTGGACAGGGGCGGCGCGGCGACGAGCGAGCGCGGCCCCGACCCGGTGCCGGTCACGGCGGAGCGGGTCGCGGTCGGCACGGCCCACCGCGACCAGGCCGCCGCGGTGCGGGCGGCGCTCGCGGAGCTGGGTGTGACGGGCGTGGCGGTGGACACGGCGAACCGGCTCCAGGGCCGCGAGTTCGATGTGACCGTGGTCCTGCACCCGCTGTCGGGCCGCCCTGACGCCACGGCGTTCCATCTGGAGACGGGCCGGCTGTGCGTCCTGGCCTCGCGGCACAGGCACGCGTGCGTCGTGGTGTGCAGGGCGGGGGTGGCCGACCTGCTGGACGAGCACCCGTCGACGGAGCCGGTCCAGCTGGGCGTGACGGTGAAATTCCCGGACGGCTGGGAGGCGAACCACGCGGTCCTGGCCCACCTCGCCGAGCATCGCGTGCATTGGGCGCCCTGATCCTGGGCAGCGCTCTTGTGCGGGGCTGGACAATGGAAGGTGGCCGTCCGGTCGACCGGCCGACATTCCGGCCGTCCGTCCGAGGAAGGAAGAACACCTCATGGCACAACCCGAGCGGAACGAGCGGCAGCGGCTGCGTCCCGCACCGCTGCTCTTCGAGCCGTCGGAGGCGGCGGCCGACCCGGAGCACTTCTTCGACCTGGAGTCGATGGAGGATCCGGGAGAACTGCTGGCCCGCGCGACGGAGCTGACGCTCGCCTTCAGAGCGGCGACCGACCGGGCCGTGGAGTTCCAGGCCGTGGCCGCCGCCCAGCTCGCCGATCCGCGCCGGTTCGACCGGCTCACACCCGCGGACATAGCCGAGCGCGCGGAGTGGACCGAGGACTACGCCAAGAAGATGATCGAGTTCGGCCGGTCCCTGCTGAACGAATCCACGCCCTGACACCGCACGGCCGTCCGTGACCACGGGTACACCTCTGGCATATGCCGCCGGGCAAGATACTCCGCCGGGGCCCTCCCTGTCCGGCTTTCGGCAACTCTGGGGAACGGCAGCGTCACGGCCGGTAGACATGACGACATGAGCGCATGGCTGAAAGACGAAACGACCCTGCGGACCGCTGTCGCCCCGCACCACGGTGTCGATATCTTCGCCCTGCTGCGGGACCGCACCGACGACAGGGCCGCCGAGGTCACGGCGTCGGGTGCCGCATGGCTCGTGGGCGCTTCGCCCTATCCCCGCAGCACGCTCTCGCAGTGGGAGGCGCGCCCCGGCTCCCCCGGTGTGCTGCCGTGCGGCTCCTCCTTCGACGTCGTGAACGTGCCCGCACTCTTCGGCAGGCGCATGCTGGAGCAGCTCTGGACGGAGGGGCCGGGTTCGGGCCCCGTGGCCACGCACCGGGGGCGGATGATGCTCTTCGCCTCCCCGGGCACGGCCCAGCGGCTGCCGTCCCTCATGTCGTGGGAGGAGTGGGGCGCGGGCTGCCCCGAAAGCCCCCATGGGCACCGGGGCACCCTGCCGCCGGTGCTCTGTCACGGCACGGGGGACGCGGTCACCGTCCCGCCCCTGACCGGCGGAAGAAGCGCCGGTGTGCCTCGCTGGGTGGTCGCCCCCGACACCCGTAACCCCTGGCTCCCCGGACCCGATGTGCTGCTGTGGGCGTGTGTGCGGGTGGGCAGGTCGGCGGCCCCGTCGACCACCGGTCATTCGATTTTTCCTCCCGCCGATCCGGGTGCTAATGTCTACGACGTCACCAGGCGCCGTTAGCTCAGTTGGTTAGAGCAGCTGACTCTTAATCAGCGGGTCCGGGGTTCGAGTCCCTGACGGCGCACCGACGGAAGAAGCCCCCTCGCGAGAGCGAGGGGGCTTCTTCGTGTGCGCGGGCGGTCAGGTACCGGTGGCGATCCGGACGGTCCAGGCGCCCGACGGGGTGCGGTCGGCGACGTCGATGCGGACGCGTTCACCGGGCACCGTGTAGCGCTCGCCCTCCCGGAGCGGGGCGTCGGCCAGCGGCGGGTAGACCGACCGGTCCCAGCAGGCGTCGGAGTCGGGGTGGGTGTCCAGCACCTCGACCGGGCCGCCGCCGGACGGTGTCCCGTTGCGGATGCGGTAGACGAGCACACCCTCGGTGCAGGTCGTCCGGTCGTTGCCAGTGGAGCTGCGGGCCTCGATGGCCAGCGCGCTGTCCGCGCCGGTCCTGATCACCGCGAGCCGGGTCCCGAGGGACGCGCCCGGCTTCGGCACCTCGGCCATGGGTTCCAGGGTGAGCTCGGCGGCGCCCTGGACGCACACGACCTCCTCGCCCTCCAGCCAGCCGAGCTTCCACTTGTGCCAGCCGAAGAAGTCGGGGGACAGTCCGAACTGGCTGCCCATCACGTCCCAGTCGCCGACGTAGGTGTCCCAGTCACCCTTCCCGTCCTCCGGACGGTGGTAGAGGTCCGCCAGGTCGAAGACGTGCCCGGTCTCGTGCGCGAGGACGTTACGGTCCGGCGGGTGCTGCTCGAAGACGGTGACCACGCGCCTGATGTCGGTGCCGTCGGCGCGCACCGGGCGGTCGAAGTTGACGACCTTGGTGGCGTCGGAGTCGACGCCTGGGGCGTCCGGGTCGGCGACGAGGTAGACGATGTCGTACGCGGAGAAGTCGGTCTGCTCGTCGGCGGCGTCGATCGCGTCGCGCAGATAGGCGCTGCGGCGCTCGGATCCCCAGTCGCGCTGTATCCCGTACCAGGTGGAGGGGTGGGGCATCGCGGTCCACCGCTGCTGCGGGTGGGGGCGCAGGATGAACTTCCCGTACGAGGCGCGCTGGTAGAAGCGGGTGGTGGAGGGGAAGTAGTCGGCGGCGAGCACCCTGGGGGACACGACGGGCTCGGAGTCGGGGAACGAGAGGAAGACCATGACCGCGTCGAGGGCGTGGGCGGGGCGCGGGTAGGCGCCGTTCCAGGTGTCGAGGCCGAGGGAGTGGTGCGCGCCGGTCCTGGGCAGGGCGCACGGTCCCGCGTCGCGCGTCACGGCCACGGCGGGCCCGGCGACGAGCCCGATCGCGGCGAGCGCCAGAAGGGCGGTGAGGGCGGCCGCGGCCCTGCGCGGTCCCGACCGTCTCCCCGCTCCCCCGGGCCTGCGCTGACGCGGCACATCTACCTCCGGTGGCGAATGCGGGACCTGCCCTTCACCCTCTGCCGCTTCGACGCCTTACGCCCTGTTGTGCTGCCCCACACGGGTCAGTGGGAGCCGGCCGGTCATCCGGGATACATACGGCTTCCCTCACGGAGGGTCACAATCGCTCACCCGCAAAGCCGGAATCAACCAGATCGGCGCAAAATTGATCATCCATGACCAAAATGCATGCGGATGCCGCGCTCGGGGGAACCGTGAGGCAGACAGAGCCATGCGCATGCCGCCCGTCCGCAATGGCGGGCGCGCTGGAAGGCCGTTCGGGCCACCCTCTATGCTTCACCTCGTTTTCCTGCGTGGTTCCCGCCTCCGGCGCGACGCTCCACTCCACGCACCTGCCCGGCCACACCTGTTCACGACGATCTGCACAGCGGGAGCGAGCGGTGAGCGGAACCTCCGAAGGGCCGACGCCCCCGGCGGGCACAGCCCCCGGCACAGGGCCACCAGAGGTCACTCGGAGTGATCACCGGAGGCCGGGGGATCAGGCTCGCCCCTCCGAGCTGGGCGACTACCGCGCCGCGTTCACCGCTTCCGCCCTCCCGATGGCCGTCGTCGACCACCACGGCCGGATCGTCAGGCCGAACGACGCGCTGGGCGCACTGCTCGGCACCGGCCTCGCGGCCCTGGCCGGGCAGCCCGTGGCCGACCTCGTCGGTCTCGGCTCGGACAGCCGCACCTGGCGGGAGTACACAGAGGTACTCGACGGTGCCCGCCCCCGGCTCCGGTGCACCCGGCAGCTCAAGCACGCCGACGGCAGGCCCCTGTGGGCCGAGGTCACCGTCGCGGCGATGGGCGAGTCCGCCGGGAGCCAGGGCCGGGTCCTGCTGTCCGTCACCGACGTCAGCGACCGGCGTGAACTGCGGGAGCGGCTGCGCCATCTGCGGATACACGACCCCGTGACCCGGCTGCCCAACCGCACCCTGTTCTTCGAGCGCCTCACACGCGTGCTGGAGACCCCGCCGCCCGAGGGCGGGTCGTCAGCACCGGCACACCGCAGGGTCGGCCTCTGCTATCTGGACATCGACGGCTTCAAGGCGGTCAACGACACCCTGGGGCACCGCACCGGCGACCGGCTGCTCGCCGCCGTCGCCGCGCGGCTCACCGACTGCGCCGGGACCGGCGGGCACCGCTCCGGCGGCCATCTGGTGGCGCGCCTGGGCGGCGACGAATTCGCCGTCCTGGTCGAGGACTCGTCGGGCACGCACCAGCTCACCGAGCTCGCGCGCTCGGTGCTCGCCGCCCTCCAGCGGCCGTTCGAGGTGTCCGGGCACCGCCTGTCGGTCTCCGCGTCGATCGGGGTGGTGGAGCGGTCGTCGGCCGGCACATCGGCCACCGCCCTGATGCAGGCCGCCGACACCACGCTGTACTGGGCGAAGGCCGACGGCCGGGCCCGCTGGACCCTCTTCGACCCCGAGCGCAACGCCCACCGGATGACCCGGCAGGCACTCTCCTCCACGCTCGGCCCCGCCGTCGAGCGAGGGGAGTTCGCGCTGGAGTACCAGCCGCTGGTCGGCATGGCGGACGAGGTCGTACGGGGTGTGGAGGCCCTGGTCCGGTGGAATCACCCGCGCTTCGGGCTGCTCGCGCCCAGCCGGTTCGTCCCGATCGCCGAGGAGGACGGCACGATCGTCCAGCTCGGCCGGTGGGTGCTGCGTACGGCCTGCCGCCAGGCACGCCGCTGGCAGCTGGAGCACCCGGACGAGCCGCCGCTGTACATCAGCGTCAACGTCGCCGTGCGCCAGGTCAGGGACTCCGACCTGGTCGCCGATGTGGCGGAGGTCCTCGCCGAGACGGGCCTGGAACCGGGGCTGCTTCAACTGGAACTGACGGAGTCCGCGGTGGTGGGTTCGTCGGGCAGGCCGCTGCGGGTGCTTCAGGCCCTCAGCGACATGGGCGTCCGTATCGCGATCGACGACTTCGGCACCGGCTACTCCAACCTCGCCTATCTGAGCCGGCTGCCCGTGTCCGTGCTGAAGCTCGACGGCTCCTTCGTACGCGGTTTCCGCTACGAGGACGGCGCGGACCCGAGCCCGGCCGACGAGACGATCGTCGAGGCCATGGTGCAGCTGGCGCACCGCCTGGGCCTGACGGTCACCGCGGAGTGCGTGGAGACCTCGGGCCAGGCGGAGCGACTGCGCCGGATCGGCTGCGACACCGGGCAGGGGTGGCTGTACTCCCGTGCGGTGGCACCGGAGCGGATCGCCGAGCTGATCGGCACCAGGCCGCCGGAGAGCTGACCGGTGCCGTTCGCCCCGGCCCGGGGCCTTTCGCCCGCGCCGGGACCTTCCGCCCGGGCCGCTCCGGTCAGCCGAGGGAGGGCAGCCCGTACGCGTCGGCGATGAGCTCGTAGGAGCGCAGCCGGGCCTCGCCGCCGTGGGCGTTGGCCGTGATCATCAGCTCGTCGGCGCCGGTGCGCTTGGCCAGGTCGTCCAGGCCGGTGCGGACCTCGTCCGCCGTGCCGTGGACGATGTCCTTCAGCCAGCCGTCGACGAATTCGCGTTCCATGGGGCTGAAGTCGTGCGCCTCCGCCTCCTCGGGGCTCGGCACGAGACCCGGGCGGCCGGTGCGCAGCCTGACCATGGACAGGGCGCCGGTGAGCACCTGGCGCCTGGCCTCGCGCTCGTCGTCGGCGGCGAGCGCCGCGACACCGATGAGGGCGTAGGGCGCGTCGAGCACCGCGGAGGGCTCGAAGGACTCCCGGTAGAGCTCAAGGGCCGGCACGGTGTTCCGGGCCGAGAAGTGGTGGGCGAAGGCGAAGGGCAGACCGAGGACGCCGGCCAGCCGGGCGCTGAAGCCGGAGGAGCCGAGCAGCCAGACCGGCGGGCGGCCGGGCGACTGGACACCGCCGGGCGAGGTGGCCTGCACCGGTCCGGGTACGGCGTGGATACGGGCGTAGGGGTGTCCGTCCGGGAAGTCGTCGTCCAGGAAGCGGGTCAACTCGGCCAGCTGCTGCGGAAAATCGTCGGCGCCCTCGTTCAGCCGGTCCGTGCGGCGCAGGGCCGCCGCGGTGGCACCGTCCGTGCCCGGGGCACGGCCGAGGCCGAGGTCGACACGGCCGGGAGCCATCGCCTCCAGGGTGCCGAACTGCTCGGCGATCACCAGGGGGGCGTGGTTCGGCAGCATCACGCCGCCCGAACCCAGCCTGATGCGCTCGGTGTGGGCGGCCAGGTGCGCGAGGATCACGGCGGGCGACGAGGAGGCCACCCCGGGCATGGAGTGGTGCTCGGCCACCCAGAAGCGCTGGAACCCGCGGTTCTCCGCGAGCTTGGCGATATCCACGCTGGTGCGCAGTGCCTGGGTCGCTGTACGCCCCTGGCCCACGGTCACCAGGTCGAGCACGGAGAGGGGCACGGAGGCCGTCCCGCTCGCAGTGCCGCGAATCTCGTCGCCTCGGTTCTCGTCCACGTGTTTCGGCCTCTCCGGTGCTGCGTCTGTGTACCGGAGCGTACAAACAGGAGGATGGCTCCGCTTATTCCCGCACCTCGATGCCCCGGGGCTCCGCCGCGCCCGGCGGGGGCTCACGGGTCGCGAACAGGGTGCCGAGTGTGGGGGCCCAGATACGGCGTTCGGCCAGCCTGAGGCCTTCCCAGACCGCCACCTGGTTGCCGGTGAGGACCGGCTTGCCGACCAGCTCCTCCAGCTCGGGAACGTACGCGGCGGTGTGCAGGGCGTTGTCGGGGAGCAGGATCACCTGGGCGTCGGGGTGGTCACCGGCCACGATCAGCTCCTTCACGAGATCCGGGTCCGCCGCCGCCGACTCGGACGCCCTGATGATGCCGGCGCCCCGGGTGGAGGTCACCTCGACGCCTCCGGAGCCCAGGAATCCGGAGAAGAGCGCGGCGACGTCCTCGGAGTACGTCGCGGCCACCGCGACCCGGGACGCACCCAGCTCGCGCACGGCCTGGACGAAGGCGATGGAGGTGCTGGAGGCGGGGAGCCCGGCGGCCCTGGCGAGGCCCGCGGCCTGATCGTGCGCCCCGGCCCAGCCGAAGGCGAAGCTGCCGCCCGAGCAGGCCCAGACCACCGACTCCGCGCCGGCCATCCGCAGCTCCTCGACACCGGCGCCCAGACGTTCGGCCGCGCCCGCCGCACGGAGGTCCTCGACCCTGCGGACGTCCTCGTCGATGTCGGTGTGGAAGAGCGGCACTCTGATGTCGCTGTCGAGCATGACCTCGATCCGCGGGAAGTCGTCCTCCGCGGCGTGGCCCGGGTAGAGAAGTCCTACGGTCGTCATGTCCACCCTTCCCGTGCGTCCGGATGTCCTGCGGCGTTCGCGTCACCGTTGCCCCTGCCTGGGACAAGTATCGCCCTCTTCACCCCATAGCGTCTCCCGCAGCCAGGGTGACCAGCGGTTTCTTCCGCGGTGACTGCGCCCTGTTGACGGGCGTGTTCCCCGGTGCGAGCGTGGCATTCCCCATGACCACTCCCGTGATCCTCGTCCTGGACACCGACCCGTCACCGCGCCTGGGCCGGCTGACCGGCCGGGCCACCGTCCGGTACGCCGACGAGCGGACGCTCGCCGGCCTGCTGCCCGACGCGGATGTGCTGCTCGTCTGGGACTTCACCTCCGACGCCGTCCGCGAGGCCTGGCCCGGCGACGGGCCACGCCCCCGCTGGGTGCACACGGCCAGCGCGGGGGTGGACCGGTTGCTCTGCCCCGAGCTCGCCGGCTCCCCCACCGTCGTCACCAACGCGCGGGGCGTCTTCGAGCTGCCGATCGCCGAATACGTCGCCGGTCTCGTGCTCGCCTTCGTGAAGGACCTCCCCCGCACGCTGGAGCTTCAAGGACAGCGCCGGTGGCGCCACCGGGAGACCCGGGGCCTGGCCGGCACCCGCGCCGTGGTCGTCGGGGCGGGCCCCGTCGGCCGGGAGATCATGCGGCTGCTGCACGGCCTCGGCGTCCAGGTGGCGCTCGTCGGACGCACGGCGCGGCGCACGATCCACGGCGCCGGGGATCTGGACCGGCTGGCGGCCGGAGCCGACTGGGTGATCAGCGCCGCCCCCCTGACCGACGGTACGCGCGGGATGTTCGACGCCCGCTTCTTCGGGCTGCTCCAGCCCTCCGCCCACTTCATCAACGTCGGACGCGGCCCGCTGGTCGTCGAGGAGGCCCTGACCGACGCGCTGCGCAGCCACTGGATCGCGGGCGCGGCGCTCGACGTGTTCCAGGCGGAGCCGCTGAGTCCGTCCAGCCCGCTGTGGGACGTGCCCGGCCTGCTCATCTCGCCGCACATGAGCGGGGACGCGGCCGGCTGGCGGGACCGCCTCGGCGAGCAGTTCGTCTCGATGTACGAGGGCTGGGCGGCCGGTGAGGCGCTCCCCAACGTGGTGGACATACAGCGTGGTTACGTGCCTTCTCCTGACATACCACCCCGACAACCGGAATGACGGGCCCTCACCAACACGCACGCGAGAAGGAATACGCCCCGCTCACCCCTCGTCGCGCTGCGCCCATACCGAGACACGGGAAGGTCACCCTCCGGCCACCGTTCGGTTACATGGCGGCGGGTCCCTGCATAGACATCCTGGATAGGGAAGGTGCTCACCCTGTCCGGACTGTTCGACACCCCGATTTCTCCAGGAGATTGCGAACCATGGCTGACTTCCCTCACCTGTCCCGTCGGGGCTTCCTCAATCGATCGGCCGCTGTGGGAGGTCTGCTCGTCGTCCCCGGCCTGCTCTCCGCGTGCAGCAAGACGGACGCCGGCTCATCGGACGGTGAGGGCGCACTCGACAAGCTCCGCAAGCAGGGCTTCGTCCGCGTCGCGTACGCCAACGAGGCCCCGTACGGCTTCATGGAGGGCAAGAAGCTCAAGGGCGAGGCTCCCGCCCTGCACGCGCAGATCTTCAAGGCGCTCGGCGTGGACGAGCTGAAGCCCACCCTCTCGGAGTGGGACGGCCTCATCCCCGGTCTGCAGGCGGGCAAGTACGACGTCGTCAGCGCAGGTATGGCCATCACCCCGGAGCGCTGCGACAACGCCATCTTCTCCGAGCCGGAGTTCATCTCCCCCACGGCGCTGATGGTGAAGAAGGGCAACCCGAAGAACGTCACGGACCTCGCCTCCGCGAAGAAGGCCGGGATAACCGTCGGTGTCATGTCCGGTGCGGTCGAGGCCTCGTACGCCGAGGGCGCGGGCATCGACAAGGGGAAGATCAAGTCCCTCCAGAAGCCGCAGGACGGCGCGGACGCCGTCAAGGGCGGCCGGATCGACGCCTTCCTGCTCACCGGCATCTCGCTGCGCTGGCTCGCGAAGACCAACCCGGACACCGAGGTCACCGAGCCCTTCGTCCCCGAGCTCGACGGCACGAAGCAGTACTCACCGGGCGGCGCGGTGTTCCGCAAGGGCAACGAGGACCTGAGGGACTCCTTCAACCGCGAGCTCAAGAAGATCGTCTCGGACAAGTCCCGCTACGTGGAGCTCCTCAAGCCGTACGGCTTCGGCGCCACGGAGATTCCGCCGGCCACGCTCAAGACGGCCGACCTGTGCAAGGGCTGACGAGGACGGACTCCACCGTATGAGTGACTTCTTCTCCATACTCGGCGAAGAGTTCCCCCAGGTCAGGTCCGGCCTCTGGGTGACTCTGGAAGCGACGGTGCTGGGCTCCCTGGTCGCCCTGCTCCTGTCGTTCGTCCTCGGCCTGGCCGCGGGCAGCAAGCTGCTGCTGGTGCGCGGGGCCTCCCGGATCGTCGTCGAGTTCTTCCGCGGCACCTCGCTCTACATCCAGCTGTTCTGGCTCTACTACGCGATGCCGTCCCTCACGGGCTACGAACTCACCCCGCTGGTGTGCGGAGTCGTCGCCTTCGGCCTGAACTACGGGGCGTACGGCTCCGAGATCGTGCGCGGCGCCATCAACTCCGTGCCCCGCGCCCAGTACGAGGCGGCCGTGGCGCTGAACATGACGCCCTTCCACCGCATGCGCAAGGTGATCATGCCCCAGGCCTGGGTGCAGATGATCCCGTCCTTCACCAACCTGCTGATCCAGCTGCTGAAGTGCACGCCCCTGCTGTGGCTGATCTCCGCCGCCGATCTGATGACCGCGATCGAACACGTCCGCAGCCTGACCGGTGAAACCCTCCTCACCTACGTGCTGCTGCTGGTCGTCTACTTCATCCTCGCCTACGCGCTGACGCTGCTCATGAACATGCTGGAGCGCACCGCCAAGCGCCGGCTCGGCATGCACACCGATGCGGGCAGCCTGCTCAAGACACGCACGGCGGAAGCCGCCGCCACAGCGGGAGGTGCCCGGTGAACCAGTCATTCCAGTGGGATGCGGTCGGGGACGCCTTTCCTCTGCTGCTCCAGGGATTCAAGGTCACCCTGCTCGCGACCGTGCTCGGCACGCTCGTGGCCGCGGTGCTCGGTCTTGCCGTCGCGGTGGCGGGCCGCGCGCCCTCCCGGTTCGTGACCGTGCCGGTGAAGGTGCTGACGGAGTTCGTCCGCTCCACCCCGCTGCTGGTCCAGCTGGTGGGCGCGGCAGCCGTCTTCAGCTCCGTGGAACCGCTGACCGTCGGCATCGTGGTGCTGGGCATCCACTACGCCGCGTACACCTCCGAGGTCTACCGGGCCGGGATCGACGGTGTCCCCAAGGGACAGTGGGAGGCCTGCCGGGCGCTCTCGCTGTCGCCGCGGCGTACCTGGCAGGCCGTGATCCTGCCGCAGGCGGTGCGCAACGTACTGCCCGCCCTCGGCAACTACGCGATCTCGATGTTCAAGGAGACCCCCTTCCTCGCCGTGATCACGGTGCAGGAGATGGTCTTCGAAGCCCGGAAGTACGGAGCCGACCACTTCGTGTACACCGAGGTGTTCACGCTCGCCGGACTCATCTTCCTGGTCGCGAGCTACCCCACCTCACTGCTCATGAGAAAGCTGGAGAAGCGCCTTGGCCACTGAACCCGCCAACCTCAAGAAGGAGCCCGCCGACGCGGCCGGGGAGCCCCAGGCGGCAGGAGCCGAGCCGCTGGTCCGTTTCGACAAGGTCGTCAAGCAGTACGGCGACCATGTGGTCCTGGACGAACTGGACTTCACCGTGCAGCGCGGCGAGCACGTCACGCTGATCGGGCCGAGCGGCTCGGGAAAGACCACCATCCTGCGGCTGCTCATGACGCTGGAGAAGGTCAGCGACGGTGTGATCTGGGTGGACGGCTCGCCCCTCTCGCACGTGCGGACGCCGTCCGGTGCGCTCAAGCCGGCGGGCGAGAAGGAGCTGCGGGAGTCCCGGAAGAAGATCGGGATGGTCTTCCAGCAGTTCAACCTCTTCCCGAACATGAAGGTGCTCCAGAACATCACCGAGGCACCCGTCAACGTCCTCGGCATGGACAAGGACGAGGCGGAGACCCGCGCCCGGGAGCTGCTCGACCTGGTCGGGCTCTCCGGGAAGGTCGACGCCCATCCATCCCAGCTGTCAGGCGGACAGCAGCAGCGCGTCGCCATCGCCCGCGCGCTGGCGATGCGGCCGGAGATCCTGCTGCTCGACGAGGTGACCTCGGCGCTCGACCCGGAGCTGGTGGCGGGCGTACTGGAGCTGCTCAGCGACATCGCGCGGAACACCAACATCACGATGCTCTGCGTGACCCACGAGATGAGCTTCGCCCGGGACGTATCGGAAAAGGTGCTGATGTTCGACGCGGGACGGGTCGTGGAAGCCGGTTCGCCGGAAAAAATATTCACCGACCCCGCGCACGAACGCACGCGTGAATTCCTCAACGCGGTGCTGTGACCTCACCTTTGGTCCGAAGCCCGTGACTTTGGCATATGCCGTGATGATGCACCCCAGCCGGCCCCGTCAGCTGGGGCGCACCATCAACTCCCCTACGGCCCTCCCCATCGGGGTCCTGGCGACTATCGTGGGTCGCGAGCTTGCGGTCACAACCTGGCAGAGGTCCTGAAGGGGGAACCGTGGCGTTGAAGCCCGAGCCGAAGGCGCCGTTCCATTCGGTGCAGTACGCCCTGCGGGTGCTCGAGTCCGTTTCCACGCACGGCGGCGGGGTGACCGAGGCGCGCATATCCCGGGAGACGGGGCTGCCGGCGGGGCACCTCACCCCTCTTCTGTCGACCCTGCGCCGCGAGGGATACGTCGAACAGTCCGCCGACGGCGCCTACGTCGTCGGTGCCTCCCTCCTCGAACTCGGCTCCGGCACCGCCCGCAGGCGGACCCTGGAGGCCAAGCTCCAGCAGACACTGGTGCAGCTGCGGGACTCGGTCGGCGCGGCCGTGTACGTCAGCCGCTACGTCGACGGGGAGATCCGCGTCACGCAGGTCGCCGACGGGCCCCGCACCCCAGCGGTCAACGAGTGGGTGGACTTCCGCTCGGCGGCGCACGCCAGCGCGATCGGCAAGTGCCTGCTCACCCAGCTCGACCAGAACGGCCGGCGCGACCATCTCGCCCGGCACCGGACGGCGCGGCTGACCTCGCGGACGATCACGAGCGAGAAGGTGCTCTTCTCGAAGCTGGACAGCCAGCCGGCGACGGTGCCGGTGCTCGACCTCCAGGAGTACGCCGTGGGCACGGTGTGCGCGGCCGTCCCGCTGACGGCGGGCTCGTCGGCCGGATGCCTGGCCCTTTCCCTGCCGATCGAGCACGCGCACCGGCTGCGGGCCGCGGCCGCCACGCTGAACCGGCGCGCTGCGCCGGTTCTCCTGTCGCTGGCCCTGTGAGCCGTACTCCGTGAGCACCCGCCGCATGGGGGCGATATATATGTACCCGTGCGGGCCCGCAGGTCAGGGGCGGGTCCGCACGGTTCTGCGTGTGCTGCCGCCCTGCCTCGGCAGGTGTCATCAGCACCCCTGAGGACCAGGTATTATTTTCGAGTCAGCAGGCGCCGTTAGCTCAGTTGGTTAGAGCAGCTGACTCTTAATCAGCGGGTCCGGGGTTCGAGTCCCTGACGGCGCACAGACACCACAGTGGGTGGTCTCCTTCGGGAGACCACCCACTGTGCGTTGTTCGGCGGTGCGTCGCGCCGTGGTGCGTCGTGCCGCGCCGAATCAGCGCCGCGTCATCAGAACGTCACGTCGGAGCACGCGTAGAACGCGTCAGACATGTCCATGTCCAGCCCCATGTGGATCAGGTTTTCGGCGCGTGCTCCGGTGCGCGGGGAGCCCGTCAGACACCGTCCGCGCCGCCCCGGCCGGTGTAGAAGGCCACGGTCAGATCCCTGACCAGCGCCTTGTGCTCGTAGGCGTCGAGCTCGACGATGCCGCGTGCCGTCAGCCGTCCGACGGTGTCGTCCACCGCGTCGACCACGGAGGTCAGCACCCCGTCGCGGTGCTTCGCGTCGATGGCCGCCACCCGGCACCTCTGCATCGCCGCCGCGACCTCGGGGGCGTACTCGATCCCGGTCGGCTGCGCGGAGTAGACCTCGATCCCGACGGGCACGCAGTCCGCCTTCACCATGCGCGTCAGCGCGTCGCCCACCGCCTCCGCGTCACGCAGGGTGCGGGTGGTCTCGTCGAAGGCGTCGGCGGGCAGCTGCGAGAGGACCCGGGCCAGCGCCGCCTCCACCTGGTCGCGCAGATACCATTCGTGGTCCGCGACGCCGAACGTGGCCCTCGCCGTGTCCCGCACCCGCCAGACGACGAGTACCACGGCCCGCAGCGCGGTACCGCTCGCGTCCACGGCGGACAGCGGCTCGCTCCGCCAGTGCCGCAGGCGTACGTCGACCCGGCGGCGCCGCAGCAGCGGCGAGATCCACAGGAGGCCGGTGCGCCGGACGCTGCCCCGGTAGTCACCGAAGAGCGTCAGCACCGAGGCGTGTCCCGACCGGCCCCGGCCGAGACCGCAGAGCGCGAACAGCACCACCGCCACCGCCAGGCCGAGCAGCGCCCAGCCCACGGTGCCGATGCCGTCGTAGGTGCGCGCCCCGAGTCCGAGCCGGCCGGTTACCGCGGCGGGCAGCGCGCCCTGCCATCCCAGCACCCCGAGTCCGGCGACCGCCGCGGTGGCCGCGGTGAACAGCGCGGCCCAGCCGGGCAGTTCGGGTCCCGGCCGCTCGGTGAGCCGGAGGTCGGCGAGAGGCGCGGGCCTGGTGGGCCGCTGCGGCGCCCGGCGGGAACGCGGCAGGGGCGGACGCCGCGCGGGTCCGGTGCCGGTGGCCGTGGCCGTGGTGCCGCCCGGGGTCCCCGGCCCGCCGGTGGGCGGCCCGTCCCGGTCGTCGTCGCGGAAGAGCAGATGCACGGGGATGGGCGCGGTGGTCTCGGTGGTGATGACGGGCTGTCTGCGCCCCGCTCCCCACCAGGCGACCGGGTCCGTGGCGCCGGCGGCGAGCGTCACCGGGGCGCTCTCCTCGCCATGGAGCGGCCGCGCTCCACCGGCGTCCGCCTTCCGGAGATCCGGCACCTCACCCCAGGCCCAGGCCCGCGGGCCGGCCAGGGGAGGCTCCACTTCCACGCCGTCCTCACCCGACACGGCAGGGACCTGCTCCTGCTCCAGCTCCAGGTCCGGCCCGAGCTCCAACGACTCGGGGCCGGGCCCCGGGTCCAGGTCCACCCGACCGGACTCCGGCACCGACGCCGCGGGCAGGTCCGAACCCAGCTCCACCGGACCGGCGAACCGCTCCGGCCCCAGCGACTCGGAGCCACGCAGCGGCTCCCGGCCCAGGCCGAGGCCCAGATCCGGGTCCAGGTCCCGATCCCCGTCCACCGGACCGGACTCCGGCACCGTCGGCAGGCCCAGGCCCAGATCAGCGGGGCCGGTGAGCTGCCCCGGCCCCAGCGGCTCCGGACCACGCGCAGGCTCCCGGCCGAGACCCAGGTCCAGGTCCAGGTCCACATCCAGTCCTCTGCCCGCCGGACCGGGCTCCGGCTCCGACGTCGCTGACAGGTCCGGGCCCAGCTCAGCCGGACCGAAGACCTGCTCCAGCCCCAGCGGTTCGGATCCACGCACCGGCTCCCGGTCCAGGCCCGGCCCCCGGTCCGCCGGGCCCGTCGTCGGCTCCGGCTCCCGCTCGCCACCCAGGCCCAGGCCCAGATCCGGGCCCGGGCCCGGGCCCGGGGCGGCGGCGGTTCTGCCCACCCCGGCCACGGCATCCAACGCCGGACCCAGATCCGCCGGAATGTCGTCCTCCACAGCAGCCGTACCCACCACCGGCGGCACAACCACCGGCACCACCTCGCCCGACGTCTCGCCCTGCGCGTTCCCCACGCCGGGGCCGGGCACGATCACCCGCGTGTCCCGTGCGTCCCCCGCCGCACGCTCGCCCAGCTCGTCCCACTCGCCCCGTACGTTCTCCGTTGACCGCATTGCCGCCTCCGTCATGTCCGTTCCGTCGCTTCACCCGTCACGCGAACAGCCGTCGCCATGTCTCGGGCCCCGGGTACCCGTCGGCCGCGCTGCCGCTCCAGCCCTGGGCCCGCTGGAACGCCTCGACGTTGCGGCGGTCCGCCTCCGTCCAGCGCGGTCCTGGCCCGGTCACGTAGTGGGTGCCGTATCCCTTCTTCACCAGCCGGCTGCCGAGCCGCTGGACCTGGCTGCTGGAGCGCCCCGGCTGGAAGAGGCTCCGCCCCGGGTACGCCTCGGCCTGGTTCGGGCCGCCGCCCGCTCCGGCGGCGGCGGGGATCTTGTGTCCGGTGCCCTTGATCAGCAGACTCCAGGTGTCGGGGCCCGGGATGCCGTCCGCCTCCTCGCCCTTCCAGCCCTGTGCCTGCTGGAACGCCTGCGTCGCCCGCTTGTCCGCGTCGCTCCAGCGCGGTCCCTCGCCCACCGTGTAGAAGCGCTTGCCGCCCTGCGCGATGAGCAGCTTCCCGAGCTGGGTCACGTACGCGTTGTCCGCACCGGGACCGAACTTCGCCGCCCCGGGGAACGCCGTGTTCGAGCCGCTGCCGCTCGCCCCGCTGACGATGCCGTTGTAGCGGTAGGCCACGTACTTCGACGAGTTGCTCCAGTACGCCATCGGCGTCGTCGCCTGCCGCGTGTTCGGGCGGGTCTGCTCGTAGGCCACGTAGTGGGTGTGCGCGCTGTCGGTCCAGCCGCCGAAGACCGTGACGTGCGAGCCCACCGCGGGGTCGGCCTGATTGTGGAAGAGGAGGATGTCGCCCGGCTCCAGGTCCGCCCTGGCGATCTTCGTCCCGAAGGCGGCGAGGCTGCCGGTCCACTCGTTGGTGCCGAGGTTCCACGCCATCGACACGAAGCCGGAGCAGTCCTGCCGGTAGCCGTCCGACCAGTACGCCGCCATGTTGTACGGGACCTTCGCGGCCACCCACTTCTTCGCGCGCTTGATGATGTCGGTCCTGGTCGTCGTGCGCGGCGCCGTGTCCGGGGCGGAGGGCGGCCCGGATGCTCCGTCGCTGTTCAGCGGCCCGACCTGCCCCTGCGGGTTGACCGGCTGCGGATCGACCGCCGTGGCGCCCCCGGTGGCCCGTCCGGCGGCGTGCGCGGCTGCCTGGGCCGCCCCGCAGGTCAGCACCATCCCCGCCGCGGTGGCCAGCACCAGCGCCCGCCGGGCACCGTGTGCGGCCGGGTGCCCGCCGTGGCGTACGGGCAGTGCGGCGGCCGTGCGGCGACGTTGCGCGCAGCCCCGGCATCCGCAGTCGGCGGCGGGTTCGTACTCCTCGAAGACCGGCACAGTCATGCGACTCCTCTTCCTCTGGACAGGCGCGCAAATCTTCCGTACATCAACTTTCCCGGCATATCTCATGGTGACGGACTAAAGAGAAAAAACGACCATCCGACAGGCCGTACCGGAGAGGAATTGGTCGGAAGCACTCCCCCACATCGGGTAAAGTTCTTCAGGTCAGCAGGCGCCGTTAGCTCAGTTGGTTAGAGCAGCTGACTCTTAATCAGCGGGTCCGGGGTTCGAGTCCCTGACGGCGCACGCAACAGCGAGGCCCCTTCACCACAGGTGAAGGGGCCTCGCTCGTGCTCCCCTGGGCGCCGTAGCGACCCCGGGCGCCTTCGCCGCCCCTGCGCGCCTCCTTCACGGTATTCCCTCAAATCGCACGTATGGCGGGTAAACAGCCTGTTTCGCCCTTGCGTTCACGCCGCGTATCGGACAACCTGACCTGGTGTCGTCCGGAGGTCCATGGGATCCCGGCCGGGGGAACACTGATCGGCTTTCTCGCGAGGTGGGGACCTCGCAGGCGTACGCAGGGACAGAATTCACGCAGAGTTGCTGCGTGCGGGGGGATGACCATGACGTCGACGCCGTCAGGCGACCGGCAGCACCACGACCCTGCTCACACGGTTCAGCTGCGGCTGCCTCCGCAGCCCCGTCCCGGCAGATCGAGACGGCAGCCGAAGAAGCCACTGCCGCGCTACGACTACGAGCACTACAGCCGGCTCGCCGGGCCTCTGACCCAGCCTGACCCCTCCCGGCCGTATACCGTGCGCTACCGCTCACTCCTCTCCCAGGAGACCCGCCGGATCCGCGCGGCCCTGCTGCTGGGTGCCGCGCCCCTCGTCTCGCTGGGTCTCTTCGTCTGGCTCATGCAGCCGGGACACTGGACGGAACGCGACCCGAACCTCAAGAACGACACGCTGCTCGTCCTCGACGTCGTGATGCTGGTGTCGATCGGCCTCATCGAGCTCTTCCGCACGATGAACGTCCTGTCGAACGCGCATGCCACCCTGGTGGCCCGCGACCCGGTCCCCGTCATACCGGAGAGCGGCACGAAGGTCGCCTTCCTCACCTCCTTCGTCCCGGGCAAGGAGCCCCTGGAGATGGTGACGAAGACGCTGGAGGCCGCCGTGCGGATCCGGCACCGCGGGCAGATGCACGTCTGGCTGCTCGACGAGGGCGACGACCCCGCCGTGAAGGAGGTCTGCGCCCGGCTCGGAGTGCACCACTTCTCCCGCAAGGGCGTCGCCCACTGGAACCAGGCCAAGGGCCCCCACCGGGCGAAGACGAAGCACGGCAACTACAACGCCTGGCTCGACGCGCACGGTGACGCGTACGACTTCTTCGCCTCCGTCGACACCGACCATGTGCCGCTGCCCAACTACCTGGAGCGGATGCTCGGTTACTTCCGCGACCCGGACATCGGCTTCGTCATCGGCCCGCAGGTCTACGGCAACTACGACACCTTCGTCACGAAGGCGGCCGAGTCCCAGCAGTTCCTCTTCCACGCGCTGATCCAGCGCGCGGGCAACCGCTACGGCGCCCCGATGTTCGTCGGCACGAGCAACGCCGTACGGATCTCGACCCTCAAGCAGATCGGCGGCCTCTACGACTCGATCACAGAGGACATGGCCACCGGCTTCGAGATCCACCGCCACCGCAACCCGCTCACCGGCCGTAAGTGGCGCTCGGTCTACACCCCCGACGTGCTGGCGGTCGGCGAGGGGCCGGCCGCGTGGACCGACTTCTTCACCCAGCAGCTGCGCTGGTCCCGGGGCACCTACGAGACGATCCTCAAGCAGTACTGGAAGGGCTGGTTCTCCCTCCCGGTGGGCAAGCTCTTCAACTACACGATGATGATCATCTTCTATCCGATGTCGGCCATGAACTGGATCCTCGCCGCCCTGAGCTGCGCCCTGTTCCTCGGCATGGGCGCATCCGGCGTCCAGATCGACCCGGTGATCTGGATGATGCTGTACGGCAACGCCACGGCCCTCCAGGTCGGCCTCTACGTCTGGAACCGCCGCCACAACGTCTCGCCGCACGAGCCCGAGGGGTCGGGCGGCCTCGCCGGTATGGCGATGTCCGCGCTCTCCGCGCCGATCTACGCCCGCTCCCTGCTGGACGCGGTGCTGCGCCGCAAGAGCTCCTTCGTGGTGACGCCCAAGGGCGACTCGTCCAGCCCGGACACCCTCTTCGGCACCTTCCGGATCCACCTCTTCTTCATCCTGGTCTTCGGCGGTTCGATCATCGCGTCCTACGTCCTCGGACACAGCCACCCGGCGATGCTCACCTGGGCCTCGTTGGCGCTGCTGATCACCGCCGCTCCCATCATCGGCTGGCGGTACACCGTCCGCGCCGAGCGGAAGAAGCGCCGCGCCGGACCACCCGCGCCGCCGCCCCAGCCCGTGCCGGGACCCGAGCCCGCCTCCTGGGCGGGCAACGAAGACACCATGCAGATCGCCCTTGGGGGACGTAACCGATGAAGTACCGTCCGAGCCGCCGTACCCGCCGCCTGGCGATCAGTACGGCGGTTGTTCTGGCGCTCGTGGGGGCGAACGGGCCCTGGGTGTACCGCTTCGCCACCGAGCGCTACCACACGTACGCCATCAACCGGCCGGACTACAAGGCGGAGAACGGCCACTGGGACTTCCTCGACGTCCCCTCCGAGTTCAAGATCAACACGATCCACGCCGCCCTGCTGCACACCGGCAAGGTGCTGCTCGTCGCGGGCTCGGGCAACAACCAGAAGAACTTCGACGCGAAGAGCTTCCGTTCGGTGCTGTGGGACCCGGACAAGAACACCTACAAGAACATCCCCACGCCCAAGGACATGTTCTGTGCCGGCCACACCCAACTGCCGGACGGGAAGCTCCTCATAGCCGGCGGCACGAAGCGGTACGAGAAGCTGGAGGGCGACGTCACCAAGGCCGGCGGCCTGATGATCGTCCACAACGAGAACCCGGACAAGCCGATCACCCTGCCCGCGGGCACCCGCTTCACCGGCAAGGCCAACGGAAAGTCCTTCGTCACGAAGGACCCGGTGCTCGTGGAGAAGGCCACCAAGGTCTTCGACAAGGAGACCGGCGCGTTCCTGCGCAACGACCCGGGGCTCGGCCGGATCTACGTCGAGGCGCAGAAGTCCGGGGCGAAGTACGAGACGGGCACCGAGGACAACTACCGGATATCGGGGCTCTCCGGCTCCGATGCCCACAACGTCTACGGGATCGCACAGAAGCTGGCCCTCGACAAGAAGGACTTCCAAGGCATCAAGGATGCCTACGAGTTCGACCCGGTGGCCGAGAAGTACATCAGCGTGGACCCGATGAACGAGGCCCGCTGGTATCCGACGCTCACCACCCTGGAGGACGGCAAGGTCCTCTCCCTGTCCGGTCTTGACGAGATCGGGCAGATCGTGCCGGGCAAGGACGAGATCTACGACCCGGAGACCAAGAAGTGGGACTACACCGGCATCGTCCGGAAGTTCCCCACCTATCCCGCCATCTTCCTCATGAACAACGGCAAGCTCTTCTACTCCGGCTCCAACGCCGGCTACGGGCCCGCCGACGTGGGCCGCGACCCGGGCGTCTGGGACCTGGACACCAACAAGTTCGAGAAGATCCCCGGGCTCAGCGACCCGGACAAGATGGAGACCTCGGCGACCGTACGGCTGCCCCCGGCCCAGGACGAGAAGTTCATGGTGATCGGCGGAGGCGGCGTCGGTGAGTCCGACAAGTCCAGCGAGAAGTCACGGCTGGTCGACCTCACGAAGGACGACCCGCGCTTCACGGACGGCGCCGGCCTCTCGGACGGCACCCGCTACCCGAGCGCCTCCCTCCTCCCGGACGACTCCCTGCTCGTCACCGGCGGCTCCAACGACTACCGGGGCCGCGGCGGTTCGAACATCCTGCAGGCCCGTCTCTACGACGCGAAGTCGGACACCTACAAGCGGGTCGCGGACCCGGCGGTGGGCCGCAACTACCACTCGGGCTCCGTGCTCCTGCCCGACGGCCGGGTCATGATCTTCGGCTCCGACTCCCTGTACTCCGACGCGGCGAACACACGGCCCGGCACGTTCGAGCAGCGCATCGAGATCTACACCCCGCCGTACCTCTACCGCGAAGGGCGCCCGGAGCTGACCGCGGGCCCCAAGCGCATCTCACGGGGCGGCACCGGGCTGTTCACGACGCAGCACGCCTCGTCGATCACCTCGGCGAAGCTGATGCGCCCCAGCGCGGTCACCCATGTCACGGACACGGACCAGCGGTCGATCGCGCTGGACCTGAAGAAGTCCGACGACAGCGTCAGCGTGACCGTCCCGAAGAACAAGGCCCTGGTCCCGTCCGGCTGGTACATGCTCTTCGTCACCGACGCCGACGGCACACCCTCCGAGGGCATGTGGGTGGAGATCCCCTGACACGGGGCTCTCCACCCCCTGGGGCCGGCCCGCCTACTTCATGGCGCGGGCCAGCCCCAGTGCGTACTCCGGCCACCAGTCCCCGGCCTTCGGCCCGCCCTTGCAGTCACCGTCCGACTCCCCCGGACGCTTGATCCACAGGTAGGCGTCGACCAGCTCGTCGCCCGTCTTCGTCGTCGGGGACTCGCCGAGCGCACGGCCCGGCGGGTTGCACCAGTTCTCCGCGGGGTCACCCCCGTCGTACGGGCCGTTGCCGTTACGACTGGTGTCGATCACGAAGGGCTTGCCGCCCACCTTCGCCGACAGCTGTTTGCCGAACTCCGTGCTGGCGGCCGTCGTCTGGAAGTTGGACACGTTCACCGCGAAGCCGTCCGCCTCCGCGATCCCCGCCCGCTGCAAGGGCTCGAACAGCGCGTCAGGCGACTGCCAGCCCGCGTTGCCCGCGTCCACGTACACCGTGGTCGCGGGCTGCTGCTTCAGGCGCTCGACGGCACCCTTCAGCAGGTCGTACCGCTCCTCGTGGAACTCCTGCGGCGTGCACCCGTCCACCAGGTGCAGCAGCGCGTCCGGCTCCAGGATCACCGTCGCCCGGCGGTCCCCGATGCCCTCGGCCACACCGTCCAGCCACGTCCGGTAGGCGTCGCCGTCCGCCGCCCCGCCCTTCGAGAACTGACCGCAGTCCCGGTGCGGGATGTTGTACAGGACCAGCAGCGCGTCCCGGTCGGCCTGCTCGGCCGCCTCGGTGAAGCCCTTCGCCGCCTCCTGCGGATTGTCCGGGCTGAGCCACTCCGCCACCGGCTGCTCCGCGATCTTCCGGATCAGCGCGGCGTTCTCCTTCTCGCCGTCCTTCGCGTAGGACGCGGCCTGACGCGCGGCGTTCCCGTCGGGGTTGACCCAGTACGGGTCGTCGCTCCTGGGCCGCTGCTCGACCTCGGCCGGCGCGCCCTTCCCCCCGCCGTCGCCGTCGCCGGACGACGAACACCCGGCCAACAGCAGCAGAACCGCCGCCGTACCGGCCGTGGCACCCGCCTTCAGTCCGGTGTAACTGCCGTACATCCACTCCCCCTTGGTACCGGTGCACTGCCGGTCGGAGCCATCCTGGCACAGCGATCCGGGCCCCGGACGCCCCGCCCGGATCCGGACATCCTGCCAAAATCCGTCCGGGGCACAGGCACCGTCCGCCTACAGTGTCGTCTCAGTACGAACGACCCGACCTCCCGCGTCGTGCCCGGGTCACTCCCGCGGCCAGGACACCGCGGTGGAGGACCGGTCCGGCCGGCGGCTCCGAGGGGGAGCGGGCGCCGGCCGGGCCAGGTGACACCGCCCGCTTCAGGCGCCGCTCCGCGCAGTGCTCCCGGCCTTCGTCGCGTCCTTTTCCGCCGTCAGGTACGCGGAGACCACGACATTGGCCGTGTACGCATGGGACGCGTGGTCGTACGTACCGCCGCAGGTGATCAGCCGGAGCTCGGCCCGCCCGTCCTCACGGGGCCCGTACGCCTTCTGCGCGTCGAAGCGTTCCCGGGTGAACACCTGGACGTCGTCGATGGTGAATTCGGCGACCTTCCCGTCGGACCTGTCCACCCGGATCTTCTCGCCCGGTCTCGCGGCGCTCAGCCCGTAGAAAACGGCCGGCTTCGTCTCGGTGTCCACATGGCCGACGAAGAGCGCGGCGCCCTTCGTGCCGGGCTCGGTGCCCTCGCCGTACCAGCCGACCGCACCCGGAGTGTCGAACGGCGGGGGCTCGATCGCCCCTTCGTCGTCAAGACCGCGCCGCACGATGTCCGCGTCGATCCCGACGGAGGGGATCTCGACCCGCTGCGGCGCGGCGCCGTCGAGCGGATCGTGCGCGGGGGGCAGGGGGACGCCCAGCGGGCGGCCGACCGCCGCGACATCACCGGTCGTCGGGGCCGAGTTGCCCGCGGTGGCCGCACGGCCCCAGAGCCACAGTCCCAGCAGCAGTACGGCCCACGCGACCCCGGTCAGCAGGCGTCCGGTTCCGGCGGGTCGGTCAGGGGCTGCCATGTCAGTGCTGCGCCGGGCGGCGGCGTCGGGCGCTGCGGAACGCGACGGCGACCGCCGCGACGGCGCCCAGAGCGAGGCCGAGCACCGCGTGCCGGGTGCCGGGGCCCTCACCGGCCGCGGCGTCCTCGGCGAGCGCCGCGGTCCCTCCGCCGCCGGCCCGTACGGGGGCGACGGGTGAGGGACGGCTGTGCCGGCTGACGGTGACCGTGCCGGTGGCCGACACGCGGCGGCCGTCCTTGCAGGTCACCTGGATCTCGTAGGTGTCGGGCGCGGCGTCCGAGCGGATCCGGGCCTCGGCGACGAGGCCCTTGCCGTCGGCCGGCTCGAAGCGCGCTTCGGAAGCGAAGGCCTCGGAGCTGCCCCGGGCCGACCTGCCCTTGCCGCAGGCGTCGGTCCGGAGCTCCACCTCCCCGCCGGGGGAGACACGGGACGGGCTGACCGAGACCGTGCCCGGGCGCTTCTCCTCCCTGGAGTCATCACCTTTGGAATCGGCCTGCGCGGCGGACGCGGGAAGGGCTATCGCCCCGGCCACCAGTGCGGCACAGAACGTGAGGGACAGTGAACGCATCGTAAACCTCCTGAGGGAAGGTTCACGCGTGGGGCGGCACCCCGCATCCGCTGTAGCCCGGTCGGGTCACGGCAGGGGTGGGTGGTCGGTACACACGATCACCCCTCGGCGCTCGAAACGCCGCGAGCGGTCAGTGAATAGCATGGGCCGTCCCTTCGAGTTCCCGTCCGGCAGGAGCCGCATCCATGACAGACCAGAAGCCCATCGAATCGTGGCTCACCGATATGGACGGGGTGCTGATGCACGAAGGTGTGCCGGTCCCTGGTGCGGATGCCTTCATCAACAGGCTCCGCGATTCGGGCAAGCCGTTCCTCGTCCTGACGAACAACTCGATCTACACGGCCCGGGATCTGCATGTGCGGCTCAACAGGATCGGTCTCGAGGTGCCGGTCGAGAACATCTGGACGTCCGCACTCGCCACCGCCGCGTTCCTGGACAACCAGCATCCCGGCGGTACCGCCTACGTGATCGGGGAGGCCGGGCTGACCACTGCCATGCACGAAGCCGGGTACGTACTGACCGACTCCGAGCCCGATTTCGTGGTCCTGGGCGAGACACGGACCTACTCGTTCGAGGCGCTGACCAAGGCGATCCGGCTGATCAACAACGGTGCGCGTTTCATTGCCACCAACCCTGACAACACCGGTCCCTCACCCGAGGGGGCACTGCCTGCCACCGGCTCCGTAGCCGCGTTGATCACGAAGGCGACCGGCAAGGAACCGTACTTCGTGGGCAAGCCCAACCCGCTGATGATGCGCAGTGCGCTGAACACCATCGGTGCCCACTCCGAGAGCAGCGCCATGATCGGCGACCGGATGGACACGGACGTGCTGGCTGGGCTGGAAGCGGGGATGGAGACCTTCCTGGTCCTCACCGGATTGACGGACAAGGACGACGTCGGCCGTTTCCCGTACCGGCCGACCCGGGTCGTGGACTCGATCGCCGACCTCGTCGAGCTCATCTGACTCAGCGGCGGCCCGCGCGCAGCCGCCGGCCGAGGAGCAGGGCGGCCGTTCCGCCGAGGACGAGAGCGCCGGAGGCCAGGCCGGTCCTGAGGGTGCGGGGGCGGCCGGTGCGGGCGAGTCCGGACACGGGGTCGCCCTCGGCGTCCATCGTGGTCCCCGCGCCCCCGGGTGCGTCGAGGCCGCCGTCGACGATGACGAAGGGGTACGCCGCCGACTCCCCCACCCACTCCCCGTCGGCGCCCTTGCCGGCCTGTCCGGCCTGGTCCTGGGCGCTGCGCCGCTGGACGATGGCGGCGTGGGCCGCGACCTTGCCCGGCCGGGTGTCGGAGGTGAACGCCATCCGGACCTCGACCGTGACGGTCTTGTTCGCGGGGACGGTGAAGCCGGGGAAGTCGTCGTCCTGCTCCCCGCTGCCGAACACGCCGATCTGTTCGTCGCGGTCGGTGGACTCCCAGCTCACCCGGTGTTCCTCGTCGGGGTGCGACCGCTCGGTGAACTGCAGCTGGATCTGCTCGGCCGTCAGCGTGCGGTCCTCGTCGGTGAGCACGAGGACGGGGTGGATGGAACGGCACGGCTCGGCGGTGGTGTTGGTGAGGTCGAGGTACCAGGTCCCGTAGCCGCCGCCGGACGCATAGGTGTCGGGGCCGCCGTGGATCCGCGTCTCGATGGGGAAGTCCTCACCGTCCGGGTCGCCGCAGGCGGGAAGGCCCTGGCCCGCGTCGGCCACGGTGCCGGCCGCGGCACCCGCCACCACAGGGGCGGTGACCGGGATGGCGATGGCGGCCGGGACACCGAGGAGGCCGGCCGGGACGACCAGCCCCGCGGCCAGTCCGAGGCGGGTCAGTGCACGGCCGTCGCGCAGCCGTGCGGGGGGTCTGGTCGGCATGGGGATCACCCTTCGCTACTCGCGAACGACCGGGAACGGAGGGGGCCGCCGGCTGGAGCCGCGCCGCCCCTGGAGTGCGGGTCGGTCTCAGTCCGAGACGCTGTCACGCGCGCGCGTGGGGCCGCCACCTGCCGGGGGCGTACACCGCCCGTTCGGGGGCGGTAATCCGCTCGATCGGCTGCGTGCGGTGGCCCCGGGACCGGTTCCGTGCGGCGCCGGTGGCGCGGGCCCCGCTCAGTCTCGTTCGCCGCCGGCCTCGCCCGCCCGGCCGAAGAGCGGGGCCAGGACCAGCTGGGCGGCCCCTTCGGCGACGGGACGGTCGCCGCCGGCCACGGTGACGGGGGCGGGGGCGTCGGCGCCCTCCCGCCGGGCACGCTCCTCGATGACGGCGCGTACCCCGCTGACGTAGGCGTCCTCGGCGGCGGCGACGGTACGGCCGCCGAGGACGACCCGGTCGATGTCGAGCAGTCCGACGAGGTTGGCGGCGCCCGCCCCGAGGATCCTGGCGGCCTCGGCGACGTCTCCGCGGGCGGCGGCGGCCAGGCACAGCGCCTCGATGCAGCCGCGCCCGCCGCAGTCGCACGGGGGACCGTCCAGCTGGAGGGTCTGGTGGCCGAACTCTCCGGCGGCCGTACGGGCACCGCGGTGCAGCGTCCCTCCGAGTACGAGACCTGCGCCGAGGCCGGTGCCCAGGTGGAGATAGGCGAAGTCGGTCCCGTGGGGCTCACGCAGGGCGAGGCCGAGTGCGGCGGCGTTGGTGTCCTTGTCGACGACGACGGGCAGTCCCGTCTGTGCGGCGAGTGCGTCGCGCAGCGGGTAGCCGTCCCACTGCGGGAAGCCGGTGACCCGGTGCAGCACCCCGTCGCGGTGGTCCAGCGGGCCCGGCAGGGCGGCGCCCACACCGAGGAGCCGCCGGGCCGGCGTCCGGGGGGCCCGGGGGTCCTGCGCCCGTACCGTCCGCACCGCGTGGGCCGCCATGGCGAGGACGTCGGCGGCCGGAGCGCCGAGGTCGAGCGGGAAGGTACGGGTGGCGACCGTGGTGCCGGCGAGGTCGGCGAGGACGGCGGTGAGCTCGTCGCGGTCCAGGTGCAGCCCGACGGCGTGTCCGGCGTCCGGGACCAGCCGCAGGACGGTGCGCGGCTTGCCGCCCGTGGAGGCGAGCCGGCCGGCTTCGGCTGCGAGGCCCTCGGTGCGGAGCCTGGCGGTGATCTTGCTGACGGCCTGCGGGGTGAGCCCGGTGCGCTCGGCGAGCGCCGACCGGCTGATGCCCCGCTCACCCGCGACGCGCAGCAGGTCGAGGACGAGCGACGCGTTGTGGTGGCGCAGGGCCGGCAGATTCGCTCCGCCGCTCCTGCTGTTGCTCCTGTTCACCACACCATTGTCCCCTTCGCTTGCACTTTGGCAACAGCGTTGCTTAAGTGGATCGCATGACTGCCAACACTCCTCTCCGCGTCGGGCTCGTCGGCTACGGCCTGGCGGGTTCCGTATTCCACGCCCCGCTGGTCTCCGCGACCGACGGCCTCGTCCTCGACACGGTCGTCACGTCGAACGAGGAGCGGCAGTCACAGGTCGGCGCCGAGTACCCCGGCGTGCGGGTGGCGGCCTCGCCCGACGAGCTGTGGACGCGCGCGGACGAGCTGGACCTGATCGTGATCGCCTCGCCGAACAAGACGCACGTCCCGCTCGCGAGGGCGGCGCTCGAAGCCGGTCTGCCGGTGGTCGTGGACAAGCCGCTCGCCGGTACGGCCGCTGAGGCCCGCGAGCTGGCCGCGCTGGCCGAGGAGCGCGGGCTGCTGCTCTCGGTCTTCCAGAACCGCCGCTGGGACAACGACTTCCTCACGCTGGCCGGTCTGATCGAGGACGGCGAGCTCGGTGAGGTGCAGCGCTTCGAGTCCCGCTTCGAGCGTTGGCGTCCGCAGCTGAAGGGCGGCTGGCGGGAGTCGGGCGCCCCGGAGGAGATCGGCGGGCTGCTGTACGACCTGGGCAGCCATGTCGTCGACCAGGCGCTCGCGCTGTTCGGTCCCGCGGTGCGGGTGTACGCGGAGTCCGACGTACGCCGCCCTGGTGCGGCGGCCGACGACGACACCTTCATCGCGATCACGCACGCCGGCGGGGTGCGCTCACACCTGTACGTGAGCGCGACCACGGCGCAGCTCGGCCCGCGTTTCCGGGTGCTCGGCTCGAAGGCGGGCTATGTGAAGTACGGCCTGGACCCGCAGGAGGCGGCGCTGCGTGAGGGTGCGCGTCCGGCGGCCGGCGTGTCGTGGGGCGAGGAGCCGGAGGAGCTGTGGGGCAGGATCGGTTCCGGTGAGTCCCCGCAGACCGGCGGGGGCGACCCGGTCCGTACGCTGCCGGGCGACTATCCCGCGTACTACGCCGCTGTGGCCTCCGCCCTGCGCGGCGAAGGCGGCAATCCGGTGACGGCGGCGCAGGCCGCCGCCGCGCTGGACGTCCTGGAGGCGGCGCGGCGCTCGGCCCGCGAGGGAGTGTCCGTGGCCCTCGACCCTCACCACGACACCCGTGACGACAAGGAGCCCCACGCATGAGCCCCAGCGCTCCGACCATCTCCGAGCTGATCGCGCAGGAGCGGCGTCTGACGCTGCCGCGCTTCGGCTACGACGACGCGTACGCGCTGGGCGGTGTGCTCGTCGCACTGGCCCGTGAGCGGCACGCCCCGGTGGCGATCGACATCCGGCGCGGCAGTCAGCAGCTGTTCCACGCCGCGCTGCCGGGTTCGAGCGCGGACAACGACGCCTGGATCGACCGTAAGCGCAAGGTGGTCGAGCGGTACGGGGAGAGCTCCTACCTGGTCGGCACGCGGTTCCGGGCGAAGGGCACCACGTTCGAGGAGTCCTCGCGGCTCGACCTGGACACCTATGCCGCGCACGGCGGCTCGTTCCCGATCGCGGTGGAGGGTGCCGGCGTGATCGGGTCGGTCACGGTGTCGGGTCTGCCGCAGGCCGAGGACCACGCGCTGGTGGTGGAGGCCCTGGAGCGGTTCACGGCAGGCCCGCAGGACTGACCGACGGCCGGTCACGGCCGCCGGATCGCCGGTCACGGCCACGGCCGCCGGATCGGACCCCGGCGGCCGTGGCCGTACGTCCTCAGGCGCTCCCCTGCGCCTCAGGCACCCTCAGGCGTCCTTGAGCTCCTGGCGCTGGCGCCCCAGTCCCTCCACCTCCAGCTCCACCACGTCTCCGGCCCGGAGGTACGGCTTCGGCTCGGGTCGGCCCATGGCCACGCCCGCGGGGGTGCCGGTGTTGATGACGTCGCCCGGGTAGAGCGTCATGAAGTGGCTCAGATAGCGCACGACCTCGCCGACCGGGAAGATCTGCTCGGCCGTGGTGCCGTCCTGCTTCAGCTCCCCGTTGACCCAGAGCTTCAGCGGCAGCGCCTGCGGGTCGGGCACCTCGTCCGCCGTGACGAGCCAGGGGCCCAGCGGGTTGAACGTCTCGCAGTTCTTGCCCTTGTCCCACGTGCCGCCGCGCTCGATCTGGAACTCTCGCTCGGAGACGTCGTGCGAGGTCGTGTATCCGGCGACGTGTCCGAGTGCCTCATCGGCGGATTCCAGATAGCGGGCGGTGCGGCCGATCACGACGGCGAGCTCGACCTCCCAGTCCGTCTTCCGGCTGCCGCGTGGCACCAGCACCGTGTCCTCGGGGCCGACGACGGTGTCGGGGGCCTTGAAGAACAGGATCGGCTCGTCGGGGATCGCCGCCCCGGTCTCGGCGGCGTGGTCGTGGTAGTTCAGCCCGATGCACACGATCTTGCCGATGCGCCCGAGCGGCGGCCCGATGCGCAGGCCCTCCGCATCGAGCGGGGGCAGGACGTCGGGCGTCTGGGCCGCCTGCCGCACCCGCGACAGGGCCGAGGCATCGGCGAGGAGCTCGCCGTCGATCTCGGTGACGAGGCCCGAAAGGTCCCGCAAGGTCCCGTTCCGGTCAAGCAGTGCGGGGCGTTCGGAGCCCGCCGTACCCACGCGAAGAAGCTTCAACGGTCCATCTCTCCTTGGTCGAGATCGAGCCCGTCGGTGGGTTGCGGCCAGCGAAAGGCTCGGTTGATCCTCCAAGACATCGGATCACTACGCAAGACCCACCCCGGCAGCACCCGGCCGGGAACCGGTCCCAGGCGCGGGATTTGGGCCCCTCTATGGGCCTGCGGACCCTGGGAGTGGGCCCGGGTCGGGCCGTTATCGTGCAGGTCCCGGCAGGCGTACGGCCCCGGGACCCCGAACGGGCCACGGCGAGCGGCGAGGTGACGCGTGAAGCACAGCGACCGGATACTCCGAGGCTTACGCACGGGCACGGGGCTGGCATCGACCGAGTACCTGGGCGTACTGGGAGTCGTCGGCCTCGTGGTCACAGCGCTGCTCGCCACCGGCATCGGCGGCGACATCGCCACCTCCACCTCCCAGCAGATCTGCCGCGTCGTGAAGATGGGCGAGGGCACCGACGGCAGCGAGTGCGTCGATGACAACGATGCCGGGGACGACTCCGATGACTCGTCCGGTTCGGACGGGTCCGACGACACGGGCGACGACGACACCGAGAGCACGTCCGCATCGGACGACGACTCCGGCGACGACTCGGACGACGGGTCCGACGACTCGGAGGACACCTCGGGCACGCACGACGGGAACGCGCTTCCCAGCCTGTGCTTCGAGCCCCGGGAGCGCGTCTCGTCCGTGGACGGCCAGTCGCAGCTCCTGACGAACGACGGTCTGGACCAGCTGGGGCGCGGCGAGGCCGCCGGGATCGGTGCTGTCGCGGCGATCAACTGGGGGTTCGACTATCTGGTCGACTTCATCGCCACGAAGATCAGCAACGAGAAGAACAAGGAGAAGCGGGTCAAGGCGGCGCTGGACGACCTCGCCTACTGCCTTCCGGACTACAACATCGTCATCGCGCAGCCGCATGAGGGAAACCTCCAGCAGATGGACGGTGCGGCGATGATCGAGACGATCGAGATCAGCGGCACGACGTACCGTGTCTACGCGTTCAAGACCGGCAAGTTCACCTGGGCGGACGACGCGGACCTCGGCTGGAAGAACCGGGCGTTCCACGGCTATTACGACATCAGCGACGACAAGCGAACGGTCACGTTCAACGAGCCTCCCCGCCCCAAGCGCAAGAAGGACTGGAAGCCCGGCGACGAGGGCTGCCAGATCGAGGGGGCGGAGCTGCCCGACCGGGACCGGTACTACAACACGTACTCCCCCCTGGACTCGGACGGCTCGACCACGGCGGTCCGGATGCTGGTCAACGACCTGCGGCGCTGCTACCCCGACTACAACGTGGTCGCGATGCACTCGGAGCAGAAGTCGCACTGGGTCGACAAGCCGGACACCATGGTCCACGAGGGCAGGTACCGGCTGAACTCCAACGAGTACTACGAGGACGAGGAAGGCGACGACATCGCCTCGGGCCGGGCCGTGTTCGACGTGTACGTCTTCGACAAGGGCACCTTCAAGAACGACGGCGACGGCGGTTTCACCAACTGGGCCCTCTACGGCGACCTCACCCGCGACGGGATGGAGGCGTCCTTCGAGAAGCCGGAACCCGCGGACCTGGACGCCGATTCCATCTCCAACGGCACGGAGTCGGTCGACTTCAACGACGGGGCGCCGAAGTACACGGACGGGACGTATCCCGGCACCGACTTCTCCGGCAAGAAGCCGAAGGACAAGGCCGAGCTGACCCATTCACTGCTCGACGAGTACGGCAAGGCCTTCCCCGGCAAGAACATCATCACGGCCAAGTCCTTCAACGAGCTCTCCTTCGCAGGGGTGTCCGGCCTGGAGCACCTCGCGGAGGTGGACGGTGTCGACGTGTTCTCCATCGAGGACGGGACCATCGCCAACAACGGTGACGGCGGCTGGAAGAACTGGGGCTTCACCGGCAACTTCAACTACGACGAGGACGGCAAGAAGGTCACCTTCAGCAGCAAGTGAGCCGCCGCGCTCCCCCGGCGCCTACGGGGTGGCCGCCAGGGCCGGCTCCTTCGCCGGGGCGGTCTCCCGGTAGAGGCAGGCGCGTTCGACGGCGGTCCAGGTGGTGCTGGTGACGATGTACAGAGCGGCCGCGAGCGGCACGTAGGCGACGGATACGAGGGTCAGGAAGGACATCAGCGGCATGACCTTCGTCATCGCGCCCATGCCGGGGACGGGCTGTCCGTCAGGGCCCGTGGCCGGTGTCACCGGGTTCGCGGCCATCTGGCGCTTGGTGCGGCCGTAGTTGAACGTGGCGACGGCGGCGACGATCACGAAGAGCGCGAGGTAGACAAGCCCCTGCTCGCCGAAGGGGCCGCCCTCGGCGAGCGCGTCGCGCCAGCGTTCGCCGAGCGGGGCCCCGAAGAGTTCGTGACCGAGCAGCGAATTGGGGTCGCCGCCGATCCTCTGGCTGGAGAAGAGGTGGTAGAGCAGGAAGAAGGCCGGCATCTGGAGCAGGCTCGGCAGGCAGCCGGAGAGCGGTGAGACCTTCTCCTTCGCGTGGAGCTCCATGAGCGCCTTCTGCATCCGGTCAGGGTTCTTGGCGTGCTTCTTGCGCAGTTCGGCGATCTGCGGCTGGAGCTTGGTGCGGGCCTTCTGCCCACGGGCCGCCGCCCGCGAGAGCGGATGGACCGCGAGGCGTACGAGGGCGGTGAACAGGACGATCGCGGCGGCGGTGGACGCGGTCTGGAAGAGGGGGTGGAGCGCGTCGGCGAATGCGCCGACCAGGCTCGCGAAAGCGGACATGAACGCGGACATGGGTGAGCCCTCCGGGGGTCTCGTCGTGCCGGGGAGTGACGACCGGTGCGGTCGTGGTGAACTCGGCAGGACGACCCGCGCAGGGGGTCGTGGAAGGTGCGCCCTCTACGCGGCCGTCAGGAGGGCGGCCCCGGGTGCTCGGGGCCTGGTGCGGCCCCGGGCGTCGGGGTCCCGCTGCGGGAGGAAGGCGGTGCGCTTCTCCCGGTCGCGGATGGCTGTGCGCACTCTCGTACGGGGTACGGGGCAGGCGCAGCGCGCGCTGATGACGGAGCAGACGAGGAGCGCCGAGCCGGCGGCCGCGGTGGCGGCGAGCGCGACGGCGGCGGAGAGGCTGCCGCCCTCGGCGAGGAGGATCTCGGCGAGGAACAGGACGACGAAGGCGGCGGGGCGGAAGAGGCGGGCGACCGCACGGCGTAGACGGTTCATTTCGTCGTTCATCGGCCCTCCTTCTCGCTCCGCGTTCCCGATGGTGTCCTTCAGCCGTTATACACGATCGGTGTCCAGCGGCTGAAGGAGCCGGCGGGGAGCGAGCAGCGCACGGCTGACGGGGTCGTCGGGGTCCGGGTCCAGTCCCGCACCCGGCCGCATCTCCACGTCCTCGGGTGGTACTCCGATGTTGCCGCAGGCCGGGCACTGTCCGAACTCGCCCAGTTCGGTGCCGCACGTGGCGTGGACGAAGTGGCGCAGGGGGAGCGCGTCCCGGATGTGCTCGCGGCCCCAGAAGCCGAGGGAGCGCAGGACGGGCCAGAGGTCCTTGCCCCTGTCGGTGAGGACGTACGCGTCGCGCGGGGGTGACTCCTGGTAGCGCTCCTTGGTCAGGACCCCGGCCTCGGTGAGCGCCTGGAGGCGGGCGGCCAGGACGGCGCGCGGGATGCCGAGGTGGCTGAGGAAGTCGTTGTACCGGCGTACGCCGTAGAAGGCATCGCGCACGACGAGGAGGGTCCAGCGCTCGCCGACCACTTCGAGTGCGCGGGCCATCGAGCACTGCTGGGCCGCGTAATCCTTGCCGAGAGCCATGGGAATCACTTTACTCCCTAGGTTCGGTGAATGAACTCACCCGTGCTAGCGTGCTGCGCCTCAGTAGGTTCATTCACCGAACCTTGGCCATGGCCTGGACCCCAGGCGGGCCGAACCGGAGGGACGTCATGACCCAGCAGTCCGCACGGACCGGCACAGCGCCCGCACCGCCCCCCGACCTCCACAGCCCGCCGCACCGGCCAGGCGCGACCCTCGCCGTCACCAGCGCGGCCACCGCCGTCGCGCTGATGAACTACACCGCGCCGATGACGACGCTCCCCACGCTCTCCGCCGCCTTCTCCACCCCGCCCGCCGCCCAGGCCTGGCTGCTCAACGGGACCCCGCTCGGTCTCGCCGTACTGTTGCTGATCGCCGGCAGCCTCGCCGACGACTTCGGCCGCCGCAGGCTCTTCCTGATCGGCACCCTCGGCCTCGGCGTCACCGCGGCGCTCGGCACCCTCACCACGAGCACCCTCGGCTTCACCCTCGCCAGGGCCGGCCAGGGCGCAGCCGGCGCGGCGATCCTGGCCACCAGCCTCGGGCTGCTGGTCAGCGCCTATCCGGTCGGCCCCGCGCGGATCAGGGCGATGGGGGTGTGGGGAGCGTCCGTGAGCGCCGGGATCGCGCTCGGCCCGCTGCTCGCGAGCTCGCTCGACACGGTCGACTGGCGACTGACGTATCTCGCCCTGGGCCTCGGCTCCCTCGTCACGGCCGCCTTCGCCTCCCGGGTGCTCACGGAGTTCCGCGCACCCCGCGCCGGCCGCCCCGATCTGGCCGGCGCCGTCGTGCTCGGCCTGGCGATGACCGCACTGCTGACGGCTCTGACGCTCGGCAGGGACGGCTGGCTGCGCGCACCGGTCGGCCTGCTGCTGCTCGCGGCACTGGCGCTGACCGCCGCGTTCACCGCCGTGGAGCGCCGGGCATCGGCCCCACTGATCGCCCTGTCGCTGCTGCGCAGCCGCGCCTTCCTGGCGTCGGCGGTGGGCGCCCTGTTCAGCGGGCTCGCGGTGGTCGGCCTGTTCAGCTATCTGCCGACCCTGCTCCAGCACGCACTCTCGCTGTCGGCGCTCGACGCGGCCTGGCTGTTCCTGCTCTGGTCAGGTACGTCGTTCTTCGTGGCCCTGCAGTCGCGGCGGCTGACCGACCGGGTCACGGCCCGGCACCAGCTGGCGGCCGGCTTCGTGCTCCACGCGGTGGCGGTGCTGCCGATGCTGGGGCTCCTGACCGGCGCACCGGGCGACGCGGGGGCATCGGTGTGGGCTCGCCTCGTCCCGACCCTGATCGTGGCCGGCGCGGGCAGCGGCCTGATCAACACGGCGCTGCCCCGCCTCGCGGTCGAGTCGGTGCCGCCGGAGCGGGCCGCCACGGGTTCCGGCGCCAACAACACGGCCCGCTACCTCGGATCGTCGGCCGGCGTCGCCGTGACGATCGCGGTGGCGACGACCTCGGCCGGCGTCGACGGTGCCGTGCTGCTGTCGGCCGCCATGGCGCTCGCGGCCGCGGCGGGCGTCCTGTTCCTGCGGGAGCGCTGAGTGTCCCCCTCGCCGCTTCCTGCGGGAGCGCCGAGTGTTCTCCTCGCCGTCCTCCCGCCTTCATCAGCACTCCGGTCCGCTCCCTCTCACCTCACCCCTGTCCCGCAGTACCGTGTGGTCCATGCGCCCCGACACGCCTGCCGACCACATCACCGAAGCCGAGCGCCTGCTGCGCACCGCGGCGCAGTATCCCGAGGACCACGAACCGCTGTTCCTCCAGGCCGCGGCCCATCTGGAGCTCGCCGGTGAGCGTGCTCGCGCGAGCACGCTCTATGACGAACTGCTCGGATCAACCGAACTCCCCATCGAGCACCCGCATCTGGTCAAAGCACTCAAAGCGGCCAACTTGTGGGAGTACGGCCACGAGGCGGAGGCCCGCGCGATCATCGACGGGATCGGCGCCGCCGGTCCGCTCGACGCCGCTCCGTGGGAGATCGCCGCGGAGACCCTCGAAGCGCACGACGAGCTGGAGGCGGCCCACGACTTCTTCTCGACCGCGCTGACGCTGCTGCTCTCGCCCGGCGAGGAAGTCCCGTACTCCGTCCAGTCGCTGGTGACCGGGCGGCACCGGGTGCGCAGGCTGATGGGCGTCGCCCACGACGCGTGGGACGAGCTGGCCGACACGCTGCACACGGCCGCCGTCCCCCTCGACGAGCTGCACGACCCGAAGCGCCTGTGGTCCCTCGGCTCCTCGGACCCGGGCGAACTCCAGGCGGAGATCAACCGGCTCCGCGCCGAACTGGGCACCTATCGCAGCGCGTTGTCCCGCCCGTTCCCCGTCGCGGTGCTGCGCTGGCCCGAGGACGAGCTGCGCGAACTCCTCGCCGCCTACCCCGGGCTGGCCCAGGAGTACCTCTCGCACCAGGACCATCTGGCGCGCCTGGAAGCGGCGTTGCGGGACCTGCATGCCACGGGCACCCCGAATCTCGGCATCGTGACGGGCACGGTCCCCTCCTACGAGGCGTTCGCCGCGTCGGAGGCCGCGTCCCCCTCCGACCCCGACCTGCTCCCCCAGTACGCCACGACGCTGGCGGCCCGTGGCCGCGCCGTCCCGTGGCCCCCGGCGCGCAGCGCGGCGTGCTGGTGCGGCTCGGAGCGTGCGTACCGCGAGTGCCACGGAGCGGGCTGAGGCCGGGGTCGGGGCACGTCCGCCCCGGCTCACCGTCCGCCCCGGCTCTCACCTGCCCGCGAACACGTCCCGCAGCTCCTTGTCGAGGCCCTGGGCGGCCTCGGCGGTGTCGGGTCGCTCCTCGGTCAGCAGCGCGTGCACACGGGACTGCAGCACCTGCGTGAACGCGCCGTAGTAGGGGGTGCGCGGCCGCTGCACCGCTTCGGTCAGTGCCGCGCCCAGTATCCGGATGTACGTGGCGCGGGCCTGGGCCCCCTGCCCCTTCGGGCCGCCTTCCCCGGTGGTGGCCGCCGCCTTCGGCGCGTCCTCCCCGGCCGGGCGGAGCGCGGCGGCGACGCGGGGCCAGCAGGGTTTCGCGGCGCTGCCGTACACGGAGGCCCGGGTCGCGGCGAAGCCCGCGTCGAGCAGGCAGCGTTCGCTCTCCCGCGAGGTGAGGAAGGTGATCAGCGCGCGGGCGTTCGCGGCGCGAGGCGAGTCGGCGGTGACGGCGAGATCCTGCCCGCCGAGCACGGCCTTCCCCGGCAGCGGGTTCACTGCGTAGGCCTTCGGGTCCATCAGGCTCCCCAGGGCCCCGTACGCGTACGGCCAGTGACGCAGGAAGACGGCGCGGCCCTCGGCGAAGTCGGTGAGGGCCGCGGTCTCGTCGGAGCTGAGCGCCGCGGGCTGCACCCTGCCCCGGTCGACGCGGTCCAGGAGCGAGTCGAGCCCCTTCTTCAGCTCGCCCGGGCTGGAGCTGTACTTCCCCTCGCTGTCGGTGAGTTCGACGCCCGCGTCGGCGAACGCCTCGACGGTGTTGACGGTCAGCCCCTCGTACTGCTTCAACTGTGTTGTCCAGCCCGCGAGTTCGTCACCGCGGACCGGGTTGAGCCCGAGGGTCTTGACGGAGGCGTAGAGCTGGTCCCACGTCCAGTGGGCGTTGGGCTGCTTGTCGACCGCGATGTCGGCCTTCGTCAGGAGGTCGGGCCGGTAGTAGAGGAGCCCCACATCGGTGTTGAACGGCCGGGCGTAGGAACGGTCCTTCCAGACGGTGGTGGCGTGGACCCGCCGGATGAAGTCGCGGTCGTCGTCGGCGGCGGGGCCCGACTCCTCGACGGGCATCGGCCGGATCAGCCCGGCCTCGGCGAATTCCGGGATCCAGGTGATGTCGAGGTTCACCACGTCGTAGCGTGCGCTGCCCGACTGGAGGGCGCCGAGGAGCTGGCTGCGCTGCTGGTCGGCGCCGCCGGGCAGCTCGACGAGCTTGGCCTGCTGGGCCTTCGAGCCGGCGTGCCTGCGGTTCCACTCCTCTATGAGCTGCTGGCGCACGCTCCCGGAGCCGGTGACGTCGAGCCCGCTGGCGACGACGATGGGCCCTTCGGCCGCCGGCTTCCCGTCTCCGGACTCCTGTGCGTCGCCCCCGGGCCCTCCCGTACAGCCGGCGGAGACCAGCGTGAGCAGGCAGCCGAGGGCGAGCGCCGCCCTGACACGGCGGGTACGGGCACGGGTGCGGGCGTGCGTGCGGTGGTCTCCGTAGGTCATTCCGCGTCCCCCGTACCGGTCTTGGCGACCTCCGCCGCCAGCTCGGCCGCGATGTCGTCGGCCGGGTCGAGGCAGCGTCCACCGCTCGCCCCCGCGAGCCGCTCGCCGAATCTGCCGGGTGTGCACGCCCCGTCCTGGAGGGAGACCGTCACGATCCTGACCAGCGGTGTCTCCGCCGCCTCCCGGACCAGCCGCTTCTGGTCCTTGTCCCCGACGGCTTCGAAGTCCTCGCCGTCGGTGACCAGGACGAGGAGCCGTGGTTGTTCCACCCCGGTGGAGCCGCCGCGCAGGGTGCCGAGCGCCGTGTCCAGGCCCGGCGCGATGCGGGCGTCGTAAGCGGCGGTACGCGCGTCGGCGACGGCCTTCTGCGCACCGGCCCTGGTGTTCGGCCCGAACGGGACGAGTTCCGCGGCGGGTTTCCCTTCGCCGACGGCCGCCGTCAGCACCCCGTACGAGTCCCCGGCGCCCAGGGAGCTCATCGAGCGGGCCATCAGTTCCTTGGCGCCGCCGGTGCCGTCCCAGACCCGTTTGTCCTCCATCGAGGTCGAGTTGTCGAGGAGATACAGCACCCTGCCCGGCCCGAGGGCCCCCCGGTAACGGCTCAGGGTCTCGCTCAGCGACCCGGAGACGTCGGCGCCAGGGGCGGTCGTCGGGATCTGTTCGCGCACGGCCGTCGTGTTGTCCTCGCTCCGCAGCACCGAGTCGTCGGCGGGCGGCGCGGGGGCACCCACGTCGACGCCCCGGAAACCGTCGTCGGTGAAGCACCTCTGCGCGTCGGGGTCCGTGGCCAGCCAGTCGTAGAAGTCCTCGACGGCCGCCTTGCGCGCGTCGGCGTCCCGGTCGGCCCCGGCCCAGGTGACCCGGACGAAGGGGAGGTCAAGCATCGGCACGTCGGAGGGGTAGTGGGCCACCCGGTGCGCCAGCGCCTCGGTCGCACAGCCGGGCCGGCCCGGCTCCCCCGCCGACAGGTTGAACTGCGCGAGGGTCTGCTCCGGCACGAGTACGGCCGCCCGGTCCTCCAGGCTGTTGTGCGCACCGTCGGCCAGTACGCACATGAGTTCCCGCGCGGTGGAGGGCATCGGCCGCAGCGCCTGCGCCATGCCCTGCTCGACCGTGGCCGCGCGCCCGGAGCCGGACGATGCGTAGAGCGCGTCGGTCGCCAGCAGAGCGCCCTCGGTGTCCTCGGGGTCGGGGCGCAGGATCTCGACCTTCTGCGCGGCTTCGAGCCCGGAGACGATCGCGTCGAGCGGATCGTCGGTCTGGAGGGACTGCGCCAGGGCCATGGTGTCCGGCACTCCGAGGACCATGGGGGTGTAGGCGACGGAGCCCAGCCGGTCGAGGCGCACCACGCTCCTGCCCGCGCCCCCGCCAGGCCCATCGGCTTCGGCCGATACCCCTTGGGTGGAGGCTCCTTCGGCCGAGGCGCTGCCGCCGCTCGCCCCGTCGGCCGTCGCCCGCTGCCACGCACTGCCCGCCGCCGGGATCCAGATGTCCGGCTGTGCGCCGACGTCCCGCTGGGGCCGAGGACAGTCGCCGGACTCGGGACAGGTCGCGGGCGGTTCCTGCCAGAGCGAGGAGGACCGCAGGGCCGCGACGGCGTCGGTGGCCTTGGCGTCGTACACATTGATGCCGACGGTCCGGCAGCCTTCACCGTCCCGCTTGGGGTAGGCGTCTGCGGCCTTCTGCACGGTCGGCCGCAGATCGGGGTCGGTGAGCACCCGCAGCTCCAGGGGCGACGCGCAGGCGCCGCCCGAGGAGGAACCCAGGACGTACCAGGTGCCCGCCCCGGCGAGTGCGACGACGCCGGCCAGGGCGGCGGCGGTCGTACGCGTCATACGGCGCGCCAGGACGGGAAGCAGGCCGCGCGGTAAGTCAGGGGCGGGCAGCCGCGACCACCACGCGGCGACCCGCGTCCGCCAGGTGCCCTCCGGTACGGGCTCCGGCAGCGGCGGTGGGGGTGCCGGCTCCGGGTCCGGCAGCAGCGGTGCGGGCACGGGCTCCGGCTCCGGGTCCGGCGGCGACGGTGCGGGTGCCGGCTCCGGGTCCGCCGCGTGGGCGAGCACCACGTCGTCGCCGTGCCGGCGCTCCTCCGGGATCCACGGGTGTCCGTCGACGGCCTTCAGCGGCGCCATCGCCTCGCGTATCCCGACGACGATCCGGGTGAAGGTGACCGGCTCGCCCTCGCCCGTGGTCAGCAGCCGGTGGAGGGCCGCCGTGAACTCCGTACCCGTACGGGGTCACCGGGCGGGATCTCCACGCCCGGCTCAGCCGCGGTGAGCAGCGCGAAGTTCTGCCCGGCGGCCGGGCTGAAGGCCCAGAGCGCGTTGCCTGCGAAGCAGCAGTCGAGGATGACGACGACCCAGTCGGCGCGGGACTTGCGCAGGTCCGGCATGACGTCGCCGCGCCAGGACAGGGTGTCCACGAAGGGGTGCTCGGTGTCCCGGGTGACCCCCGAGTCGGTGAACATCAGGTTGAGGTCGCTGCCGTCGGGGCGCACGATGCCGTGCCCGGCGAAGTAGACGACCAGCAGGCCCGTCACGTCCTTGCGGGCGGCGGTGAGCGCCGCCCGCACCTGGAGCGGGTCGACGGTGGCGTCCGGGCCGCCCTTGCCGTCCGCGGGAATCACGACGAGGTCCTCCGCGGCGAGCACCCCGGTGTGTTCGGCGGTCAGGGCCTCGCGCATGAGGCGGAGGTTGGTGGCGACGGCCGGAAGGTCGTTCCGCGTGCCGGTGTAGTGCTCCACCCCGATGAGTACGGCCCTGTGCCGTTTCGCTCCGTTCTCCTCGCCGCGCGTGTCGTACGGCGGCACGGCCGTTAGACCTCTCCGGGCTCGTCGTCGCCGCGCGTCCGGTTCGGGCCACCGCCTTCGGGCGCCGCGCCGCCGTCCCCGCCGGGGGCGTGGTGGGCGTCGTCGTCGGTGTCGCGGCTCAGGCCGGCACCCGGCCCCTGGGACGGCCCGTCCAGGGTGACGCGTGGGGCCTCCTCCGGGTCGGCGAACCGGCGGCGGTTGCGCAGCCAGGTCCCCACCGACCGCCATGCGTTCTCGGCCACGGAGCGCGCCACCTCGGCGGAGACGACCAGGATGATGTCCTGGATCAGCTCCCCGCCCATCGCCTCGGACTGCGTGGGCGAGTCCGCGCGGACCAGGGTGACTTCGCCCCGCTCCAGCGCGTCCTCGATGACCGGCGCGTTCCTCAGCCAGGTGTCCAGGGCTTCGAGGTCGTCGCGCCGGGTGTGCGTACCGCTGAGGCCGATCCGTAGCTCGACCCCCTCCTGCCCCTGTTCCCGCCCGCCGGTGTCCGCCCCGTCCGCCATGCTGCCCCCATCGCCCCCATCGGCCCCGTCGCCCCCGCCCACAAGGGAAGGGTCACTGAACACGGGAGTATTTCACGGGCGTTGACACGGGGCACCCCTCTGTTCCGCCTCATCTGGCGGTCGTTGCGCGCCGACCGATCAGTTACGCCCCCGTCGGCAGTCATAAGAGCTGACAGACACCGGACCACCCGGGAAACACCGGCCGCCGCCCATCCGGCCACCGACGACAGGACGCGAGAGACATGACCGAAGCAGTGAAAGGCCCCGCGAGCTACTTCCCCGCGATCGAGAAGAAGTACGGCCGCCCGGTCACGGAGTGGAAGGGCCTCATCCGGTCCTCCCCCCTGACCAGGCACATGGAGCTGGTCTCCTGGCTCAAGGCCGAGCACGGCATGGGCCACGGCCACGCCAACGCCTTGGTCGCCCACACCCTCGCGGAAGACAAGTAAGTCCCCGTCTCAGGCCTCTTCCGCCCCTTCCGCCCCTTCCGACCCTTCCGCCGGCATCGCCTGCTCCGACCAGACGGTCTTGCCGTCGGGGGCGTACCGGGTGCCCCACACCGAGGCGAGCTGGGAAATGATGAACAGGCCCCGCCCGCCCTCGTCGACCGCTCCGGCGTACTTCATGTACGGGGCTGTGGTGCTGCCGTCCCGGATCTCGCAGGTCAGGCCCCGGTCGAGGATGAGGCGCAGCTCCACCGGCGGGCTCCCGTAGCGCACGGCGTTGGTCACCAGCTCGCTGACGATCAGCTCGGTCGCGTCCCCGGTCTCGCCGGCGACGTGCCAGCCGGCCAGCGTGCTGGACGTCAGCCGGCGCGCGGTGGAGGGCGCCGACCTGTCGTACGGGAGCTCCCAGGCGGCGTACCGGTCCTCGGGCATGGCATGGATCCTGGCCAGGAGCAGTGCGGCGCCCCGGAGTTCGGCGGAGTCGGGCAGGGCGTAGGCCACCGCGTCGCAGAGTTCCCGCAGCGACCGCTCCGGGCGGGCGAGCACCTGGCGCAGCACGCCTGTCGGGATCTCGGCGTGGCTGCGCAACGCACCGCTGTGCAGCGCGAGCAGGCTGCCGTCCAGGACCGGGAAGGAGGCCGCCGCGACGGGACCACGGGCGACGGCGCCGAGCGGCGGCCCCTGCGGCACGCTCGCCACGGCACCAGTGCCGTCAGGTCCGACGAGCAGGGGCGCGGGGTGCCCGGCGGAGGCCACGGTGCATGTCCTGGCGAAGGGGTCGTACACGGCGTACGCGCAGGTCGCGCTCAGTGGTTCCCGGTGCAGCGGGTCGCTCTTCGGCAGTTGCGCCCGCTCCTGCGCCAGCCGGGCGGCGGTGTCGTACAGGCGCGCGAGCAGCTCGTCCGGTTCCAGGTCGAGGGCGGCGAGTGCGTGGACGACGGTGCGCAGCTGCCCCATGGTGGTGGCCCCGTGGATGCCTTCCTCGGCCACTTCCCCGACGACGAGGGCGGTACGTGCCCCGGGCAGCGCGATCGTGTCGAACCAGTTGCCCGCGCTGCCGCCCGGGAGCAGCAGATGGTTCGTCTCGACGGCGGGCTGGGGCACCGGGTGCTGGGGCAGCAGCCGGCGCTGGAGGGCGCTGGCGATGGTGTACTCGCGCACGTACCGGCGGGCGTTGTCGATGGCCAGAGCGGCGCGGGAGCCCACCGCAGCCGCCACGCGCATGTCCTCATCGGTGAAGGATTCGGAGTCGCCGCAGCGGTAGAGGCTCACCAGCCCGAGGACGGCTCCGCGCAGCGCCACGGGCACCAGCAGGAGCGAGTGGGCGCCGGTCTCCTTGATGGAGCGCGCACGCGCGGGGTCGGCGTCGGCCCAGGGCGCGTCCTCGACCGGGACGACGCGGGCCCGCAGGTCGGAAAGACCGCGCTGGAAGGGCGTCCCCGGCGGCACCGCCCGCACATCGCCGACCGGGTGCGCGGACAGGCTGCCGCCGCCGTACGCGGCGCGGCGCAGCGGTACGTCGCGGCCGAGCGGCGCCGGCTGCGGGGGCTCACCGCGCAGGACCGCGTCGACGACCTCGACGACGCCGACGTCCGCGTAGAGCGGGACCAGCGCCTCGACGAGGTCCCGGCAGGTGGCCTCGATGTCCAGCGTGCGGCCGGCACTGTCGCGTACCGCGGCGAGCGCCTGGCTCCGGACGCGGCGCCTCACCCGCTCGGTGACGTCCTCCACGGAGACGGCGACACCCAGCACGGAGCCATGGGCGCTCTGCCGCGCCCCGTGCCCCTCCTGGAGCCGGAACACCGTGAGGGAGAGGGTGCGCCGCCCGCCGGGTACATCGCCGGGGCGGGCCCGGAACGAGCGCTCGACGCCGGGCACCCCGGTGCGCAGGACCTCCCGTACGTAGCTCTCCACCCGCTCGGGGTCCTCGAAGGCGCACACCTCGCGGAACGGGCGCCCGCGCAGCCGCTCGGTCTCGTCCGTGTCGGGGTCCGGGGAGGGATCGCTGACCCTCAGGAGACGGAGTTCCGGATCGAGCACAAGGACCCGTACGTGCCCCTGCGTGAACATCACGTCCAGCAGCGCCTGCCCGACGGGGTCCGCCCCGTCCCCCGCGCCCGCATCGCCCTCCCGCACGGCCCAACGCGCCCCGGCGAGGGGCTCCAGCCGCAGCCCTGCGCCCGCGGCCGTGTCCCCCGCGCTCCCCCCGCCATCGGCGCCGTCGCCACCACCGCCGTCGCCGTCGGCCTCGCCGACCGCGCGCCGGGTGTCACGGGCGAGTACGTCCATCAGGTGCATGCCCAGCGCATCGGCGGTGGCGGGCCCGAAGCGCTCCTCGGCCGCCCGGCTCCACCCGGTGACCAGCCCGGCGCCGTCCACGACCATCAGGGGCGCGTCAGCCATGAGCCCAGCTCCTTCGCCCACCGTCGCGGGGCCCGGTGCGGGCACCCGGACGAGCAGGCCTCCGCACACGTGGACACGTACGCAACCAGCATCGGCCCCGGGCTCACCGGCCGCTACCGGAGCGGGCGGCGGCTTCTCGCGGGTCCGTGCTGTCGGTGGGGCCGCATAGCCTGCGTCCATGAACGACGACATGGGCGGGACCGACCGCACCTTCCCGGCAGCCCTGGCCGAGGTGGCCGGGGTCGACTTCCACGACGACCGCTACCTCGCCGTCGACGCGGCCGGGTACGAGTACCTCCGCTTCGACTTCGAGCCGAGGGCGGACTTCGAGTCCGCCGAGTGGACGACCGGTCTCCTTCGGAGCTGGACGGGAAACAACGACACTGACGGCGACGCCTACCTCGTCTTCGGCCAGGACGGCACGGGCGGCCAGGCCATGATCTGGCGTGTCCGGCCGGGCCGCCCCCTCGCCGACCAGCCGATCGTGTTCCTGGGCTCGGAGGGCGAGCGCGGCGTGATCGCGGGCAGCCTCTCCGACTTCCTCTGGGTCCTGGCCGACGGCTACGGTCCGATGGAGGCAGCCGAGGGCGACGACTTCGAATCCGAGCCCGACGAGCTCCTGATCCGCATCGCCGAGCGCCACGCGACGACGCCGCGCCGTACGGCGCAGGAGATCGTCACCGAGGCCCGGGCGGAATTCCCGGCCTTCTCGGATGACCTCGACGCGCTCTGCCGCTGAACAGGCGGTCGAACAGCACGGCTCCGCCTAGCGACACGCTGCCTGCCGCGGCAGCCCGGGCCCCGTCGATCAGCGTGCCACAGCCGTCGGACGGCTGTCCCCGTCGTGCTCCGAGGCCGGTGGCACGACCCCTGCCGGCCTGCCCAGGCCCCGCAGGAAGCCGGCCGACAGGACACCCGCCCCCGCCATGACCACGGCCGCGCCGATCGCCGCGATGCCCAGCCCGTGCGTGAACGCCTCACGCGCGGCCGACAGCACGGTGTCCGCCGTCGCCGCCGGCAGTTCGGCCGCGACCGCTGCCGCGCCGCCCAGGGTCTCGCGTACCGCGTCGGCGTGCGGTGTCCCGGCCGGCAGGGCGTCGGCCATGTCCCGGCTGTAGACCGCGGCGCCGATGGAGCCCAGGATCGCCATGCCCAGGGCGCCACCCAGCTCCTGGCCCGATTCGAGCACGGCCGCCGCCGAACCCGCGCGCTCCGGCGGGGCAGCGCCCAGCGCGAGTTCGTTGGCCAGGGTCATGGCGGCGACCAGCCCACCCGCGTACACGGCGCCGCCGGCCAGGGCGAACCACAGCGGCGAGTCGGTACGCACCTGCGACAGCCAGAGGAACCCGCAGGCAGCGAGCAGGAACCCGCCGCCCATCACGTACGCGCGATCGGTCCGCTGCGCGAGCGCGGCCCCGGTCGGCGCCATGAGGGCCACACCCGCGGCCGGCACCAGGCTCCACAGGGCCGCGGTGAGGGGGCTCTGACCGAGCACGGACTGCAGGTACTGGGTGAAGAAGACGGCCATACCCACCGTGGCGAACATCGCGAGCAGGTTGGCGAACACCGGCCCGCCGAACGCACGCCGTCCGAGCAGACCGAGGTCGATCATCGGGTGGGCGAGACGCCGCTGCCGGCGTACGAAGACGGCGCCGAACACCAGCCCCGCGACGACGCAGAGCGCGGGCAGCGGTTCGTAACCGTGCCTGGCCCACTCCTTGATGCCGTAGATGACCGCGAGCAGGGCCCCGAGCGAGAGCAGGGCACTGAGCAGGTCGAAACGACCGCCGCGGGTGGTGGTCGCGGTCTCCGGCACCAGGAAGGGGACCAGCAGGAGCAGCAGCACCATGGCGGGCAGATTGATGAGGAAGACCGAGCCCCACCAGAAGTGTTCGAGCAGCAGCCCGCTGACGACGGGCCCCAGCGAGATGCCGGTGGTCATGACACCGGTCCAGAGGGTCACCGCCTTCGCGCGCTGCCTCGCGTCGAGGAAGAGGTTGCGGATCAGGGCGAGGGTCGAGGGCATGAGGGCGGCCCCGCCGAGCCCCAGCAGCGCGCGTACGCCGATGAGCACTTCGGCGGAGTGCGCGTAGGCGGCAGCCACCGAGGCCGCACCGAAGACGGCGGCACCGGCCAGCACGAGCGTGCGCCGCCCGATGCGGTCACCGAGGTCGCCCATGACGATGAGCAGACCGGCGAGGACGAAGCCGTACATGTCCAGGATCCACAACTGCTGTGTGGCGCTGGGCTCCAGGTCCTGGCTGATGTAGGGGATCGCGAAGTAGAGGACGGACACGTCCATCGAGACGAGGAGCAGCGGCAGCATCAGGACGCCGAGGGCGGTCCATTCCTTGCGTCCGGCGAGGGGACCGGGCGCGTCCTCAGCATTCTCGGTGTTCTGAGAGCTCTGGGTTCTCTGGGTGTTCTGGGTGTTCTCCATACACAGCACGGAAGCGCCCCGCCACGTACACCACAAACGGCTACCTAGTGCACTCCGCAGTATCCCCCAGCTGGCAGGGGTGGAGGCCCCTCAGGTGCACTAGTACGGTAGCCCTCATGAGCACGGAACCGCCCTACCTCCGCATCGCGGGCGAGATCCGCCGCCGCATCGCCTCGGGCGAGCTCCGCCCGGGAGACCCGGTGCCCTCCACGCGCCGGATCACCCAGGACTGGGGCGTCGCGATGGCCACGGCGACGAAGGCACTGGGCGCGCTGAACCAGGAAGGGCTGGTGCGCCCCGTACCCGGCGTCGGCACGGTGGTCGCGGAGACCGGCCGGGAACGCGCGACGGCTCCAGGACGACAGCTCAGCCGGGAGCGCATCATCCGCACGGCGATCGTGCTGGCCGACGAGGAGGGCCTCGCCGCACTCTCGATGCGGCGCCTGGCAACGGAGTTCGGCACCTCCACCATGGCGCTCTACCGCCACGTCCCGAACAAGGGCGAGCTGGTCCGGCTGATGTCGGAAGCGGTGTTCGGCAGCGGCCCACCCGGCCCGCAGCCGACGGGCTGGCGTCCCCTGCTGGAGCGGGAGGCGCGCTGGCTGTGGAGGCAGTACGAGCAACACCCGTGGCTGGCACGGGCCATGGCCGGCATCACCCGCCCCATGGCCTCCCCGAACGCCATGCACTACCTGGAACGGGTCCTGAGCGCACTGACGGGCCTCGGCCTCACCCCGGAACAGATGCTGCACACCCACCTCACGGTGCTCGGATACGCCCAGGGCATCGCCATGGCGGTGGAGCTGGAATCCCAGGCGCGGCAGGACAGCGGCATGACGGCGGACGAGTGGATGACGGCGATCGAACCGCGGATGAACGCGATCCAGACGACGACGGCCTACCCGGTCCTGTCCACACTCTTCGACGACGCCCCCGACGGCTTCGAACTGAACCTGGACGCCCTCTTCGAGTTCGGGCTGGGGCGCGTGCTGGACGGCGTGGAGGCGCTGGTGGCGGGGGCGCGAGGGGCGTCAGGTCAAAGTCCCGGTGGCCACAATCGCATCAGCCACTGGCCGAATTAACCAAGGATTCCCCTATGTCGCACCTTTGCAATACGATCACATTCAACAATTAGCTTCGGGCCACTCCCCCACGCAGGCCCCGTACCGTCTGTGCGAGGAAGCCCATGCCGCCCTATCAGCCGTCCTCGGACTGGCAGTACGAGATCCCGACGACCGGCAGCAAGCGGCTGCCGCCCGCCGCCCGCTATGTCGAGTCGCTGGCGCACCAGGGGTACGGTTTCGAAGCTGCGATAGCCGACCTCGTCGACAACTCCATAGACGCCGGTGCGCACAACGTCGTCATCAGCTTCCTGCGGGATGAGGACCGCCTGGTCAGCCTCCTGGTCGTCGACGACGGGCAGGGCATGAACGACGAAGCACTCGACACCGCGATGACGGTGGGCGGACGTCAGGGCTATGAGAAGAATTCGCTCGGACACTTCGGCGCGGGCCTTAAGGCCGCGTCTCTCTCGCACGCCGATTCGCTCACGGTGATCAGCCGGACCAAACGCAGCCCGTCCACCGGCCGCCGGTGGCTGACAGCTCGCGCCCAGGCCGATTTCACCTGCGACATCGTGGACCCCGGCTACTGCCAGGACCTCGTCGACCGTTACGACGGCCTGATCGAATGGCAAGGCACAATCGTCCGCTGGGACAAGGTCCGCGCCTTCGACACGGTCACCAAGGGACAGGCCGACCGCTATCTCGACGACGCGATCGAGAAGCTAGAGACCCATCTCGGGCTCCACCTGCACCGTTTCCTGGCAGATGACAGCTTCAACGTCGACATCGTGGTCGAGGACGTCGCCACCACAGAGGAACTGGACCACCGGGGTGTCGAACCGATCGACCCCTTCGGCTACCGCGTCCCCGGCCGGGCCGGTTACCCGCGTACGTACACCGCCCCCGTCGAGGGCGTCGGGGACGTGGCGCTGACCGCGCACATCTGGCAGCCTAAGTCGCCGCTGGTCAGCTTCCGCGGGATCGGACCACTCGCCGAGCGGCAGGGCTTCTACATCTACCGCAACAACAGACTCGTGCAGGCCGGTGGCTGGAACAGCACCCGCAGCGCCGAGGGGCACCTCGCGCTGGCCCGTATCGCGATCGACCTGCCGGCCGAGTCGAACGACGTCTTCAGCCTCACGGTCAAGAAGGACGGCGTAACGGTTACCCCCGCCTTCGCGCGCGGGCTCGAACGGGCGACGGACGTGTCGGGGAACGGTTTCGCCGATTACGTCCTGGAGGCGCAGACGACGTACCGGGAGGCTGCCAAGCGGACCACCGAAGTGACCCGTGACGCGGTCATCCCCGCCGGCAAGGGTCTCGATCCGAAGCTTCGGCGGGCTCTCCGGGACGAGCTGCCGGAGCTGAAGGGAGAGGACCCGATCGCGTTCCGCTGGACCTCCCTGACTCCGGACCTGTTCTTCGAACTCGACCGCGAAGAACGCGAGATCAAGCTGAACAAGGTGTACCGGCCGGCCTTCAACGGCGGGCGCAGAGGCGGCCTCAACGACGCCCCGGTCGTCAAGAGCATGCTCTACCTCATGGTCGAGGAGATCTTCCAGAAATCACGGGTCAGGGCCGTGCGCGCGGACAAGATCGCCCTGTGGAACGCCGTCCTGGTGACGGCGGCCCGCTGCGAACTGTCCCGCTGAGACCACCTTTCCGCCTGTACTTCTGGCATCTCCTGATCACCCGAGGAAGCACACACCGTCATGACCGACCACCTGTTCAACCTGCACGGCGACGTCCTGGCTGCCATGCGCCGGGGCCCGAAGGCGTTCGCGAAGCTGGCCTTCGCGCTCTCCGACGCTGGCGAACCGGCCGATACCGACGTCGGCCACTTCCGCGACCGGATCGTCGGGGCGGGCCCCGGCGACGAGTTCACCGCGCTCTGGCACCGCACACTCACCGCCTGGGACCTCGCCGAACAGGCGGACTGGTCCGCCTCCCCCGCGCGTACGGACTCCCGGCGCTCCGACGCGTACAACCGCCTCGGCTTCCGCGTCGACCTGCGGAAGGCCCTCGACCAGGCGGTCCCGGTGTTCAAGGGGCCGGGTGCCACGGTCATCAGCAAGGAGTTCACGTCCTGGTACTCCAGGGACATGGCGGCGGCACGCGCCTTCTACTGGAACTCGTACGAGCAGACGCTGCGCCGCAAGGGCTGGTCGGACGCTGCCGTGTCGAGCCTGGACGAAGCCAGCCACGCCGTGGTCGAGCGTCTCTCCGATCCCACCCGCACGGAGGCATAAGGGGCCCGGGGCCTGGTCGTCGGCTACGTCCAGTCGGGAAAGACGGCCAACTTCGCAGGTGTCACCGCGAAGGCCGTCGACGCGGGCTACCGCCTGGTCATCATCCTGGGTGGCACCCTGAATCTCCTGCGGGGCCAAACCCAGCGCCGACTGGACATGGAGCTGATAGGACAGGAGAACATCCTGCGCGGCGCCGACCCGGCCGATACGGACGCGCTCGTCGGTGTCGACTACCAGGACGACGAGGACTGGCCGGCGAAGTTCGTCAGCCACGGCGGCCGTCCGTCCACCCTGGGTGCGTTCGACATCGAGCGCCTCACGACTCGCGACGACGACTACAAGAGCCTGCTGAACGGCATTCGCACGCTCGAATTCGAGAAGCAGGCCCGCACGCAGCCCCTGTACGACCCGGCCAATCTGCACCATGCCGCCGCACGCGTGATGGTCGTGAAGAAGAACGCGGACGTGCTGGACAAGCTGCTCAGGGACCTCAAGAAGATCGGCCAGATCCTCTCCGAGATCCCGGCACTGATCATCGACGACGAGTCGGACCAGGCGTCGGTGAACACGACGGACCCGAAGAAGCGGGAGAACGGCAAGGTCGCCCGCAAGGCGATCAACGGCCAGATCACGCAGCTTCTCGGTCTGCTTCCGCGCGCCCAGTACGTCGGCTACACGGCGACGCCGTTCGCCAACGTCTTCGTCGACCCGGGCGACGAGGAGGACATCTTCCCCCGCGACTTCCTGATCTCGCTGCCCCGGCCGACCGGTTACATGGGCGTGCAGGACTTCCACGACCTCGAAGGCGAGGGCTCGGCGGAGGAGACGCACGTACGCGGCATCTACGACGACACCGGGGACCGGCTCCAAGAAGCCATGGACGCCTTCGTCCTCACCGGAGCACTGAAGCTGTACCGGGCGGCAAACGGCGTTCCCGAAGGGCCGTTCCGCCACCACACGATGCTCGTCCACGAGTCCGTGCAACAACGGGAACACGCGGCCCTCGCCCTGCGGATCAACTCGATGTGGCACCGGTCGGCGTACACGGGCCAGGAGGGACACGCACGCCTCGCCACCCTGCTGACCACTGATTTCCAGCGCTTCGGGGACGACGGCCTGCCGGCCCCCACGTCGTACGACGACCTGAAGCCGTACGTCTCCCGGGCCCGCCAGCTCATCAACTCGGGCGGCGAACCGGTGATCATCGTCAACGGGGCCACCGAACGCGACTACGAGCAAGCGGAGCTCGACTTCGACCGGACACCGCACGTGTGGAAGATCCTGGTCGGCGGCACGAAGCTCTCCCGCGGCTTCACGATCGAGGGCCTCACGGTTACGTACTACCGCCGCAGGGCCCAGCAGGCCGACACCCTCATGCAGATGGGCCGCTGGTTCGGCTTCCGGCCCGGATACCGCGACCTGGTACGCCTCTACATCGGCCGCGAAGTGCCAATGGGTAAGAAGAAGACCGTCGACCTCTACGAGGCCTTCGAGGCGATCTGCCGCGACGAGGAAACCTTCCGCGCCCAGCTCACCCGCTACGCCTCCCTGATCGACGGCAAATCCCAGGTCACCCCGGCACAGATCCCGCCGCTGGTCTCGCAACACCTCTCCTGGCTCAAGCCGGCGGCCCGGAACAAGATGTTCAACGCGGAGCTGGTGGAGATCCGCTCGCCAGGGCAATGGGTGGAGCCGACGGCGTACCCGACGGGCGCAGCGGACCTGCGGCACAACACAGAGGCATGGCGCCCCGTCCTCGACGCTCTGGATCCGTCCACTGTGACTCTGGAGTTCTCATCCCTCGCGAACGGTCGTGCCGACAGCTACGAAGTGGTGCTCGGGTCCATCGAGCACGGTGCGCTGCTGGGCATTCTGCGCGACTTGAAGTGGTCGACTCCCACGCAGTTCTCACCGCACCTGGAATACCTCGCTGCGTCCGCCGAGGCCGGACACGAAATAGCCGACTGGCTGGTGATCGTCCCGCAACAGACGTCCGCGCGGCGGGTCGATGCGAGCATCCTGGGATCCCGTCCACTCTCGCTGGCGAGCCGTACCCGGCGTCGCGGTGACCTGTTCGGCGCTGTCAGCGAACCCGGACACCGCGGCATCGCCCTCCGCGTGGCCGGCGCGCTCAAGGACTCCGGGGGCTCTCTCGTCGAGTCACTCGTGCAGGAACGGCGAGGCGTCCTGGTCCTCTACCCCATGGTCGAGAAAGAGCCCCGGCTCTCCTCGGCCGGCAAGATCGATCCTGGAGACGTCGTTATGGCGTTCTGCTTGGTCGCCCCGACCTCGCCGAACGGCGGGCAGCGAAGCCTGGTGCGCTTCCGGGCCATCGATTCGAGCAGGAGTAATTTCGCCGTCATTGATCGCGAAGTTGGCTGAGCGTAGGAAAATGGGCAGTGATGAGCACCGCCAAACCGTCCTCTCCTGCCGTCTCGGCCCGGATGAGCCGCCAAGCCCGCCGTGACACCGCCCCCGAGGTGGCGGTTCGGAAGCTACTGCATGCCTCCGGTTACCGCTATCGCCTCAACGAGCGCGTGCCGCACATGGCCCGGCGCACGATCGACATCGCCTTCACACGGGCCAGGGTCGCTGTGTTCCTGGACGGGTGCTTCTGGCACGGCTGCCCCGAGCACGCCACGCAACCGAAGTCGAACGCGGAGTGGTGGCGGCAGAAGCTCGATCGCAATATGACGCGGGACGCGGAGACAACGGCGCATCTGGTGACCGAGGGGTGGACGGTGCTGCGCTTCTGGGAACACGAGAATCCGAGCTCGGTCGCGAAGCAGGTGGCGGAGGCCATCGAACAGGAGCGGCCTGGGCGGCGGACACAACACGGGGACAAGGATCTGCGAGCGACGTCGCGCGGTGCGGCAGAGAGCGATGTCGCCGGAGGACCCCGCTCGTCACCGCTGGCGGCGGGATGACTGGAACCGGGTGATCGCGGGCGTTTCCGTTGTGATCACGCACTGATCTCCGGAACATTCCTCGCCGGCTACACTTCAACCCCATGACCAACACATCCCAGAATCCGCTCCGCCCTGCGGATGTGCGCATTGTCGACCTTTTCGCCGGGCCAGGCGGTCTGGATGTGGCGGCTCACGCGCTGGGGGCCGCATCCATCGGAATCGAGTGGGACGCGAGCGCTTGCGAGACCCGCCGAGAGGCGGGCTTGCCCACCGAGCAGGGTGATGTCCGCGCCTTCGACGCGGCCAAGTTCCCGGAAGCCAATGTCCTGGCTGGCGGTCCGCCGTGCCAGACCTACACCGTCGCCGGGAAGGGCGCCGGTCGTCGAGCCCTCGACGAGGTACTGGGTTTCGTGGAGCGCCTGGCGAACGGTGAGGCCTGGCCATACATAGAGGCCGATCTGGCTGTATTGGAGGACGAGCGCACCGGGCTCGTCCTCCAACCTCTCCACTGGGCGCTGGACGCGCTCCTGAACGGCAGCCCCTACGAAGCCATCGTTCTGGAGCAGGTCCCTGCGGTCCTGCCTGTGTGGAGAGCGTTCCGTGACGTACTCCACGAAAAGGGCTACTCGGCCGAGTGTGGCATCCTCCGAACCGAGGAATTCGGCGTTCCTCAGACACGGCGAAGGGCTGTCCTCATTGCCCGATACGGGAAGAAGAACAAGGTCGCGTTGCCGAGTCCGACCCATCAGCCCTACCGCAAGGACATACGGCCGACGCTCACTCCGACTCCGACCGATCCCTGTCTGTGGCAGGAGCAGACGGACGGCAGGGACGGCCCACCGCTCCCCTGGGTCTCCATGGGGGAGGCACTCGCGGATCACCGCACCGGACCGTTCACCGTGATCTCGAACTATGGCACGGGGGGGGATCCCAAGGCACGTGGCCGCCGAAGCTCTCGCGCCCCCTCCGCGACGGTCACGGGAAAGGTGTCCCGGAACAGAATCGTCGCCGGGGAAAGCGGCCCCGATCTTCCCCGCTTCAGCTTCCGGGAAGCAGGCATGCTGCAGTCCTTCCCGGAAAAATACCCCTGGTCCGGGAAGGACGTATCTCAGCAGATCGGCAACGCCGTTCCACCGCTCCTGGGCCTGCACATCCTGAGCGCGACTCTGGGGCTGGGCAAGCCTTCCGAAGAAGCCCTCAAGCGTCTCAAGCAGTGGCAGCCCCCGAAGAGGGAGCGGGGCGCCGAGACTCAGTCGTCATCCGACGCCTTGTCAACCCGCCCGCGGACGCGGGCGTCTTCGAAGAGCTCCGAGAAGTAGTCGACGAGACGATCCACTGATTCCTCTGGCGCGGGCACTTCATCCGGACCCTCCGGAAGGATGTCGCGTGTCACCGGACCAGCCCACTCCGCCGCCTCGATCCACTGACGCAATGGCTCCCCTTCCCGCTCCGCGTCCGGGGCGATGACGTCATACATCAGAGTGGCGGCGGATGTGTTCACCACGCTGGCCAGGGCGTTGATCTCGCGGCCGGTTCTGACCGTGCCGCGCTCGATGAGGCGCACCATCGCCTGGGCCGTCGGTCGGTGGTCGATGACGTCCAGCCGCAGCACAGTGTTGAGCATGTCCTGGTGGGCGCAGGCGGTGACAACCGGTCCGTAGTCGGGACCGTTCCGAAATAGCTCGGCCGCCCACCACAACCGAGCGAAGGCCTGGGTGTAGTGGGCGCCGCGAAATCGGTTGGCCGTGACCATCGGTGCCTTCCCGTCCTGCTTGGGCTCAGGCATGTGACGCCAGGTGACGTAGTCGGGAGCAACACCCAGGGCGAGATGATTCCACCTCCCGCGGTCGGCGGCCTCGCGACGATCGAACCGCACAGTGGCATGAAGCCGAGGGGCGAGCCAGGCATCGGCCTTGGTCGGCTTGTCAGCTCGACACCGGTACATCGCTTCGTCGAAGAGGTCGCGCACCGGCCCGAGCGCCAGGCGTGCTTCGTCGCCAGGAAGGGGCTCGGCGATTCTGCCGAGCGCTATGGCCGGTGCGTTCTCCTTGCCTGCGAGCAGCCCTTCGGTGAGGTATGAGGCAGCGTTGAGATCGGAGAGCACGGCAAGTCGCTCGGGCAGGTGAACGGGCTTGTCGGTCATGCGTGGATCCCCTGGTGGAGTCGGTCCAGGCCACGGATGGCTGTGGCCAGGGCTCTGGGCACCTCGGCCCTGCGGGTGGCGGCAAATTGGATACGGGGTTGGAGGTCGATCCAGCCGAAGGTTCCGGTACGCCGCCGATGAACCTCGCGCAGAGCCTCCTCGACGGGGCGGCCAGGTACGACGTCCGGGAGCATCTCGCGTAGCACCTCTCCTCGCCAGTCGTGCGGGAAGAGTGGCGTACCGTCTTCCTCGACCTCCAGATCTCCGATGGCGGTGTGGAACACGGCGGTCCACACATCTGTGCACATCTGGGCAATCAGAAGGTCTCGGACCAGAATCTCGGCTGCAGAACCGTCGCCACCGACGAGGTCGGTGATTCCTTCGAAGTCGGTGTTCACGTGCACAGCCGGCAGTTCACCGGAGGTATCGACGATCCACGGCACATCCCGGAAGGGGCGCAGCCATTCCGGGCCCTCGCGGAAGCCAACCTCGAGAACGTCGAGTTCACGCTGACGCAGCGGGGTATCTGCCGTCAGATCAATGACCCATTCCTTCTCCGAAGTGGCGATCACGCGACCCGGCACCCCGTCGACGGTCGCCACGACGTGGACAGATAGAGCGGCACGGTCGAGATGATCGGCACGCCACAGTTCGACGGAGCCGATCCAATCCCGACCGCCCTCGGTCTCGGGCTCCAGCTGGACGGTGATCCGTGTGTTGGTGATCTTCTCTGCAAGCACCGCGACAACCGTCACGTCGGACCAGTAGCCGTTGGGTTCGGTCGCCCTGGCCGGAACCGTGGCTGACAGCTTGATCCGAGCGCTCTCCCAGTCAACGCGCTCCGCCCGCCCCAGAGCCACCACCTGCTCGACTACCGAGTACGCCTTGGTGTCGAGCGATTCACGGCTGTCCCCAGGCCCTTTCAGACCCACCGCCGTCACGCGCAGTGAGACGACGCCGGGGAGCCGCTTGTACGGATATGCCCTCACGGCTTCTCTCCCTGTTCTGTGCGGAGTTCGACGACCAGGCCGGTAAGCGCAGTACGTACCGGGTGCGTTGACACGTCGGTGACACCGCGGAAAGTCGCGTTCCGCGCGCCGGGCTCGAACCGCAGCACACCGCTCACCAATTCACAGTTGCGCACGGCGACGAGTTCGGCCCAGGCCACCGTCGGCCTAGGACCGGATCGCACGTCCAGCTTGGCCACCGGGGTCAGGTGCACGGCTTCGCCCCCTGCGGGAACTTTCACCTCGGCAGTGACGCACCATGCACCATCGGCGCCGATCTGGGCATCAAGCTCGTCGAGGATCGGTACCCCGGCCTTGCCGGATGTCCGAGACACCCCCTTGCCCGATACCGTGAGCCGCTTGCGCAGCCTGTCGGTCGCGCCGCGACGCTTCGCCTTGGGCAGCGTCACGAGTTCGCGCACCGCCCTGTTCGTGTCGCGGGTAAGCGTGGCAATCCTCCGGTAGGCGGACGGCGAGTACCGCATGCGCAGCTCCTCGGTCTGCCCCCATTTGTTGTGTTCGGGCGGCTCCGAGGTGCGAAGAAACGCCTCGGCCTCGTCGGCGAAGGGCTGTTCGTCGCCCGCGGCGTGCCCAACGAGAAGCACCGCCTGGAAGGGGTTGGTGCCCAGAGCGAGGTCCGGCACACGGCTCGTCCTGACCGTCATGCGGTTACCTCGCATCGCCACCACTGTGTTCGGTCGCCCGTCGGCGTCGTCGGCCTCGGTCACTAGGAGCACCGCTCGGTGCTCACCACCGTTCTTCTGCCCCCCGAGACCTGGCACGTTCAGCGGTACGGTCGCCATGGCCACCTGGCCGGACTCGGTCAGACGCTCTACGGTCGTGCCGTTCAGGAACGCCTGGAGCGCACGGCTCCGCGAGGGTTGGGTGACCCGGGGATCGACACTCTCCTCCTCGATGATCTCGACACCGTTGCGCAACGTGCGGACGGAGGCCTCCAGCAACGGCTGTCCGTCATCACCTGCGGTCATGGCGGCCCAAAAATTCCGTCCGAGCGCATCGAGGAGACGCTTGTGCATGCGATGCACGCTCTCCTCGTCCTCACCAGCGTCGCCTTCAGCCGACGCGGCGTCGGCGAGGCTCGCCACGTCGTGTGCGCCGACAATGAGGAACGAGGTACCGGGATCGTTACTTTCCCGCGTGAGATGGAGCCGCTCGACACTCTCCTCGTCGGCCCACCACGAGCGCGCGACGTCGGGTCTGTCGGCATCGGGATCGGGCCGGCCGAACCAGGCGGGGCCGGCCCAGGGCGTGCCTTCGACCTCGCGCCACGGCAGATCGAGTCGGCCGATGAGTCGCCTCTCGGCACGCCCCTCATGCGGTTCGGACAGCGTGGAATTCATGAGCACCAGACCGAGCCGGCTGGTCGCCCACAGGGTCGCCTTGCCGAGGCCGTATGAACCACCGGCACCGGCGCCGGACTTGTGACTGTCCAGCTGGCGCCGGACGACGGCAGCGAACCGACCCGTCTCGTAGTCATCGCCGGTGAGGCCTGAGGCGTTGTAGTCGTCGACCCGCAGCAGAACAAGCCGGTCACGCTCGCGCATCTCCCGCAGCCCGGCGTCGATGACTCGGCCGACCTTCTGATCCTGAGCCGCCGCGACCTCGTAGTGCGGGGCGAGTTCGTCCCAGTGGATCGCTTCGCGAAAGCTTGCCAGAGCATCACCCGTGAGCTCGTGCAGCGTGTACCGGACACGGACCGGCCGGGTGCCGTCATGACACTCGTCGAGGCTGTTCTGGGTGGCCTCACGTGCCAGGACCTCCACGTCCGCCTCGAAAGCAAAGGCTGCCGCATTTCCGAAGTCCCGCCCGCCATCGGTGTACGCGGGGCGGTGATACCAGGCAGGACTCCCGATCAACTCGGACAATTCCTCGCCGGTCTCCTCGGGAAGTCCCGACACATCACTCAACTCCGGAATGGATCGGATCACCATCCGCATTCCCTCATCCGGCGATGATCGCCCGCCAGCCCATTCCGCGACGAGTCCGACCGACACACCCAGACGGCCCGCAAGCTCGATATCCTTCATTCCACTTTCCTGCATTCGGTCACTCAGCCAGCTACTGAATGATCCCTCGATCGATGCCACCGCTCCCTCTTTCTTGTCCGAGCGACCACCCGTGGTAGCGCCGAGATTTCCCGGCGCGGGTGCCGGCCCACCTGCCGCTGCGGCCCTTCGGCGAAGCCTTCCCAACTTCTCGCGGCTCCGCCTCAGCCTTTCTCTCACGTCCTGCTGTCGGCGCTCGGTCGCGACCGCAGGGTCCGACTCCAGGTCAAGAGCGATGCGGAGGTCCTGCATCCCCCGACGCTCGAGCTGGCGAATCCGCTCACGCGTAACTCCGAACCGGTTCCCCAGCGCCTCGAGCGTCCAGCGCTCGCCGTCCACGACCCCGTGACGGTGGAGGATCACAAGCAGGGTTCGCTCCGGCAGGATGCCCAACAGCGGCCTGAGCTCCTCCACAGCGAAGTACCCTCTCAACGCCTGGTAGGGATCAGGTGCACCACTATGTGCCCAACGGATCGCTTCATTCGACGCCGGACTTTCGACGAGGCCTTCGAGCGACTGGACACCGCGCATTAGCTTGAGATACTCGACGACCTTTTTGTAATCCATGTCGCACTCGGCCGCCAGATCCACCTCATCCGGCTCCCTTCCCAGACTCTGGAACTTCCGCTGGGCCTTCCGAACCTTCCTTATAGCCTCTCGCACGTAGACCGGATAGCGGATCACGGACCCATGGTCCGCTACTCCGCGGTCGGCAGATTGCCTGATCCACCATGTCGCATAGGTAGAGAATTTCAACCCCCTTGTGACGTCGAACTTCTCCACGGCGCGAATCAGTCCGAATTCGCCGAACTGGATGACTTCCTCACGGTCCAATCCCTCCCCGTCAGGAACCTTGTCCTTCACCGTCGCGTAAATAAGCCCTTGATTGTGCATCACCAAAGCCTCGTAGGCACGACGCGCTTCGCTTCCGTCCCCCAAACCACGCAGGTAACCCTCCGGAAGGTCTCCGGTCAACGGGAGGTCGGATCTCAGAAGCCAGAAGAGGCCGGCCTCCTCCTCAGCAGTCAGGATCCGCTTCTGCGGCCTGCTGTCCCATCTGTCGTTCTCCAGAACCCGCCTGGCCGCCGCGACGGCAGAGTCGAAAGCTCCTGCCGTTCGCGCAACCCCGGCGAACCCGGCAGCACCCGGCGCATCGAGCGGAGGATCACCGACAACCTCCGCCGGAACGGTAGACACGGACTGCCAACTTGCGCTCGGTACGCCAAGGTCCGCCCGATCGGCTGTCCATCCTTCGGCCTCCATCACGGAAGTCAGCACACGACGGGCATCGGGGTCGAGAAGCGCTGCGGCCGCCACCTGCGAAACGGCGAAGCCGCGGTCGATCCCCTCGGCCCGGAATCGACGCAACAACCGCTCGACCCGGGCCGAATCGGCCGGATACGCACGCTGACTGGCTGTAAGTCGATGCTCCGAGCTCATGGCTCTCCCCTGCGCACTTTCTCCGTGACTGTTCCCAGGTCATATCGCTATCTTGACCTTGTTGATGCGACCGCGGGGAGAGTTGATGAGGATCGTTCCGAGCGAAATCTCGAGCAGGACCAGGAGTGTCGCCGAGCGAAGCGTCTTCGCTGCACTCAAGGCGATCCCCGACAAGGAGAGCGTCGCCTTGCACTCCGTGCATCTACCGGCGCACCGTTACAAGCGGGTCGGGGAGGTCGACTTCGTCGTCATCACACCCCAGCTGATCCTGTTCATCGAGGTGAAGGGAGGTGGAGTCGCCTTCCGTGACGGCAGGTGGCAGTACGGTCGGGGTGACGGGCACATGGACACGCGGGCAGAAGGCCCCTTCGAACAGGCCAGCAGCGGCATGCACGAACTGGAACGGGAGTTCCAAACAGCGGTCGACGGTCTCCGTGGTCGCAGCGCGGTGGGTGGATACCTGGTCATCACCCCGAATGTCGATCTCCCCCCCATGACGACATACGAACCCGAACAGTATCTCGGCCAGACTGCGTACGCCGGTGGGAAGGGGCTCGAAGCAGCGATCCGGCGGGCTGGCCGTTACTGGCCCAGCAAGGGCAGAAACAAGTCGGCCATCACACCAATCTCCGCCCAGCTGCGCGGGGACATCCTGAGGGCCGTACGCCCGGAATTTGATCTGGTCCCCAACCTCCAGTCCAGGATCACCGATCTCGAGGCGACCTTCGAGCGCCTGACCACTGAGCAGTTGGAACGCATCGACGAGCTGGAGGACAACCCGAGGCTGATCTGGACAGGGGGGGCGGGAACGGGCAAGACATTCCTCGCGGCAGAGGCTGCCCGTCGTAAGTCTGCCCGCGGCACGATCCTCCTTACGTGTGCAAGTCGCACGCTGGCAGCACATCTCTCCAGCATCTTGTCGGGGGAGTCCGTCGTCGTGCTCCCCTTCGATCGCCTCGACGAGATACGAGGGCGATCCTTCGACCACCTGATCGTCGACGAGGCTCAGGACTTGATGAGCTTCGAGCACCTGGGAAGACTCGATGAACTCGTCCGAGGCGGATTGGGCAAGGGTCAGTGGATCTTCATGCTTGACCAGAACAACCAGGTTCTCTCTCCCGAGGGCTACGACCCCGAAGCGTGGAAGTACCTTCGCGAACTGGGCGCGATGACGGCCTCCCTGAGGCGCAACTGCCGCAACACCAAACAGATCGTGAAGCAGGTACAGCGCTACACAGGTGCCGATCTGGGAGTCGCGATGGCCGGGCAAGGAGAGCAGGTAGCCTTCGCGAAGGTCACATCCAGGGAGGACGAGGCGGTGGCTCTGGACTCACATCTGAAGCGCCTCCTGGATGACGGAGTGGCTCCTCGGGACATCACTCTGGTGTCCGCCTCGGGCAATTGGGAGAAGACCTCCGCCCGGCTCTCGAACCGCTTCTCCAAGATTGAGCGATACGCGGACACTGTCGGCACCGGCCGCTCGAGAAATCGCATCACCTGGTCCTCGGTGGTGGACTTCAAGGGCCTTGAGAACCAGGTCGTGTGCCTCATCGACCTTGATATCGAAGTGCTCGAAGGTCGACTCGACGCAATTTACGTCGCCTGGACCCGCGCCCGTGCACACCTGTGGATCGCCACTCTGCCCGGCGTCAACCGTGTGCTGAGAGAAATTGGCGCTGCCGGACTCGAGCGGGAGGGTGAGACGGGATGACTGCCTCCGAGCAGGAACTCGCGGCGCACCGGGAAGAATTCGTCGAGTATCTGCACAGGCAGCTCGTCGGACCGCATCCGGACGCGGAGGAGACACTCGTCGACCCACCGGATCGACGCTATCTCATGGGCACTCTCTACCCGCGTGGCACGGACTTCCACGACCGCACATCAGCTGCCGGTGAGCAGGAGCTGTCCGAAAACGTCGCAGGGGTCGGCGAGGAGGACGGGTTCGCCGACGATCCCGTGGCCGAGGCGAACGCGTGGATGCCGTCATCACTCGGGTTCTCGTTCTTCACCGATGCCACGACCATCACAGTGACCGGTTCTGCTGCGCGGTACGAAACAGTGCGTGAGGGCGGGCGCAGGATCTGGATCCGACGGCCGAGCCGTTCCCAGACGGTCCCGGTCACCCAGGGTTCGACCAGCAGTGAACTCGTCCTGGACGGGCACGCGCGTCTCTACGTCCGGTGGCGTCGGCATGGCGTGGGCCGTCTTGTCACGTGCGTGCTCGCGAACGCTCACCACGAGGACGAAGACCCCCGGAACTCGTGGAACCTCATGCTCTTTCAAGCCGGGCTCGAGGTCACGGTGCTGGACGGGAGGGTACTTGAGTACCCGAGTACTCGCCTAAACAGCCGGGACCCAGAGGAAGAGGAGCTCCGGGTTCAGTACCGGCACATCGCGACGCGGGCCGTCGGACACGGTTGTGCAGTCGAGTGGAAGGAGTCGGACGAGCAGGTCACTACGCTTCGCGCGGAGGTCATGCCGCAGCAAGTGGTCGACCACATCCGTCCGGACGGCCCCACAGATCTGCCGGTGCTCAACCTCGCTCGCCTGTACCGGCGGGATCTTCCCGTGGATAGGTTCCGCGCTGACCTCGAAGCGTTCGTCGCGGGCTATCGCACCTGGTACGAGTCCCGCGTGGTCGAGGCGACCACCAAGCTACCAAAGTGGAGCCAGCCACCCGCTTCACGCATCCTCGAACGTGTTGAGACCGCCGTCAGGCGCATGGAGTCCGGTGTCGAGATCCTCAGCGCGGAAGGCGTCGGAGGGGACCACGCGCGGGAGGCGTTCCGGCTGGCCAACCGAGCCATGGCCCTGCAGATGCTGCACAGCCGGAGTGAACTTGCCGGTACCCGACGCCGTAGGACCGACGACGTCGTCGAAATCTCCGAGCCCGACGCAGAGGCGGCATGGCACCCCTTCCAGCTCGCCTTCTTCCTGCTGGTGGTCGAGGGGCTCATGAACCCCGGCCACGAGGACCGTGACACGGTCGACCTCATCTGGTTTCCCACAGGCGGCGGTAAGACCGAGGCGTACCTACTCACCGCGTGTTTCGAGATCGCCTGGCGTCGGCTGCACCACGGGACCGCAGGTGGTGGTACGGCAGTCATCAGTCGGTACACGCTCAGCCTTCTCACCACCCAACAATTCCAGCGGACAGCGACGGCCATCTGCGCTCTCGAGTACATGCGTCTTGGGCACGACGGACCAGAAGCGCGACAGCTAGGGGATGAAGCGATCACCGTTGGCCTGTGGGTGGGCAGGGACACCACACCGAACTCGTACGCCGAGGCCGAGACCGCCCTCGGCGAGCTCAAGCAGATGAACGAACCTGACGATCGGTTCCTCCTGGAACGTTGCCCCTGGTGCGGGACCGAGATCGTCCCCCAGCGCCACACCCGCGACGGTGACTTCGGGATCTCCGCGGACTCTGTCAGCTTTTCGTTCCTCTGTCCTCGGGACACATGCCACTTCCACGACCGTCTACCAGTCTCCGTGGTCGACCAGCACATCTACGAGCAGCCGCCCACCTTTCTGCTCGGCACCGTGGACAAGTTCGCGCGACTGGCCTGGGAGCCGAAGGCCGGCCGCATCTTCGGGGGCAGGGGCAAGCGCAGGCCGTCACTGGTGATTCAGGACGAGCTGCATCTGCTGGCAGGTCCGCTGGGCACGACGGTCGGCCTCTACGAGGCTGCAGTCCTGGAACTCTGTGCATGGGACGGCATCAGGCCGAAGGTAATCGCGTCGACGGCAACGATCCGCCGGTCACAGGAACAGATCCAGAGCCTCTACGGTCGTCGAACGCAGCTCTTCCCACCGGCAGGGACCGACGCCCGCTATTCCTACTTCGCCTCCCCCGACCATGACCGCCCGGGGCGGCTCTACGTCGGTGTCATGGCTCAGGGACACACGTCCTCCACTGGGACGGTCCACGTCGGGGCAGCGGCCCTCCAAGCCCCCAACGACGTCTGCCGGGACGACGAGCTCCGTGATGCCTACTGGACCGTCGTTGCCTATCACAACAGCCTCCGTGAACTCGGGCGCACTGTCACGATCGCCAGAGACGACATCCCGGCCAGGCTTGAACACCTCACACAGGACGAGTCCATGCGCCGTGAACTCCCCGACCACGCAGTCGTTGAACTCACGAGCAACATTCCGCGCGCCTCACAGCCCAGACTGCTCGATCGGCTCGGCCGGCCGTTCACGGACAAGGAGAGCGTCTCCTTTCTGGCGACAACCAACATGTTGTCCGTAGGCGTCGACGTGCCGCGCCTGGGTCTGATGCTGATGAACGGGCAGCCCAAGACAACCTCCGAGTACATCCAAGCGACCAGTCGGGTCGGTCGCCGCAAGGTCCCCGGATTGATCGTCACTCTCTTCCGATCGAGCAAACCCCGTGACCGTTCTCACTATGAGTCCTTCGGGGTCTACCACTCCTCGCTCTATCGGCACGTGGAGCCCACGAGTGTCACGCCGTGGTCGCCACCGTCCCGGGATCGGGCGCTGCATGCAGCACTCACCATCCTCGTACGCCATGGCGTGGGACTGAGCTCCGAGGACAGTGCCGGGGACGTGCCCGATCATAAGGAGGAGGTCCAGCGCGTGCGGGACAGAATCGTGGCGCACGTGCAGAGATCCGATCCGGACGAGAGCGAAGCAGCCGGTGAGCAGTTGGACGAGCTCATCGCGAGCTGGATGCAGGAAGCCGCCATCGCCCGCGGAGAGGGCAGTCGCCTCTACTACCGGCCACAGGGACTCGGGCATGCCTCTCTGTTGACCGACTTCGGCAAGGGACAAGGGCTGTGGGAGACCGCACAGTCCATGAGAAATGTCGACCGGGAATGCCTGGTCGCGGTCAGGGGGGCATGACCGGATGAAGGACATCAGGCGGAAGGTCCGCAGGGCACAAACCGTCTCGCCGTTCGGCGTCGGCGGCATCATCGATTTGCAAGGTGAGTCGTTCGTTGCCGCCGACATCCGAAGTTGGGGCAACCTGGGCGATCCGGTGAACTCCCCACGGCTGGCACGGAAGCTGGGGGTAAGGGGATTCCGCGCGGCTGCGGTGATCCCGTCCGGCAAGGCCCAGTACGTGTCCCGTCGCGGTCCTGGCTATGTGCGTTTCCCTCGTTGGCTGTTCTGCCCGAAGTGCAGGATGATGACCCTTTGGCGTCCCGAGGCGGAGCAAAGGGACAAGACCCCAAAATGCGGCCGGTGCTCGAACGCCCCCCAGTTGGCCCCCATGCGTTTCATTCAGGTCTGCAGGGCCGGCCACATGGCCGATGTCGACTGGCAGCGATGGGCACATTCACGCGCCGAAAGCCACGATCAACGTCAGTGCCGGATGAAGAGCCTCAAGTTCATCGCCACCCCCGACTCCTCCGGCCTCGACGCCCTGAAGGTGTCGTGTATTACCTGCGACTCATATCGGACACTCGAAGGAATCAGCCAGAAGTACATACTGAAGAAGGTGGGCGCACGTTGCTCGGGGAGCCAGCCCTGGCAGACCTCCGACGATGAGCGCGACGACTGCGAGGAGACGCCACGTGCAGTCCAACGCGGCGCGTCCAATGTGTATTTTCCACTGATTCATTCTGCTATTGAGATCCCCTCCCCACCGGACCCTGAAGCGGATAATGAATCAGCCCAGCGAGTCATGAATCATGGGTTGTGGGAAGAGCTGATCGAGACGGGAGACGCACCCGCCACGGAGGTGATCGTCAAGCACATCGCAAGGAAATGCGACGTACCCGTAGAGTTCGTCGACGGATTGCGCCGGGCGCACACGCCTGATGCCTCGGCGAGTCCAGTCGTCGATGCCGCAGTAGAAGATCTCAGCATCGCCGAATGGGCGGCCTTCTCCTCATCGGAATCCGAGGAGGACTCCACGACCGACTTCAGCATCAGGCAGGTGGGAGTGGGGGCACAGGTGGACGCCCCGACCTCCCTCGTGCTGCTCCACCGTCGCGTCCACCAAATTGTGGTAGCGGACAGAATTCGTGAAGTCAGGGCGCTCGAAGGATTTTCCCGTTACGAGTCGGAGGGCCGCGAACGTCTCGTTTCGGTCAATCCCGTTGCCCGAGCGCAGTGGTTGCCCGCCGTGGAGTCGTACGGCGAAGGAATTTTCATCTCGTTCAACGAGGACGCGCTCAGCGAATGGGAATCCTCGCCGGCGGTGCTGCGCTGGGTCGAGGGGATTGAGGGGAACCTTGAGGCTTCTTTCCAGATCGAACGCCTGCGGGAGAAGACAGGTCCCCGACTGCTGCCCAGATTCGTCATGCTGCACACACTGGCGCATCAGTTCATCCGCCAGCTCTCGTACGACAGCGGATACAACGCGGCGTCTCTCCGTGAACGGGTCTACGCCAGAAGCCATCCGGTCGGGAGTCGAAATCCGCCGCAGGCCGGGGTATTCATTTACACAGCAGCCGGGGACTCGGAGGGGACCCTGGGCGGCCTGGTCCGCCAAGGGTTGCCCCCACACCTGACGGACACACTGGTTCGACTTCTCGAGTCGGCCCAGTGGTGTTCACAGGATCCGCTGTGCGCCGACTCCACCGGCCGCTCCCTCGCAAACCTCAACAGGGCGGCCTGCCATGCGTGCACATTGCTCCCCGAGACGTGCTGCGAGATCGGGAACACGCTGCTCGATCGCACTCTTCTAATCGGTGACGGCCAAGTAAGTGGGTTCTTCCAATCGGTGATTCAGGCCGCGTTCGAGGAATCAGCAGCAGCTGTCGAGGCGCAATGAACCTTCCCGGCCTGCTCGCGTTGACGCCAGATCAGTACGAGGTCATCAAACTGCCCTTTGACGGAAACCACTTGATCACCGGCCCCCCGGGTTCCGGCAAGACCGTCATGGCCGTCTACAGGGCATGGATGCAGGCCACCGCTGGCCGAAGCACCGCTCTCATCACTCGTTCGAATCTCCTCAGTCAGTACACAGCACAGCTCTCAGACCGCTTGTCCGGTGGGTTCCGCATCACCACCTTCCATCGGTGGCTGAGCGACTTCTGGAACAAGAGCTTTCAGGAGGACCCACCGAACGACGGCACAGACGAGTGGAGTTACGACTGGCACCGGATGCAGATCGCGTGCCTGCGAAACCCACCGGAGCCGCTCGAAAGTCTGGTCATCGATGAGGGACAGAATCTTCCGAGCCAGTTCTACGAGCTATGCGCCATCCTAGAGAATAATGTCACTGTGTTCGCTGACGGAAGCCGCAGCATCGAAGAGAGACAGACTACCCTCGTCGACATCGAAAATGAGCTTGACATCGACGAGAAAACTCTTCTGTTGCGCACGAATCACCGCACCTCACGCGAGATCGCTCTTCTCGCGGATCGGTTCCGAGTGGACGCGAAGACTGCGAACGGTGAATTTCCGAACCGTCACGGCGAAATTCCCCACCTGATGCACTGTTCCTCGGAGCGCCCTTTTGTCACGCAACTCGCTCAGTACATCACCAGTCGCCCTGAATGCAGCATCGGTATCATCTGCAGGACCACTGAGCTTCAGCGCGAAATCCACCGCCAGCTGTCCGGGTTGGGCCTCCATTCCTCGGTTCAGTCCTACGTCTCCGATGACATGAACCGCCGAACTGTCGACTTTTCAACACACAGGACTCATGTAGTAAACATCGCCAGCATGAAGGGGATCGAATTCGACATCGTCTTCGTACCGGACCTGGACAGCTACGCAGACGACCCCACAAGCGCGGTAGCCCGCGAGCAGTTCCACGTCCTGTGCATGCGAGCTCGAACTGAGTTGCATTTCTGCTACCACGGAAATCGCGAACCCGAGATCGTCACGGACATACCACCGACCCTGCTTGGCAGGCGAACCATTTGAGACGGCACCCTTTCCCAGCTCGCCCAAGTGACCCCGCGCATCGCATAGGACCCTGACGAGGCCGCGGAGCGTGGCATCAACCGAGTCATGCCGCCTCCGCTTCGAAATGCATCTGAGCCCTGTCCAGCAGGTCGTCCGGGTCTCCACCACGCACAGCGACCCAGTGCAGAGGGTCCGCGATGAGATCCGTGGCGGGTTCCTCGAGCATCCTGCCGGAGTGGCCTTCCAGCAATGGAATCGTCCCCGCATCCCGGCGGTACGTCGCCAGTACGGCTTCGGCTCTCAGCAGCCTTCGACAGGGTGCTTCGGAATCGGCCGACAGCTCGCACCAGACGGCTTTCCGCTCGCGGCCAGCACCGCACCCCAGCCGACACCGACCGCCAGCGGCGAGAACGAATTCTGCATCGTGATGCAGGACATCGAGGGCAACGAATTCTACCTCGACTGCGGATCCTCCGAATCGGTGAGGTAGGGAGCCGTCTCCCATGGTCACCGAGTGAACCTGCGCCCTCCTCCGCCCCTCAGAGGTGCGAGCTGGCAGCGAGGACCGCGAATGCCGACCAGGCGCCCGGAGACACCGTCAGCCCGCGCCTCAGCGCGTCCTTCGAGTCCCGGACAAGCACGGCGTCGGGGCATATGGCGATCTCCACGCAGTTGCCGCCGCCACCACCGCTGTAGCTGCTCTTGAACCAGTGGGGTTCGGTAGTGCTCATAGCGCTCCTCGCATCTGCTCCAGCAGACTCGTGGTGGCTTGATGGCTCATAGCCTGCGAGCGCATCTTGCCATAGCGCTGAAGCATTGCGCTTGCGGCTTTGGGGTCGGTGATCAGCATGCTGGTGTCGTGAGCTTCGACGTATCCCACCCATCGGTTCTCCGCCGTCTCAGCCAGAGAGAGGGGGCCTTCGAAGCCTGAGTGATCCTCCTGGATCAGTGGCATGGCCTGGATCTCCACGTTTCTCAGACGACCTACTGCGAGGAGATGGTCAATGAGTGCCCGCGTGACCTCGACACCAGCCATGCGGCGCTCCAGCAGCGCCTGTTCGATGATGAAGCTGAAGGTCGTGTTCGGCCGCTCCTCCAAGAGACGCTGCCGCTCCATTCGGGCAGCGACCTGATACTCGAACTGCTCCTCCGCAAGGGGCGGCAGGCGTCGGTCGAAGAGCGCACGGATATACGGCTCGGGTTGCAGGAGGCCCGGAATCACGCTGGACTCGTATGACAGGAGCGAGACTGCGTCTTCCTCGATCCCCGCCCACTGCTGGAACCAAGAAGCCAGCCCCACCTTCCGCGTCAGGCTCCGCGCCGCAGCCGCCAGTACCCGTGCCGCCCCCGCCCCCAGCACTTCCTCCGAACGCTCCAGCAAGTCCCTCGGCGGGAAGCGCTTGCCCTGCTCGATCTTGGCGATGTACGCCGCCGAATACTGCACCAGCGGTGCGAACTGCTCCTGCGTCAGGCGCGCCTCCTCGCGCAGGGCCTTGAGCACCGCCCCGAACGTCTTGAGGCTGTCCGACAGCTCCGGCTCGCCGCAGTTCGCGCCGCCCCCGCCACCGCCATGGTCCGAAGCCATGCGTAGCCGCCTCTCTCTGTGCCGGGCCCGCTCACGGGCCCACCCATGCCGTGCGTCGTCCGCGCTGAGCCACGCGCCTGACTGAATCCATCGTCACTTACGGTGACCCTCCCAGTCCAGCGCGTGAACAAGTACAAGCCGATCTGTATCGGTTCCGTGCCTGCCGTGAGGACAGACGCCCGACCAGGCTGGCTCCCATGCCAACCCCCCGCAGCCAACCCGTCATCGGGGCCCGCGTGTTCACCCAGCGCTTCTCCGCCACCCGACGCGGAGCCCGGCTCGCGCGCTTGCTTGCCGCGCTTCAGCTCGTCGAGTGGGGGCACCCTCGCGGAACGGGTGACCATGACGCGGTGGCGCTCGTCGTAGCCGAGCTCGCCGCGAATGCCGCGCTGCACGGCCGCGTGTCCGGTCGGGACTTCGCCCTGCTTCTTGCGTACGACGCAAACCGGGGCGTCATCCGTATCGAGGTGTCCGACACCCACCCCGCGCAGCCGGCCCATGTCGCGGCTGCCCTCGACGAGGACCACGGTCGCGGCCTGGTACTCGTCGATGCCCTCACCACCCGCTGGGGCGTACGCGACCGTGTCGGCCCAGGGAAGACGGTCTGGGCTGAGTACGTACTGCCCACGGAACCCTGCCCTCCCACGTGCGGGCAAGCCGCCGCAGAGAACGGGCCTCGCTGCCACGCCGCGCACATGTGAGCCAAGATCCCGGCTCACGGCACCAGTACCCGTCGCGAGGGACCACCCCGCGTCGGCAACCACCAGAAGGAGAAACGATGTTGGAAACCACACCTGCCACGTCCGCCCCCTGGGGCATGAGCCGCATGACACCTCTGCGTAACGCCGAACCGTCGCCCTGGCAGTACGAGGGCATCGACCACGAGTCCCAGACCGGGCGCTGGACCGGTGGGGACGGCGTCATGACGCCCGTCGAGCTGGGCAAGCACGGCACGTCCGTGAACACCTACCCGCCCACGCAGGTCGGCAAGGACGGCAGGTTCGACGCCGACAGCGGCCACGACGCAACCCAGGACTGAGAACAGGACAGTGCAGACAGGACAGGGCAGGACAGAGAGGCGGAGGACAGAGTGATGCGAGGGCACACGGTGCTGGTCGCGACCGAGGACGAGGACGCCACAGCGGATCTGGTGATCGCCGAGTTGAACCGGCGCCGTGTGCCCGTCCTGCGGTTCGATCCCGGCCGGGATCTCCCGGCGGCGGCTGGACTCGCCGCACACCTCGGTCAGTCCGGGTGGGAGGGCACCCTGACCGTGCGCGACAGAACCGCGGACCTGTCCGAGGTCCGGTCGCTGTACCACCGTCGGCCCAGCCCGTTCGGCCTGGCGACAGGCGGTGACCAGTCGGCACGGTTCGCGGCGGGCGAGAACCGGCGTGGACTCGGCGGAGTGCTGGCCGCGCTGCCCAAGTGCCGCTATCTGAGCCACCCGTCGGCCATCGCCCGTGCCGAGTACAAGCCGGCGCAGCTCGCGGTCGCGCTCACCGCCGGGCTGCTCGTCCCCCGTACGCTCATCACCAATGATCCGCTGGAGGCGCAGGCGTTCACCGCTGCCCGGCCCACGATCTACAAGCCGCTGCACGCCGGTGCGTACGAGGTGGACGGTGAGCCGGCCGGTATCTGGGCAGCCTCCGTAGGGGCCCGTCAGCTCGACGACACCGTCGGCCGCTGCGCGCACCTCTTCCAGGCGCAGGTCGACAAGGTGGCGGACATTCGGGCCGTCGTCGTCGGCCGGGAGACGTTCTGCGTGCGCATCACCGCTCCGCCCGGCGTCGTCGACTGGCGGGCGGAGTACAAGAACCTCTCCTACGCGCCCGTCGACTGCCCGCCGAGCATGCGGCACGCCCTCCTCCGGTTTCTCGACACCTTCGATCTGGCCTACGGCGCCTTCGACTTCGCCGTGTCCGATGACGGTGCATGGTGGTTCTTGGAGTGCAACCCGAACGGGCAGTGGGCCTGGCTCGAGGCCGCCACCGGCCTGCCCCTCACCCGTGCCATCGCTGACCTGCTCGAACAAGGGGAAGAACGACGGTGAACGAGTACAACGCTTCCACACACCACCGGGCCGCTCTGGCCCGCGAGCTTGCCGGGGCCGGGGTGCTGCGCAGCGCCCGATGGGACGCGGCTGTCCGGGCCGTGCCGCGTGAGGCGTTCCTCGGCGGAGGCTGGTTCGAATACGAGGACGGCGGCTGGTACCGGCCCGCGTTTCTCGACGGCGCGAGAGGCCTGGACCGCGTCTACGAGGACGACACGCTGGTGACCCAGCTCGCGGCGGCCGTCGTGCCGCGCGAGGTCGAGGGCAGGATCGCCCAACGCCCCACGTCCTCCTCGACCCTGCCGAGCCTGGTGGTGCGGATGCTGGAGGACCTGGAGGCAACCGAAGGAACGAGTGTTCTGGAGATCGGCACCGGAACCGGGTACTCCACGGCCCTGCTCAGCCAGGCGCTCGGCGAGGAACGCGTCACCTCGGTCGAGGTGGACGCCGATGTGTCCTCACGCGCCGCGGTGGCCCTCGACAGCCTGGGCCTGCGGCCGGACCTGATCGTCGGCGACGGGCTCGCCGGACTTCCCGCCGGAGGAGCCCCGTACGACCGGATCATCGCGACCTGCGCCGTGCGCACCGTGCCCGGCGCCTGGATCACCGGGAGCCGGCCGGGCGGAACGATCCTCGCGACTGTGGCGGGGTGGATGGGCGCCTCCGAACTGGTCCGGCTCACCGTCGCCGCTGACGGGACGGCGAGCGGACCGGTCCTGGGCGGACACGTCTCGTTCATGCTCGCCCGGCCCCACCAGCCGCCGCCGCTCGGACTGCTGCCCGACCTGGACGACGCCGAGCCGGAGCCGACGGACCTCGGAGGGGACATGCTGGACGAGTGGACGCCCCGATTCGTCACCCAGTTCACGGTGGAGCGCGCCCAGCGGTTCTGGCTACCGCGCAACGGGCGAACCGAACAGGTCATCGTGGACATCGAAGCGGGCGCCTGGGCTGCGGTGTACGAGCAGCGCGGCAGGTGGCTGGCCCGCCAGGGCGGCCCACGCCGGCTGTGGGACGCCATCACCGAGGAGTACACCCGCTGGCACCGAGCGGGGCGGCCACCGGCCGAGCGCATGCGCCTCCATGTCGGGCCGGGGGGCCAACGTCTGACGTGGGTCTGAGAGGTTGGTGTCCTGGCCGGGTGTGATCGTCAGGTTACAGCTGGCCAGGCGTGAAGTCGCGTGCTCTGTCGTAGAGATGACACACCGTGTCCTCCGTGGTGGAGGCGCCGGACGCGGTCGACGATCCGCTCGCTCCTCGGGGAGAATCAGCCGCCATGTGGAACAAGAGACCCCTCGTGCTCGCCCTCCTGGCGTCAAATGTCGTCCTGCTGGCGCTGTTGATCGCTACGAATCTGCCGTCCGACGGTGATGTCGCGATAGGCAAGGCAGCCCCCCGAGACGCGACCGCCAACCTTCCTGAAGTCAAGGAGGGCACGGTCCTGGCCGCGAATCGGTGGCCGGACGCGTGCTCGCTCGTGAACCAGGAGGAGGTCGAGGCGATCCTCCCTGACGCCAAGGAGATCAAACAGGAGAGCCGCCGGATCAGCGCTTTGTCGGCCAAGGAGTTCGCCGCGGATTCCTCGTGGAAGGAAAGTGACAGCTCCGAGTTCGGCCAGTGCCTCTACAGCATGCGTCTTCCGGGCGAGACCTACGCCGCTACCCAGTTCTGGGTCCGCATCGAGGCAGTGGCCGACCCCAAGTTGATTGCCGGCTACCAGGATCGCGTTGCGGCAGGAATCAAGGCCCAGGGTGCGAGCGGCGCGGATCACTGCGTCATCACCGGCCTCAGCGAAGGAAGTTGGAACTGCCGAAAGGGTCCGCTGCTGTTCACGGTGGGCGGGCAGAGCAGCGCGGTCTTCAAGGGCGTTTCGGCCCCAGCACCTTTCATCTGGCGGGACGACGTGCTCCCCGAGTTCGTCCGGACCATCGCCGCGAAGATCAAATAGCGCCCACAGGAGCGGCAGAAGCGCGGCAAAAACCATGTTCACAGAGCTCGTGCCGGACCCCTGACCTCTCCGTCGACGACACCGGCCCCGGAGGATGTACTACGCCGGCACTGAGCCCGGGCCGATGCGTCTGGTGGCGCACCACTGGGCTCGCACCCCGCACCCCGCATCCCGCATCCCGCATCCCACATCCCGCACCCCGTCTACGCGGCGACCAGCCGAGATGTGGATAGGGACGGGTTCGAGGATCTGTAGCTACACCGCGAGCCGGCACTGCCCCACGCCCACGCCCACGGGGACCGTCACCGGCATGTGGCGTCTCGTCCGCCGGTCGTCGCCTCGGTCCGGGTCCTGGGGACCTTCCGCAGGGAGTGGCCCGCAGGGGTCTTGGCCTCGTCGGACGAGCCGCTGTCCTCGTCGGAGTTCGTGGCCGCGGACACCATCGGGGTGACAGCGGCCGCGACCACTACCGCGCCTGCGGTGCCGAGCACACCGCGCCGTGAGAAGCGGGACTTGAGGCAGTGCGACGTGGACCTGGGTCCACCGGCCTCCTCACCTGCGGGCGACATCGGGTGCGGAGAGGAAGGGGCGGTGGGGTGAGACATACGGGCTTCCTTCATGAGATGCCGAGGGGGCATGTCCTGCCCGCCGGGACAGGCGCCGACCCTGACGACCCGTCAACTGCCGCCGTGAGCAGTGCCCGTACCCCTGCGGGGGACTCCGGCCGCCGACGCCGAAACCGCCTGCCCGCCACGACGACCTGGTCGGCCGACGTCCCCCGCCACCGTTGCCCGAAGCCTACGCGGCACGGCCGAGGCCTGGCACTCGTCGACGCCCTGGCCCACCGCTGGGGCTGGGGCGTCCGCGACCGCGTCGGCCCGGGCAAGAGGGTCTGGGCGGAGTGCGCACTGTCCGCGAGGGTCGGACGGCCCGCGTACGGGCCTTCCGAAGCGTGAAGTTGCGGACGGAGATCAGTCCGTTCTGCGGCATTCCACCGTCCGTAACACCCCACGCGCACTACGCCGCGCGGGGGTGGGACGGGGCGTCCGTCAATCAGGTCGGGAACTGACCTGTATGGCTCCTAACGTGTTCCTTGGCCGGTGGAACAGGAACGACAGAAGGCAGAGATAGAGATCATGACTGTCAGTGGCACGACCATCCGCGACACCTCCGATGCCCCGGCGGCCGTCACCGGCGAGCGCGCCGACCTGCTGGAGATGCTGGCCGAGCACCGGCGTTTCCTCCGCTTCACCACCCGGGACCTCACCGACGAGCAGGCCGCGTTGCGCCCCACGGCGAGCGACCTGTGTCTGGGGGGACTCGTCAAACACCTGACCTCGGGTGAACGAAGCTGGGCCGCCTTCATCGTGGACGGTCCGTCGGCCATGGGGGACTTCACCGAGATGACTGAGGCGGACCTGGCCCGGCGGGTCGACGAGTACCGGATGTTCCCCGGCGAGACGCTGGAAGGCCTGCTGGCCGACTACGCCGAGGCGGCCCGCAGGACCGACGAACTGGTCACCACCCTGCCCGACCTGGACGCCACCCAGCCGCTGCCCAAGGCCCCATGGTTCGAGGGCGACGTGCGGTGGTCGGCGCGCCGGGTGCTGATGCACATCATGACCGAGACCGCTCAGCACGCAGGCCACGCCGACATCATCCGGGAGTCGATCGACGGCGCCAAGACCATGGGCTGACGTGGGCCGACATGGGCGGGCAGGCGTGGGTGGGCCGGCGTGGGTGGCCGCTGGACCGCCACAACGCCCGGACGCCCAGGTCGGACCGGACGCCCAGGTCGGTCTCGGGTGAAGTTACGGACCGCCCTGAGTCTGAATTGTCGCAATTAGTCGTCCGTAACCTCCCCGACGCCGACCCCGACCCCGACCCGCGCTCAGCTACGAACAGGTAGCTGCCGGGCGAAGCGACGGACAGCATCGGTGAAGGCATCTGGATCGTCGAAGTTCGCGAGATGTCCTGCCCGCGGGATCAATTCGACGCGGGCGTGCGGATGCGCGTGGGCGAAGTCCATCTCGCCGGACCGGAAGACGGTGTCCTTCTCGCCGTTCAAGATGAGCACGGGAGCCGCCACATGACGCATCGCACCCGCGTCAAAGCGGCCCAGCACCTCGCTCCAGGCGGCTGGCAGGGTGTGGAAGGCGTAGCCAGAGAGGATGGTCGCCTCCACCACCTCGGGAGGATAGAGCCGACGCAGCAACCGGTCATTCCACCGGGCCAGCCGGTTCGCCGGTATGCGAGGGACGAGCCCGGCGACCCACCGATAGGGCGTTGCCCAAGGGCCACGAGTTGAGGCGCTGGCCCCAGCAAGGACCAGCCCCCGCAGCTGCTCGGGGCAGCGCCGGGCGAACTCCAGCGAGGCGTATCCGCCGAGCGAGTGCCCGACGACCAGAGCCGGTCCACAGCCGAGCGAGTCCACCGCGGAAGCAATGATCTCCGTCGCCGCGTTCAGGCTCCAGGGTTGAGCAGAGCGGGCACCGTGGCCTGGTAGGTCGACAGCGGCTACCCGGAAGTCCTCGTCGAGTGCGGCGAGCTGTGGGCTCCACTGTCCCGCGCTGAACCGCGTCCCGTGCACGAAGATGATGGGCGGTGCACCCGCTGCAGTCATAAGCCCCCCAGATCAGCACTCTCCTCGAACCGACTCTACCGGCGGGCCATCTCACCGTTGAGACGCGGAGATGCTGGCCGGCGAGGACGCTCAGTCACAGTGTGACGCGCCGCCCGGGAGCTGTGCCGGGCGGCACGGGGCCGTCATCCTGTCCGGGTGGCGGAACGAGTGCGGCTTCGAGAGATCGATGACGACGAGGGGCAACGGCTGCTGCGGATCATCCGCAGGGGCACCGGGTCGGTGGTGACCTGGCGGCGGGCCCAGATGGTTCTGCTGTCCGCGCAGGGCATGCCGGTGGCGAGGATCGCCGAGGTGTCGTTCACCAGCGACGACCGGGTCGGAGACGTCATCCACAACTTCAACACGGACGGCTTCGACTCGCTGTATCCGAAGTACTCCGGCGGTCGGCCGAGGACGTTCACGGACGTTCACGCTGCCGGAGCGCCGTGAGATCAAGAAGATCGCCAAGTCCGAGCCCACTGAGCACGATCTGCCGTTCTCGACCCGGAGTCTGACCATGCTGGCGGACTTCCTGGTCGCAGAGGGGGTGGTCGACGACATCAGCCACGAGGGCCTGCGCATTCTGCTCCGCGAGGAAGGCGTCTCCTTTCAACGCCTGAAGACCTGGAAGACCTCCCGTGATCCGGACTACGCGGCCAAGAAGACCCGCGTCGAGCGTCTTTGTGCGATCGCCGACGGAGAGGTCACACCCGAGGACGGCGAACCCGAAGTCATCTTCTGCATGGACGAGTTCGGCCCCCTCAATCTGATGCCGCACCCGGGCCGGCAGTGGGCCGAACGCGGAGGTAAGCACAAGGATCCCGACCGTGAGCCCCGCCGGCGGCGCCGGGCGACCTACAACCGCTATGGCGGGGTGCGGCACCTGTTCGCCGCCCTGGGCCTGGCCAAGGACAAGCTCTACGGCCACATCAAGCCGGTCAAGAGGCGGACGCAGTTCCTGGAGTTCTGCCGCTACCTGCGAAGCCTCTACTCGCCAGAGGTCCGGATCGCGATTATCAGTGACAACTTCTCTCCGCACCTGACCACGAAGAAGTGCCGGCGAGTCGGCACCTGGGCTGCGGCCAACAACGTCGAGATGGCCTACACCCCGACCAACAGCTCCTGGCTCAACCGCATCGAGGCCCAGTTCACAGCCCTGCGCTACTTCACCCTCGACGGCACGGACCACGCCGACCACATAGAGCAGGGCAGCATGATCCGCCGCTACATCGTCTGGCGAAACCGCCACGCCGACGACCGGCGCCTACGCGCCATCGTCGACAGGGCGAACGTTGCCTGATCCGGCACTAGTTCCGCTGTGCATGCCCGAGGGTCGGCGGCCACAGATCGTCCCCGGAGAGGCCGGGGTCGCCGTCCTGCCACCCGGGGTCGTAGGCGCAGGGGCCGGTGGCGCCGCCCATGAAGTACTCACGGTCCGGAAACCAGGTGAAGGACATCCGCTCGTCCCCGTCGTCCCGCTGGACGAACAGATCCCAATTGCCCTTCTCGCCGTCGCTGTAGGACGTGATCTCCCAGCCTTCGTCCTTGAGTTGCTGGTGCAGCCTGCGGAGTCCGGGGACGGCCTGGCTCGCGGGTACGTGGTTCAGCGCCCAGCGGTGGCTCATCCGGTAGGCGCCGTCGACGGTCTCGTCGAGGCTCAGCAGCCCTCCGCTGTAGCAGTAGCCGGAGGCGAGCGTGTTCTCCGTGCTGACGCCGATGTCCTCGACTCCCGGTCGCACGGTGCGCGTGAACCCCATGACGTCGTACGCCTCCTGGGACCGCTGGAAGGCTCGGTCCGCCATGTCCTCGGGCGCGACGCGGGAGAAGTCCGAGGACCCCCACGCGAGCTGGACGAGCAGGACGAGTACGACGACGAGCGCGGCGCAGCCGCTCCCCACGACCCCGAGGACTAAAGCGCGGGGCCTGCCCCGGGACCGGGAGGGAGCCGAGGGCACGGGTCCGGGTCCGGGCGGGGGCGGGGTGGCTGTTGCGGTCTCGGGCATACGGGGGACGGTATGCCCGAGGAGAGCTGGGCGAATGGGCTCGGCTACCGCCCATGGAGTAGGTAGCCGTACTCAGCCGCCCCCGCCCCCGCCGCAGTCTGAGTGCGGCTGTACGGACTCCGACCGGGCGGGCGCTCGCACGCGTAGGCTCCCCGTTCCATGAAGGTACTCATATCCGTCGACATGGAGGGTGTCTCGGGGATCGTGCACACCTCCGAGACGAATCCCGACCGCTACGACTACGAGCGCGGCCGGGCGTTGATGACCGCCGAGGCGAACGCCGTCATCGCCGGTGTCCTGGACGCCGAGCCCGGCGCCGACGTCAGGGTCGCCGATGCGCACGGGCCGTTCCGTAACCTCCTGCCGGAGGAGATGGACCGGCGGGCGCGTCTGGTGCGTGGCAAGCCGCGGCCCCTGGGCATGCTCGGAGGGCTCGACGAGGACACCGACGCCGTCCTGCTCGTGGGCTACCACGCCCGTGCGGGGGCAGGTCCCGGCGTGATCGCGCACACCATGAGCGGGGACATCCTGGACGTGCGCGTGGCAGGGCGTTCGCTCGGGGAGATCGGTCTCAACACCGCGATGGCCGGGCACTTGGGCGTACCGGTCCTGCTGCTCAGCGGCGACGACGCCGCCTGCGCCGAGTTCGGTGAGCTGGCCCCTTCCGCGGTCACCGTCGCGGTCAAGGAGGCCATCGCGGCGGCCGCCGCCGTCACCCTGCACCCTGAGGTGGCGCGGGAGCGGCTGCGCGCCGGTGCGGCCGAAGCCATCGGGCGGCGTGCTCTGGTCCCACCGCTGGACATCGCCGGGCCGCTCGCTGTCGAGGTGGACCTCGTCGGTGCGGCCGCCGTCGACCTGGCGACGCTGGTGCCCGGCGTCTCACGCGCCGATGGCGGCCGTACGGTCGCGTTCACGGCAGCCGACTTCGGCGAGGCCTACCGCCTGGTGCAGCTACTCGTACAGCTCGCCTCGATCAAGCCCGGGTGAGCGGGGCGGCGGGGGTGGCGGTCGGTGGTGGGGGGAGGTTACGGACGGGGGGTTGTCTGGTTTGAGGTGGTATGCGGGTCCGTAACTTCCCCCGGCGCCGGTGCCGGCGCCGGCGGGGCGGCCGGTGCCGCCGGGCGGCGGGGGCCGATGGCTGGGGCGAGGAACACGGCTACGGCTACGGACGCGAGGACCACGGTCATCGCGGCCCGCAGCCCGTAGTGGTCGCCGAGGAAGCCGAGCGAGGGCGGGCCCACCAGGAACGCGATGTAGCCGATCATCGCGACCAGGCTGACGCGGGCCGCCGCGTCGGGGCCCGAGTCGCCGGCGGCCGAGAGGGCGACGGGGAAGCCGAGCGAGGCGCCCAGGCCCCAGAAGAGGACCGCCGCGCCGGCCAGGACCGGCGAGTCGGCGAAGATGACGAGGGCAAGGCCGAGGGACGCCGACAGTGCGCTGGCCCGGACGACGGGCGCGCGGCCGAAGCGGTCGATGAAGAAGCCTCCACCGAAGCGGCCGAGCGTCATGGCGGCGGCGAAGCCCGCGTAGACGGCCGAGCCCAGGGCGGGGTCGACGCCGTGGCCGTCGACCATGAGCAGGGGCAGCCAGTCGTTGGCGGCGCCCTCGGCCAGCGCCATCGCGAGGATGATGCCGCCGATCAGCAGCAGGCGCCGGTCCTTCCAGACCGCGGGGCGGGCGGGGGCGGGACCACCGTCGGCCGGGGCGGTTCCGGTCCTGCCGACGTCGGCGGGGATGGCGCGGAAGGCGTACACGAACATTCCGGCCGCGACGACGGCCATGGCGGTCAGGTGCCACTGCACCGGGAACTCGACGGCGGTGCACAGGATGCCGATCCCGGCTCCCACGACGGTGCCGAGACTGAAGAAGCCGTGCAGGGTGGGCAGCACCGTGCGGCCGGTGAGCCGTTCGACCTCGGCGCCGTCGATGTTGACCGCCACCTCTCCGCCGCCCATCCCGGCACCGAAGAGGAACAGCCCGGCGGTGACGGTGGGGGCCGAGGAGAGCGGGGCGCCGCAGCCGATGGCCACCGCGCCCGCGATGGTCAGGGACGTGCCCACGCCCATGACCGGCCGGGTGCCGAACCGCGCGACCAGCGCCCCCGAGCTGAGGATGCCGGCCATGGAGCCGACGGACAGGCCGAAGAGCACGAGGCCCATCTGCGCGGTCGACGCGCCCAGTTGGTCCCTGATGTCGGGCGTGCGCGTCACCCAGGAGGAGATCGACAGGCCCGGTACGAGGAAGAAGAAGCACAGTGCCGTTCGGCGGCGACGTGTCTGTGTGGCCAGGTCCATCAGTGACGCGCTCTTTCAGGAGTGCACGGCCGGGCGGACGCCGCCCCCGGATGAGTATGTACAAACGTACACTCCTCCGGGAAGGTCCTCCAGGGCGCGAGCCCCCGCACGATCACCGCGATGCGCGCGACCCGCCCCACCCGGGACAACGGCTTCGAGGCCGCCGTGGAACCGTGGACGTCGGACGGGCCCGCGACCCTGCGGGCGCTTCCCCGGATCGGTTCGAGTCCGGCTTCAGCACACCCTCATCGCCTTCATCGCCTTCATCGCCTTCATTCAGCATCCGTGACACACGTCACGGGAACCCGTCAGGGCGGTCGGACAGTACTCCACGTGACTCACTCAACCCACAGCCGTCTCCGCGAAGGCGACCCGGCCGCGCTCGCCGAGGCTTTCCGGGAGCACGCGAACGCCGTGTACCGCCATGCCCTGTGGTCCACGGGAAACTGGGCCACGGCCGAGGACGTCGTCTCCCTCACCTATCTGGAGGCGTGGCGCTCACGTGAGCGGCTGCGCCCTGAGGAGACCGGCAGTCTGCGCCCGTGGCTTCTGGGCATCGCCACCAACGTCCTGCGCAACACGGCCCGTTCGGCCCGGCGGCACCGGAGGGCCCTGGCCCGGATGCCACGCTCGGACACCGTCCCGGACTTCGCCGAAGAGGTGACCGGGCGACTGGCGGACGCCGAACAGCTGGTGGCGGCCAAGGCGGCGCTGGAGAGGCTGCGGCGCGCCGAGCGCGAGGTGCTCACCCTGTGCGTCTGGGGCGGTCTTGACTACGCGTCCGCCGCAGAGGCCCTGGGCATACCCGTCGGCACCGTGCGCTCCCGGCTGTCCCGCGCCCGCGCCAAGCTGCGCGACTCCGTAGGGCACCCGGCCACCCCGCGCGAGGACACATGGAGCGGACCCGGTCGGGAACTCCCCGGAGGCAGCGGACAGATACAGCGTGTGAACAGCATTCCGGCTCGAACCACCCAGGAGAACCCCGCATGAACGCCCTGTTCCGGAACCGCTCCGGCGCCGCCACCCCGTCCTCCCGTCCGGCGGGCCCCGCCCACGAGGAGGGGAACCAGGAGTGGCAGGAGGCCCGCGACCGCACCGAGCTGGCCGCACTGCGTGAGATGCTCCCGCCGCCCGCCACCCCCGGGCTTCCGCCCACCCGTCACGCGGAGCTCGAAGCACACCTGATGAGCGAGGTCGACGACACGGCCGCCACGTCCGACGCCGCGAAGTCCGCCAAGTCCCGATCCGGCGCCCGTCACCCCTCGGCCTTCGGCTGGCTGACGCCCGGCCGGTCGATGTCCCTCGGAGCGGCTGCCGCCGTCGTCGCGGCGATCATGGCGGGGTTCGCCGTCACCGGCAGCAGCGGCCAGACGGCTGTCGCCGCGCCCGCCCCGCTCAAGGTGGAGAGCTCCCGGGCCACCGTGCCCCTCGCCACGGTCGCGCAGCGGGCCGCCGCCCTCGCCGGTTCCCACGGCGCCGCGCACCGCGGGACCCACCGCCGGGAGTGGGCACTGGGAATGTGGGACGACGGCAAGCACGAGCCGGAGCAGATGCCGGTGATCGAGACCCGCGAGCGCTTCGACGCCGACGGCAGCGGTGAGGTGCAGGACATCAAGGACGGCCGGGTCGTCGACCGCACGCACCTGCCGGCAGGCTCATGGGAAAGGACCGCCGGCTACCGGAGCACGCCCCCGACCACCGTGGGCGGGCTCGCCGACTACCTGGCGGAGGACAACCCCGACACCCGTGGCAGCACGTACTGGACGATGAACTCCTTGGAGGGGCTGCTGCGTGACTGGACGCCCGGCCCCGCCGAGACGGCCGCGATCGACGGTCTGCTCGCCAAGCAGTCCGGCCTGCGTGCCATCGGTCCGGTCACGGACCGTGCGGGACGCCAAGGCCAGGCGTACGCGGTCGACTTCAAGGGGACGGTGCGGTGGACGATCATCCTCGACGAACACACCGGACGCATCCTGGGCATGGAGCTCTCCAGCATCAGGACCGACCCGAAGATGCGGCTCGAGCCCGGTGACGTCGAGCAGTACGACGCCTACCTGGACTGAGCCCGCACGCCTGGTCACAGCGAGGCCCCCCGGGTCCCGCACGTCACGCCACGGAGCCCGGGGGCTTCCCGCCGCCGGGCTCCGTGCGTACGTACCGGCACGGAGCCCGGCTCCGTGGCGTACGTACCGGCACGCCGACGCGGCTTCTCCCGTGTGCTCCATGGCGCTGTCAACCGCGCGGGCCCCAGCGGAACCAGCGGCGCACGCCCAGGGTGGCCGCCGTCGTCCAGGCCGCGGTGACCAGCAGCAGGCGGACCTGGTCCATGCCGCCGAGATCGCCCGTCCAGCCGCCTCGCAGGAGGTCCATCACCGGGGAGAACGGCAGCCAGGCGCTGATGTCGGCCGCAGCGCCCGGCAGCACCTCGCGCGGCAGGAAGAGCCCGGAGCCGGCCATGGTCACCAGCATGAACGGCAGGAACGTCAGCTGCGCGCTCTCCGCCGTCCGCGTGAAGGCGGCCGTCAGCGCGGACAGGGCGACGAGCATCACGACGCCGCCCAGCAGCCCGAGGAGCACCAGGTGCGGGGCGGCGGGCGCCGGGGCGTCCAGGACCATCGTCAGTCCGACGGCCAGCAGCAGGCACTGGACGAGTGCCAGCACGACCGCCGGGAGCGCGCCGCCGGCGAGGATCTCGGCGTCGCGCACCTCGCCGGTGCGCAGCCTCTTGAGCACCAGGCTCTCGCGGCGGGTGACGTACACGCCGACCAGATTCGTGTAGACGGAGAAGAACAGGGCCATGGCCAGGGTCCCCGGCAGCAGGACGGTCGCGATCGACAGGCCGGTGCCGGCCAGGTCGAGGCCCTTGACCAGGCCGCGCATCGAGAAGGCCATGGTGGCGGGCAGGACGAGCGCGGTGAACAGGGCTGCCCTGCTGCGGAGCAGCAGTGTCAGCTCCGCGCGGCCGAGAGCCGCCATCCGGGACACGGGGCCACTGCGGACCGGTGCGGCGGCGGGCAACGGGCCGGCGGGGACGGACAACGTGCGGGTGGGGGTGGGGGGTGTCATCGTGACTCCTCCTTGTCCAGGGTCCTGGCGATCTCCATGAAGGCCTCTTCCAGCGAGGCGGACCGGGCGTCGAGGGCGTGCAGTGCGATGCCTGTGCGGTCGGCCCAGGTGAGCAGTTCGGTGGCCGTGCGCTGGAGGTCCCGGGTCTCCAGCCGTACGGTCCCGCCCTCGGTCGTGTGCCGGGTCACGCCCATCGGCGCGAGCGGCGGCAGTTCCCCGAGGAAGCGGTCCTGGGGCAGCCGGAACGTGATCCGGGAGGGCCGTTCGGCCACCACGTCGGCCACCCGCCCGGTGGTGGCGATCCGCCCCTGATGCATGATCGCCAGCCGGTCGGCGAGCTGTTCGGCTTCTTCCAGGTAGTGCGTGGTCAGCAGGACGGTCGTGCCCTGGAGCTTGAGTTCGCGGATCAGCTCCCAGGTGTCCCGGCGTGACTGGGCGTCCAGGCCCGTCGTCGGCTCGTCGAGGAACAGCACCTCGGGCCGCCCGAGCAGGGCCAGCGCGAGATCGAGGCGGCGGCGTTCGCCGCCGGACAGCTGCTTGACCCGCACGGCGCGCCGGTCGGACAGGTTGGTCAGGGCGAGGGCCTCGTCGGCGGGACGGGCGCCGGTCGTGCAGCCGGCCCACATCCGTACGGTCTCCAGGACCGTCAGCTCCGGCGGGAACCCGCCCTCCTGGAGCATCACCCCGATGCGGTGCCGCACCGCCGACCGCTCGCGGAACGGGTCGTGGCCCAGGACGCGGACGCTTCCGCCGCTGGGGGTGTCCTGGCCCTCCAGGAGTTCCAGGGTGGAGGTCTTGCCCGCCCCGTTGGTTCCCAGCAGGGCGAAGAGCTCACCTCGGGCCACCGTGAAGTCGATGCCGCGTACGGCTTCGAAGTCCTGGTAGCTCCGTTTCAGTCCGATGGTTTCGATGACTGCGTTCATGTCATCCAGCCTCCCGGCGGGACGGGGCGGAGGGCAGTGCCGCCTGTCATCGGACGTCATGACGGGTGTCATGCCGGTCCGTGACACCCGTCATGCGGGTGCGTGTACCGCCCGTGACACCCGCATGGGAGGTGCGTGCGCCGAGCGCAGGAAATCCCCGCCCCTGAATTGCGGAGCGGGGATTTCCTCGCGTATATTGGATGGTTCTGTGTGCCCACAGAAAAAGGCCCCTCACTGGGGGCCACTAAGAAACACCATATCCGGCAGGGAGCGATTTTGTCAACTCGCGAAAACGTCGAATTGCAACAGGAACAGGAATTCATCGACCGGCTCTACGACCGTGTCGACGCGCTGCGCGGGGTCACCGCACGCCGTGTCGAGGACGCGTTGACCCCGGTGGGGAACAACCTGCAGGCCCGGCTCGAACGGGATGTGCTCGTCTCCGAGCGTTCCGGCCTGCTGGCCGCCCTGAATGCGGTGGACGGTTCGCTGTGCTTCGGCCGTATCGATCTCAGCGACGGCGCCGCGCACCATATCGGCCGTATCGGAATTCGTGAGGACGACGCCGAGCACACGCCCCTTCTGATCGACTGGCGGGCACCGGTCGCCCGGCCCTTCTACCTCGCCACCGGGCATACGCCCATGGGGCTGCGGCGGCGCAGACACCTCACCACCGAGGGCCGCGCGGTGACCGAGCTGCACGACGAGATCCTCGACCTGGGCGACCGCGAACGCACCGGCTTCGAGGATCCCAGCGGTGACGCCGTGCTGCTCGCCGCGCTGAGCTCCGCCCGTACCGGCCGCATGGGCGACATCGTGCGGACCATCCAGGCCGAGCAGGACCGCATCATCCGCGCCCCGCACCGTGGCATCCTCGTCGTCGAGGGCGGTCCCGGTACCGGAAAGACGGCGGTCGCGCTGCACCGGGCCGCGTTCCTGCTGTACGAGCACCGTGAGCTGCTGGCCAAGCGCGCGGTCCTGGTCGTGGGCCCCAACCCGGCCTTCCTGCGCTACATCGGCGAGGTGCTGCCCGCGCTCGGCGAGACCGGCGTCATGCTCGCCACCCAGGCCGAGCTCTTCCCGGGTGTCCACGCCCGCGCCACCGACACGCCCCGCGCCGCGGCCGTGAAGGGCGGCGCGGGGATGGCCGAGGCCCTCGCCCTCGCCGTACGCGACCGGCAGCAACTGCCCGAGCCCGGCGCACCCGTCGTCGTCCCGCACGACGACGGGGACCTCGTCCTGGACTGGGAGATCGCCTACGAGGCCAGGCAGGCGGCCCGCGAGACGCGTCTGCCGCACAACCTCGCCCGCCCGTACTTCACCTTCCACATCATCGACGCCCTGACCGAGCAGCTCACCGAACGCATCGGCGCGGATCCGTACGGCGGCCCCAACTTCCTCGGCCCGGACGATGTCGCCCAGCTCGGCAAGGGCGTCGCCGCGAGCGAGGAGGTGCACGCCGCTGTCGGAGAGCTGTGGCCACTGCTCACCCCCGAGGACTTCCTCGCCGGCTATCTGGCCGAGCCCGTGTACGTACCCGACGAGGACGCCGAGGCCATCCGGCGCGCCCCCGGCGACCGGGAGTGGACGCCGGCCGATGTGCCGCTCCTGGACGAGGCGGCCGAGCTGCTCGGCTCCGACGACAGCGCCGAACGGGCCGCCGCCGAGGCGGAGCGCCAGGAGCGGGTCGCCTACGCGCAGGGGGTCCTGGATCTGTCCCGGGGCTCGGAGACGTACGAGTTCGAGGACGAGGAGGACTCGGAGGTCCTGGCCGCCCACGACGTCATCGACGCCGAGCGGATGGCGGAGCGCCAGGAGGAAGCCGATCACCGCAGCGCGGCCGAACGGGCCGCCGCCGACCGGACCTGGGCGTTCGGGCACATCATCGTCGACGAGGCGCAGGAGCTGTCGCCGATGGCCTGGCGGCTGCTGATGCGCCGTTCGCCGACCCGCTCGCTGACCCTGGTCGGGGACCCGGCGCAGACGTCCGAGGAGGCGGGCATCGGTTCGTGGGAGAGGATCCTGGAGCCGTATGTCGGTGACCGCTTCGAGCATGTACGGCTGGGGGTCAACTACCGTACGCCCGCCGAGATCATGGAGCTGGCGGCCAAGGTCGTACGGGCCGAGGACCCGTCCTTCGAGCCGCCGGGTTCGGTGCGCTCCACCGGCGAGACCCCGTGGACCCGGGACTCCGGCGAGGATCTGGCGGGCGCGGTGGCACGGGCCGTCGACGAGCTGACGCCCGATGAGGGCCGGCTCGCCGTGATCGCGCCGCGTGAGCTGCACGAGGAGATCGCGGCCCCGCTCGACGGGCTCACCCCTGGCGCCGAACCCGACCTCACCCGCCCCGTCGTGCTGCTGGGTCCGCGCGAGGCGAAGGGGCTCGAATTCGACCACGTCCTGGTCGTGGAGCCCGGGAGGTTCGGGACGAGCGACCTGTACGTGGCACTGACCCGCGCCACCCAGCGCCTCGGCATCGTGCACCGCGAGGAGCTGCCCGCGTCCCTGCGCTGACAGGGTGGCGATCGGCCGAGCCGCGCTCGCGGCGTTCCTGCACCGCCGCAGGTAGCTGCTGCGAGCAGCGGCGTCCTCCGGGGCAACCAGGTGTGCCCCGGACGCCCCTGACAGGGCGTGGCCGAGGGCATAGCCTCGCGTGGTGACCCTTTGGACCTCCCTGGAGCCCGCGTCCGCCACCGTCGACCCGGGCAGCCGCACGCGCGTGCGGCTGCGGGTGCGTAATACCGGTGATGTCGTCGACGAATACCGCTTCGAGCCGTTCGGGGATGTGGCTCCCTGGATGACGGTCGAGCCGCAGACCCTGCGCCTGTATCCGGGTACGACGGGGGCGGTGGAGTTGGCGTTCGCACCGCCGCGTTCGCCGGACGCGGTGGCGGGTCCGAATCCGTATGCGGTGCGGATCACGCCGACGGAGCACCCGGATGCGGTGACGGTGCCTGAAGGGAATCTGACGATCACCCCGTTCTCCGAGGTGCGGGCGGAGTTGGTGCCGCCAACGGTGAAGGGGCGGTTCCGGGGCCGGCCGAGGCTGGCGGTGGACAACCTCGGTAACACGAAGGTGACGGCGTCGATCGCGGGTAGCGACAACGGTGATCATCTGTCGTACGAACTGCGTCCTGGGAATGTGCAGATCGAGCCGGGCCGTGCGGCGTTCGTGGGGACGACGCTCAAGCCCAAGAAGATCATCTGGTTCGGGACGAAGGAGGAGCGGCCGTACTCGCTGGCGGTGCGGCGGTCCGGGGTCGATCCGACGAAGGTCGAGGGCACGTATGTGCAGCGTGGGTTTCTGCCGCGCTGGCTGGCCACCTTCTTCGGTGTTCTCGTCGCTCTCGCGATCGCGTTCGTGATGATCTGGATCGCGTACAAGCCGCAGGTCGGGACGACTGCGACCGAGCAGACGCAGCAGGCGGGCGCCACGATCGCGCCCAGTCCCAGCGCGACCCCGGAGACCCCGCCGAGCGCGGCCGATTCGCCTCCGGCCCAATCCGAGCAGCCGGCCGCCGATGAGTCCAAGAAGGGTGACGGGGGCGGCGGGGACACCAAGGCCCCGAAGAAGCCCGGCGTGGTTCCCGCCAGGAACGTCATGCTGCGCAACGCCACCACGCATATGTGCGCCGACATCCCCGGGTTGGGCAAGGGCAAGGTCGGTGGGGTCGTCCAGCAGGCCAACTGCCACGAAAAGGGCGACAACGAGTACTGGCACCTCGATGTGAAGTACCCGAAGGGCGGCCCCGGCGCGGTTCCCCTCTTCCAGATCCAGAACGCCACGGACGGGCTCTGCATGAACCTGGAGGGATTCGGAGCCCGCCCCCTCGGATCTCCGGTCAACGAGCGCGGCTGCGACGGCACGACGGCGGAGAACCAGCTCTGGTGGGTCGACAAGCAGGAGAGCGGTCACTACTGGATCCGCAACTTCGCCAGCAACAGCGCGTGCCTGGACGTGAAGGGCCATAACGGCGGCACCGAGACTCCGTTGACCATCGCCGAATGCACCAACACCGACGACCAGGAGTGGGAGATCATCAAGCCGAAGAAGGAGTGAAGGCAGGTACGGGGGCACGGGAGTCCTCGCCCCGGCTGGACACGTACAGGAAATTGCCGCAAGGGCTCAGGGTCATCTCTGCCGCGCTTCTGGTCCCCGTGAAGTCCTGGGAGTCGACGGACAGCGTCTGCCGCCGGGTGAGCGTTCCCGCTCGGGGGTCCCACCTCAGAGTGTGTATGTCTGCGGTCAACTCGTTGAGCAGGTAGGCCGTACGGCCGTCCCGGTGGAAGGTGAGGCGCCTAGGGCCCGAGCCGGCCTCGGTCCCGTACGACAGCGGGCCCTCGGGGCCGATGGAGAGGGCAAGGTGAGAGGTATGACGACCACACTCGGTGCCTTTGTTCTCGGGACGCCCGATCCTCCCGCGCTGGCCGACTTCTACCGGGCCCTGCTGGGCTGGCAGGAGGTCGACCGTGAGCCGGAGTGGGTCCGCCTGAGGGATCCCGAACGCGAACGCCCCGGCCTCAGCTTCCAGCTGGAGACGGATCACGTTCCTCCGGAGTGGCCGCAGCGCCCCGGCAGCCAGCAGATGCAGGCGCACGTGGACATCCTGGTCGACGATCTGGAGGCGGAGACCGAGCGGGCCTGCGCCCTGGGCGCGACGGTGCAGGAGTACCAGCCCGAGGACGACGTACGGGTGCTGCGAGACCCTCACGGTCACCCGTTCTGCCTCTTCCTCCCGGGCGCCTGAGGGCCGACTGCCGGGCCCCGTAGCGGGAGGAGCGGGGCAGGGAGAGGGACAGGAGCAAGGCGGGGGCGGAGCGGGGCGGGGGCGGAGCGGGGCCGCGAAGGTCCTGGTCCGTCCTATCCCCAGGAGCCGGTCCCCACGAGTTCCTCGGAGATCCGCCAGACACGCTGAGCTTCCTCGGCGCTGCGCAGGCGGCTGTACAGCTTCTGCCCCGCAGGGCGGCCGCCCAGATGCCCGGCCCCGCTCGGCCCGTAGAACCCGCCGCCCTCGGCCTCGGGGGAAGTGGCGGCGTAGAGGGCGGGCAGCTGTGCCGTGCGCACCGTTCCCACGATGATGCCGCGGGCGGACAGGGCGCGGATCAGGCGCACACCCAGCGTGTCCTTGGCGCGGCCGACTTCGGGGCGGGCGGCGAGCAGGCTCGTCGGCGCGACCCCCGGGTGGGCGATGTTGCTCGTGATGCCCCAGCCCGCCGCTCTGCTGCGCCGGTCGAGTTCGAGGCCGAAGAGGCCGAAGGCGATCTTCGACTGGCTGTAGGCGCGCATGCCGTTGTAGGAACGCCCCCAGTTCAGGTCGTCCCAGTTGATGGCGTTGCTGTTCGCCGCGACGCTGATCTGGGACGTCACGCGCGCCTGACCGGCTCGCAGCAGGGGCAGCAGGTGGTTGACGAGGGCGAAGTGGCCCAGATGGTTGGTGCCGAACTGCAGCTCGAAGCCGTCGGCCGTTGTCTGCCGGTCGGGCGGGGTCATGACGCCGGCGTTGTTGATGAGCAGATGGACGGGGCGGTCCTCGCCCAGCAGGGTCTCACCGAGCTCGGCGACGGATGCGAGCGAGGAGAGGTCGAGGGCCCGCAGCGAGACGCTCGCTTCCGGATGCCGCTCGCGGATCCTGGCGACCGCCCCCTCGCCCTTACGCGGATTACGGACCGGCATGATGACCTCCGCTCCGGCGGCGGCCAGGCGCGTCGCGATGCCCAGCCCGATCCCGTCACTCGCTCCGGTGACGACAGCGCGCTTCCCGGTCAGGTCGGGAACGGTGATGTCGATGTCCTGGCGTGGCATGTCTGCACTCCCTCACGATGTCGTTGCCCCCACCGTGACCCGACGCCCCGGCCCCATCCAGGGACTGCCGATCCACTGATACGCGCGGCCAGGCTACGGACGACCCTTACGGACAGCGCCGGGACACGCCTGCCGCAGAGGGGGATCGACGCTCCGTGGATGAGCGGCGGCACTCGCGTTAGAAAGGATGAGAAAAGATCGGTACGAGAGGCAGAGCCGCAGGCCGCAGCAAGCGATCCGGGAAGCGGTCCGGGGACAAGCGCCAGGGAGAAAGCCCATGGAGATCGACCGGCCGGCGCTCGCGGCGTTCCTGCGCCGCCGCAGGGAGCTGCTGCAACCCGAGGACGTCGGCCTCCCGCGCGGACAGCGGCGCAGAACCAGCGGGCTGCGCCGCGAGGAGGTCGCCGAGCTCTGCCACATGTCGACCGACTACTACGCCCGGCTGGAGCGCGAGCGCGGCCCGCAGCCGTCCCAGCCGATGATCGCCTCGATCGCCCAGGGCCTGCACCTCTCCCTCGACGAGCGGAACCATCTGTTCCGGCTCGCCGGCCACACCCCGCCCGTCCGGGGCACCGGCACCTTCAGCGAGCACATCAGCCCCGGTCTGCTGCGCATCCTCGACCGGCTGGACGACACACCCGCCGAGGTCGTCACCGAGCTCGGGGAGACGCTGCGGCAGACCCCGCTCGGCACGGCCCTCACCGGCGACGCGACCCGCTACACGGGCCCGGCGCGCAGCATCGGCTACCGCTGGTTCACCGATCCGGCCACCCGTGAGCTCTACGCACCGGAGGATCACGCGTTCCTCTCCCGGATGTTCGCGTCCGGCCTGCGCGAAGCGTCCGCTCTACGGGGCCCCGGCTCCCGGGCCGCTCACTACGCCGAGCTGCTCCTCGCCCGGAGCGACGAATTCCGGGGCCTGTGGGAGAAGCAGGAGGTCGGCATCCGTCCCCATCACGTCAAGCGCTTCATCCACCCCGAGGTCGGCGCCCTCGAACTGCACTGCCAGAACCTCCTCGACCCCGACCAGTCGCACCGCCTGCTCGTCTACACCGCCGTTCCGGGCAGCGAGAGCCACGACAGGCTGCGCCTGCTCTCGGTCATCGGCCCGCAGGCGCTGCGCTGACCCGCGACCCGCCGACCCGCTGCCCCACTGCCCCTCCGCCCCGCGCACCGGTTCCGCGGTGGCGCACAGCGCTCGGCGCAGTCCGGGAACCGTCCGGTGCCGTTCCGCCGTCCTCACGCGCGAACTGCCGCGCGGCGCACAGTGGTTGCCGCTCGGACCACACCACGTACCCGAGGAGCAGCATGACCGTTCTCCAGGACTGCGCGAAGGGCGTCCTGATGCTCACGCTCGTGCTCGGCGCCGCCACGGCGTGCACCCAGTCGTCGGACGGCGGCGGGTCGTCGAAGGGCGGCAGCCAGAAGTCCAGGGACTGGAAGGCCGGCGACTGCGCGGGGCCGGACACGAGCGAGTCGAAGGACGGCTTCCAGGGGCTCGACTGCGACGACCCGAAGGCGACGATCAAGGCACTGGAGGTCAAGGACGGCGAGGTCTTCGCGGGAGCCGTCGAATGTCCGGCCGGCACCGACGAGATCATCTCGGTGAAGGTGTCCTTCGGCGGGAGCTCCGGTGGCGGCATCCCCAGCAAGACCATCTGCGGCCGTAATCTCTCCGGCGACCACCCCGGAGACGCGGGCGCGGGCGGCGGCCAGCTGGTGGTGGGCGACTGCGTGAGCGACGAGGCGAAGGAGGTGGCCTGCGAGAGCGGCGGGAGCAAGGTCATCGCCCTGACCAAGACCGCCGACGAGTGCCCGGCGGAAGCGGACGACCCCATCGAACTCTTCCCGAGCCCGGGCCGTCCGTACGACGCGATCTGCGTCAGCAGTACCTGACACGGGCCGCAGTCCCTCGCGGAGTCAGCCGAAGTCCGTCGAAGCGCGTCGAAGCGCGTCGAAGCATGCACGAAGTCTTGACGTGACCCTGTCGAGATGGGTTTATGGGAGCGCTCCCACATCATCCGATGTTTGCGTCACCCGGCGCCCACCCCACTGGAGTCGCAGTGAGATCAGCAACGAGTACGGCACGCAAGAGCCCCCTGCCCGCCCTGCTGAAGGGCCTGGCCGCCCTTCTCGGTGTCGTCCTGCTGGGCGCGCTCGGCCCCGCCGCGGCGCAGGCCAGGCCCACGCAGGTGGACGCCGCGGCCACCGGTCTGCACATCAGCGAAGGCCGTCTGCTGGAGGGCAACGGCAACGACTTCGTCATGCGCGGCGTCAACCACGCGCACACCTGGTACCCGGGCGAGACGCAGTCGCTTGCCGACATCAAGGCCTTCGGCGCGAACACCGTCCGCGTCGTACTCTCCGACGGCCACCGCTGGACGGAGAACGGCCCCGAGGAAGTCGCGGGGATCGTCGACGACTGCAAGACCAACCGGCTGATCTGCGTCCTCGAAGTGCACGACACCACTGGTTACGGCGAGGACACCGAGGCGGGCACCCTCGACCAGGCGGCCGACTACTGGGTCGGCCTCAAGGACGTACTCGCGGGTCAAGAGGACTACGTCATCATCAACATCGGCAACGAGCCCTGGGGCAATACCGACCCGGCCGGCTGGACCGCGCCCACGACCGCCGCCGTCCAGAAGCTGCGTGACGCGGGATTCGCCCACACGATCATGGTGGACGCGCCCAACTGGGGCCAGGACTGGGAGGGCGTCATGCGCGCCAACGCCCAGGCCGTGTACGACGCCGACACCACAGGCAACCTGATCTTCTCGATCCACATGTACAGCGTCTACAACACGGCCGATGCGGTCACCGACTACCTGAACGCGTTCGTGGACGCCGGACTGCCCCTGCTCATCGGCGAGTTCGGCGGACCCGCCGACCAGTACGGCGACCCGGACGAGGACACCATGATGGCCACCGCCGAACAGCTCGGCCTCGGCTATCTGGCGTGGTCCTGGAGCGGCAACACCGACCCGATCCTCGACCTGGCCATCGACTTCGACCCGAATCGGCTGAGCTCCTGGGGCGAGCGCGTCCTCAACGGCGCGAACGGCATCACCCAGACCTCACAGGAGGCAACCGTCTTCGGCGGCAGCGGAAGCGGCAACAGCAACAGCGCGAACTGACCGCGCCCGCCCCGTCGACCGGCAGGGGCCTCCTGCCGGCCGACGGGCTTTCCGATGCGAGGACGACTGAGCCCGCATCGACGAAAGTCTTCGAAGCTTTCGGACCATTGCCCGAAATCTGCCGGAGCGGCTGGCCTGCCGCTCGAATCCCCCGGACGCCGCCCAAGTCGCCCCGCACATCCCCGGGTTCACCCTTGCTTCCCCCACCCGGACGACGCGGCGACACGGCACGGTGCGGTGACACATACGCGGCGTCGGCGGAGCTCATCCGCCTGCGTCGAGCATGCTGACGATACGCCGGAGCTCACGTGCCCCGCGCGGCGACAGCGCCCCCATCACCGTGTCGAGGAGCTCCCGCGCCTCCAGCGGGTCGCCGCAGCAGTCCCAGTGGGAGTTGCCGAGCTCGTCGTCGCGCCACAGCGCGCCCAGGGGCTGCCGCGTGTGCCGCTTCCAGCTGCGCACGGCCGCGCCGACGTCGCCGGGCGTGAGGTAGTTGCGGCTCAGCTCCAGGCGGGCGATCTCGGCGAGCGTGCGAGAGGAGACGCCGTCGATGACGGTGTTTGCGCGGTGCGGCCGACGGTCGTGCGGCCGGCCTCTGCGGAGGTGCCCTGCGCGGTTACGCGGCATGGACCTTTCGGTTGGTCGTCATGCCGCACATGGTGCCATGCGTACGGGCGTTCGTCCCGAGGATTTCGTCCGGAGGACTCCCCCGCACCGATGACTTGCCCGGTGTGCGGCAGTCTCACAGTCGTACATCCGGATCGGACCAAGGAGCGAAGCAGTGCGCATCGTCATCAGCGAGTTCATGAGCCTGGACGGGGTCGTGCAGGCGCCCGGAGGGCCCGAGGAGGACACCGAGGGCGGCTTCACACAGGGCGGCTGGACACACCCGTACTTCGACGAGGTGGTGGGCGGCGCGTTCGACTCCGCGCTGCGCGACGCCGACGCACTGCTCTTCGGCCGGCGTACGTGGCAGAACATGGCAGCGGCGTGGCCCGAGCGGGCGGGCGACCCCTTCGCCGACCGGATGAACTCCATCCCGAAGTACGTCGTTTCCAGCACCCTCGGCGACGACAAGCTGACCTGGTCCCACAGCACGCGCATCCCCGGCGACGGGGCCGCCGCCCGCATCCGGGAGCTGCGGGCGGCCGAGGGCCGCGACCTGCTGGTCATGGGCAGCCCCACGCTCGCCCGCACTCTTCTGCACGAGGGACTGGCCGACGAGCTCCGCCTCATGATCATGCCGGTGGTCGTCGGAGGCGGTAAGACGATCTTCCCCGGTGACGGCGCCCTGCGCCCGCTGGAACTGGTGTCCACGGCGATCAGCGGCACGGGCGTACATGTCTGCACCTACCGGGCCGCCGACCAGGCGTAGGGGGTGTCCGCGCGCTCGGCGGCCCGACTGCTGAGAGGCTGCCGCCATGGCCTCTCTGCCCCGTTTCGCCCCCATGCTCGCCACCCCGGGCCGCCTGCCGCCCGCCGCCACCGACGAGCAGTGGGCGTACGAGGTGAAGCAGGACGGCCAGCGCGCCATGGCCTATCTGCCGGGAGACGGCTCGCTCCGGCTGCTGGCCAGGTCCGGGGCCGACATCACCCCCGCGTATCCGGATCTGGCGGCGCTCGGTCCCGCGCTCGGCGGCGTCCCTGCGGTGCTGGACGGCGAGATCGTCGCGCTGGACGACCAGGGGCGCAGCGACTTCGAGCGGCTGCAGTCGCGGATGGGACTCTCCGGTTCACCCGGGAAGGCAGCCCGCGCGGCGCAGCGGGTGCCGGCCCACCTGGTGCTGTTCGACGCGGTGTTCCTGCGCGGCCGGAGCCTGGCGCCCCTGCCGTACACCGAGCGCCGCGCCGCGCTGGAGGAGCTCGGGCTGAACGGGCCGCGCTGGTCGACGCCCGCGGTGGTCGTGGGGCACGGCGAGGAGGCCCTGACCATGACGCGCGAGGCGGGCCTGGAGGGCGTGATCGCGAAGCGGCTGAGCTCGGTGTACGAGCCCGGGGTCCGCGCCCGTACGTGGATCAAGATCCGCCATGCCCGCACGGTGGACGTCGTCGTCGGCGGCTGGGTGCCCGGACGCGGCCGGCTGGGCGGACTGCCGGGTGCGCTGCTGGTCGGCGAGCGGCATCCGGACGGCCTGCGCTACGCGGGCAGTGTCGGCACGGGGTGGAGCGACGCCGAGCGGACCAGGCTCGCGGACCTGCTCCGCGTCGCCGCGGTCGACACCTGCCCCTTCGACGAGACGCCACCGGTCGCCGGGGCCCACTGGGTGCTGCCCCGGCTGGTCGGCGAGGTGCGGTACTCGACGCGTACGAAGGCGGGACGGCTGCGGCAGCCGTCCTGGCACCGGCTGCGGCCTGACCTGGCACCGGACGACCTCGAATGACGGAGGGGGACACACGCCGCCCTCGCCCCCTGGCCCTGCCCGCTGGCCCGGCCCGGCGCACGCGCCCGCTGCCTCCGCCCGGTGCACACGGCCCGGGGGCCACGGCTGGTGCACGCAGGCCGGGGGCACGGCTCAGGAGGCGGCCCGCTTCTTCGCCGCCGCAGTCTTCTTCGAGGCCGTCTTCTTCCCTGCCGTCTTCTTCGCGGCGGTCTTCCTCCCCGCCGTCTTCTTCGCGCCCTGCTCCGTCGCCGGGGCGGTCTTCTTCCGGGTGCGGGGCTTGCCGCCCGGTGTCATCTCGTGCACGGTCGCGTCCTCGCCCCGCGTCTCCTTGGCCGCCTTCACCGACGCGTTCAGGGCGGCCATCAGGTCCATGACCTTGCCCGGTTCCTCCTCCTCTTCCCCCTCAGCCGCCGGAGGGGCCTTGCCCTCGGACTTGGCCGCGAGCAGCTCCTCCAGGGCCTCCCGGTAGCGGTCGCGGAAGCCGGAGATGTCGTCCAGGGCCATGCTGTCGGTGAGCTGCACGGCGCGGTCGATCTCGTCCTCGTCCAGCTCCGTCTCCCGGGGTGCGAGGGATTCCGGGCTGCGGATCTCGTCGGGCCAGCGCATCGAGTGCAGCACGATCGCGTCCTCCCGCACCCTCAGCAGTCCCAGCCGCTCCCGGTTGTGCCAGGCGAACTTCGCCACGGCGACCTTGTCGCTGCGCTCCAGCGCCTTACGCAGCAGGGCGTAGGGCTTGGCCGCGACCTGGCCGTCGACCGCCAGGTAGTAGCTGTCGCTGATCCGCACGGGGTCGATGCTGTCGGCCTCGACGAACGCGACGATCTCGATGGCCTTCGCCGTCGGCAGCGGCATCCGGTCGAGCTCCTCGTCCGTGACGGGCACGGTCCGGTCCTTGGCGACCTCGTACCCCTTGCCGATCTCGTCCTGAGAAAGGACCTTGCCGTCGAGCTCGCACACCTTGCGGGTGCGGATCCGGCCCATGTCCTCCTGGTGGTACTGGTGGAAGGAGATCGAGTGGTTCTCCGTCGCGGAGACCACCTTGATGGGGATCGTGACCAGCCCGAAGCTGATCGCTCCTGTCCACAGGGGGCGCGGCATCCGGTACCTCCAGCACCCCCCGGGCGGCTTGGGCCGGGAGGCGGACCGGAGCGCCTGGAAGGGAGAACCTGGCCCGAGAGGGCCTTGGCGCGGCCGGACCACCGCCCGTAACCCGATCCTCGCGCCCCTGCCCCAGGACCGCATGTGGATCACCGGGGGCCGGGCCGGTCACCCGCGCCGGGGCGCCGGAACAGCGGGGTCACCAGGCCGCGGGGCCGGCCTCGTCGAAGAGGCCGCCGTACGCGACGCCGGCGCAGCGCCCATCCACCGCGGTGACCCCGGATACGGATCCCACCTCGACCGCGACGGCGACGGGGTGGGCTGCGAGTAGCTCCAACCTCCCCGCCACCACCTCAGCAGCCGCCTCCGGCCTTACCGGAGGCGGCTGCTCTTTTCCAATCTGCTTCAAGCACGCTATAAATGAGCAAATTCGAGCATCAATCGCCTGGGTTCACGCAACCCGCATCCTCGAAGGAAGCCCATGCCGCTCATATCCACCGGCGAGATCGCTCACGGCGCCCGGGCCGACGCCACCGGCGTCGGGGCCTTCAACGTCGTGCAGATCGAACACGCGCAGGCCATCGCGAGCGGAGCGGAAGCCGCCGGACTTCCGGTGATCCTCCAGATCAGCGAGAACACCGCCCGCTACCACGGCGGCCTCGAACCCATCGGGCTCGCCTCCCTCGCCGTCGCGCGGACGGCGCGCGTGCCGGTCGCCGTGCACCTCGACCACGCCGAGTCGGCGGAGCTGGTGCGTGAGGCCGTCCGACTCGGTTTCACCTCCGTCATGTTCGACGCGTCGGTGCTCCCGTATGCCGACAACGTCGAGGCCACCCGCGAGATCACCGCCTACTGCCACAGCCATGGCGTCTGGGTGGAGGCGGAGCTCGGCGAGATCGGGGGCAAGGACGGGGCGCACGCCCCCGGCGTGCGTACCGATCCGGACGAGGCGCGGGCGTTCGTGGAGGCCACGGGCGTCGACGCGCTCGCGGTGGCCGTCGGCAGTTCGCACGCGATGCTGACCCGCGACGCCGTTCTGGACTTCGCGCTGATCTCCCGGCTGCGTGACGCGGTGGGTGTCCCCCTCGTCCTGCACGGTTCCTCGGGGGTCGGGGACACCGGGCTCGCGGCGGCGGTCGGTGCCGGCATGACGAAGGTCAACATCTCCACGCACCTGAACAAGCTGTTCACCCGGGCCGTCCGCGCCCATCTGGACGCCCACGCCGAGGTCGCCGACCCTCGCGCGTATCTCGGCCCGGCCCGTGACGCGGTCGCCGCCGAGGTGGCGCGTCTGCTGGCAGTGCTGGCGCGGCCCGGACGGTAGCGGGGGCGCCCGGACGGAAGCGGGGGCCGGACGGAAGCGGGCGCGCCCCCTCACCCGCGACAGGCCGTAGGAACCAAGGCAGTTCGCCACCCTCAGACGGTGTCGACCTTCCCGGTGAACTCCAGAAGGGCCGCCGCGAGCGCTTCGGGCGCCTCCTGTGCGATGAGGTGGCCGACCCCCTCGATGCGCACCGCGGTGACCTCGCCGGCGGCCACCTGACGGAAGGTCGCCTCGGTCATCCCGCCGTGGCCGGCACGCTCAACGGTGAGTACCGGCACGGCGATCGGCCGCGACTCGGCCAGCGCCCTGGTCGCGCCCCTGTCGGAGAAGAGGCCCCCGTAAAGGCCCTCCGTACCCCGCCAGGCGTTCGGGCGGGCGTAGCTCCGGACGAACTCGTCGATGTCGCTCTCACCGATGGATCCCTCCGTCCCGTTCATCAGCGGGAAGGCCCAGCCGGCCAGGAGTTCGCGCTCATGGCCGGGAAGGAGCATTCCGGGGATGCCCGGAGCGCCGAGGAAGCCGACATGCCAGGAGCCGCGGTTGTTCACATCGGCGAGAGCCTCGAACCCGAAGCCGGCCAGGGACGTTTCGACCCCGGTGAAGCTGAGGACGTCATCGGGGCGCGTCGCCGCGAAGCGGAAGCCCGTGCCGCCGCTGATGTCCTGGACGAGGACGTGAACGGGGCCCGCGCCGATGTGCTCGACGAGGTGGTGCAGGTCCTCGGCCGTGACCGCCTCGCCGTACTCGGTGTCGGCGTTGCCTGAGTCGCCGAAGCCGCGGAGGTCGAGGGCGAAGACCCGGTGGGTCCGCGCGAGCAGCGGAATCAGCTTGCGGAACGCCCACCAGGTCTCCGGCCAGCCGTGCACCAGCAGGATCGGAGAGCCGTGGGTGCCGGCCGAGACGTAGTGCAGTCGCGTTCCGTTGATGTCGGCGAGGTGATGCGTGACGCCGGGAAGGGTCGCACCGGGGGGCGTGATCGTGGGCATGGGAAGCTCCCGAAATAGGCAACTTGGTTGCCAACCAAGGTAGGCAACCTGGTTGCCATTGTCAAAGGGTGTCTTGGGTCCTCTTATGCTGGCCGCATGTCCAGATCAGGCGCCGATCTCGCCCTGCTCCTGCTCGCCGGCTTCCGCACCCTGGCCGATCGCGCCGCCGCCGAGCTCGCCGAGCGCGGGTACGAGGACGTACGGCCGGTGCACGACTTCGCCCTCCACTCGATCCTGTCCGGCGCCGACAGCGCCTCCGAGCTCGCCCGCAGGATGTCGGTGACGAGACAAGCGGCCGCGAAGACGATCGCGACCCTTGAGGAACGCGGTTACGTGGCGCGCCGGTCCGACCCGGCCGACCGCCGGCGGACGCGGCTCCAGGTCACCGAGCGCGGACTCGCACTGCTGCGGGAGGGCGAGACGGTCTTCGACGAGCTGCGTGAGCAGTGGGAGAAGCAGGTGGGTGCGGCGTCGGTCTCAGCACTCGAGGAGACACTCAGGCCGCTCGTCGGGGACAGCACCATCCGGCTCGACTCACCGGGCTGGATCGCGCGCGACCCGGACGCGCCGTAGGCCCACGCGGCCGGGACCGTAAGGTTTGCGGGGAGCGGGAAACGAGGAGGACCAGGTGGCGGCGCACACACGATGGACCAGGCTGCTGGAGATCCTCAGCGACCAGGGCCATCTCGACGTACTCGACGCCGCCGAGCGGCTCGGCTGTTCCGCCGCCACCGTACGCCGCGACCTCGACGAGCTCGCCCGGCAGAATCTGCTGACCCGCACCCGGGGCGGCGCGGTGGTGAGCACCGTCGCCTACGACCTGCCGCTGCGCTACAAGGCGGCCCGCAGGGCGGACGAGAAGCAGCGCATCGCGCAGGCGGCGGCCGAGCTGATCCCCACGGGCTCCACCGTCGGGCTCAACGGCGGCACGACGACCTCCGAGGTGGCCAGGGAGCTGGCTCTGCGGCCGGAGCCGTCGGGCGGGGGCGTGGCGCTGACCGTGGTGACCAACGCGATCAACATCGCGAACGAGCTGGCGGTCCGCCCCCAGGTGAAGATCGTCGTCACCGGCGGGGTGGCCAGGCCGAATTCGTACGAACTCGTCGGCCCCCTGCTCGACACGGTCCTGCGCGGCCTCGCGCTGGACTGCACGATCCTCGGGGTCGACGCCGTGCACGCCCGCTTCGGCGCGGCCACGCACGACGAGTCCGAGGCCGGCGCCAACCGCGCCCTCGCCGAGTGCGCGGGCACGGTGATCGTGGTCGCCGACTCCTCCAAGCTGGGGCGCCGGGCCTTCGCGCAGGTCTGCGAGACCGGCGCGGTGTCGGTCCTGGTCACGGACCGGGACGCCCCGGATGACGTCGTCGAGGAGTTCACCGGCCTGGGCGTCGAGGTCCTGCGGGTCTGATCCGGAGCGCGTCAGCCTTCCACCAGACGCTGCAACGCCGGGGCGTACAGGTCAGCGAGCCGCTCGGCCGTCGCACGGGAGCCCGCACCCTCGCGGTGGAGGCTCAGGGTGGCGCCGAGGCCGATGAGGTGGCCCGCGATCAGCTCGGCGCGCAGGGCGCGTTCCCGGCCGGGGAGCCGGGTCGTCAGGCGCGCGGTGACCTGTTCGCGGAAGCGGTCACGGAGCAGGGAGCGTTCGTCGTGGTTGCCGAGGGAGAAGACGACCCTCAGGAACGGGTCGCCCCGCTGCTCCCTGCGCCGGCGTACGAGCGTCAGCACCATATGGCGGCCGAGCTCGTCGAGCGGGGCGTCGAAGAGCTCATCGGCGGCCGGCCCGAAGTCGGCGACCGTGTTGAAGAGCTGCTCCTTGCGGCCGAAGTGCTTCACCACGAGGGAGGCGCTGACGCCCGCGTCGGCCGCGATGCCCCGGATCGTCACCTCCGCGTACGGGCGCAGGGAGAACGCCCGGCGGGCGGCGAGCAGGATCGCGTCCTTGCCCGTGGCCGCCGCATCGGCGGCGGTGGCGGCCACTTCGGGGTCAGCGGCTGCGGTGACTCGGGCGGTCATGCGCCTCCCTGGATCGGCATCGCCCGCGTACGGCCGCTGCTCCGGCTTTTCCTCCCGACCGTACCCTCGGCCGCGCCGCCGCCCGGAAGGCACAGCGTCACCGCGAGAGCCAGCAGCGCCGCGCCCGCGGCTATCAGGAAGACCAGCTGGTAGGCCCCGAGCGTGGGCGCGGGGCGCCCGGCCGCCAGGAACGTCATGTTGGCGAGTACGGCGGCCACCGTGGCACTGCAGAACGCCTGTCCGACGGATCGCATCAGTGTGTTCAGGCCGTTGGCAGCGCCCGTCTCACTCACCGGGACACCTCTCATCACCAGCGCCGGCAGCGCGGAGTAGGCGATCGCGGTACCGGCCGCGACGACCGTGGCGCCCGCGATGATCGTCCAGAGGGTGTGACTGGTGAAGTACCGCACCACATAGCCGATGGCGATGATCACGGCGGCCAGCGCCAGGCTGGTCTTCGGACCGTGCTTGGCGGAGATCCGGGCGGACACGGGCGACAGCGCCACCATCGCCACACCGCTGGGCAGCAGGCACAGTCCGCTGACGATGAGCGAGGCGCCGAGCCCGTAGCCCGTGGCCTTCGGCTCCTGCACCATCTGCCCGGTGACCAGGGAGTTGGCGTAGAACGCGAAGCCGATCAGCAGCGCGGCGATATTGGTCAGCAGCACGGCGGGGCGCGCCGAGACCCGCAGGTCGACCATGGGGGTGCGCACCCGGAGTTCGTACGCCCCCCAGACCAGCCCGATCACGACGGCGGCGGCGAACAGGCCGAGCGTGCGCGCCGACGTCCACCCCCAGCCGCCGCCCTGGGTGACGGCCAGCAGCAGACAGACCAGGGCGCCGGTCAGCCCGAGCGCGCCGAGCGCGTCGAACCGGCCGCGGGAGCGGAACGGCGACTCCGGCACCCAACGGAACACCAGGACGATGTCGAGCAGGCCGATGACGGCGGAGACCCAGAACATGGCGTGCCACTCGAAGTTCTCGATGACCACCGCGGCGACGGGCAGCCCCACGGCGGCGCCGATGCCCAGCGTCGAGCTCATCAGGGCCACGGCCGACAGCACCCGCTCGGGCGGGAGCTCGTCGCGCAGGATGCTGATGCCCAGCGGTACGACGGCGATGGCCGCCCCCTGAAGGGCACGCCCGGCGATCAGTACGCCGATGTGGGAGCTGACCGCGCACAGCACGGACCCGACGACGAGGACGCCCAGCGAGGCGACGAGCACCCGGCGCTTGCCGTACATGTCGCCGACCCGGCCGAGCACCGGGGTGAACACCGCGCCGGTGAGCAGGGTCACGGTGACCAGCCAGCTCGCGGCCGCGGGGGTGGCGCCGGTGAGCTCCGGTATGTGCGGGAGCAGCGGGACCACGATCGTCTGCATGATCGCGACCACGACGCCGCAGAAGGCCAGGACGCCGACGGCGAAGCGAGGGTGGTCCGCGGCGGCGGGCGCGGATGCGGTCATCGGGTCTCCGTACGCAGAGGGGTGCACAAGCGTTCACCCCCCAGGGTAAACGCTTGTGCACCCCTCCGGTGGTGCGAGGCTCAAGTCCGGCCTGACCAGGCACCCCACCGTCATTTGCATATACATACAATCGAGTGCATACTCTTCCTATGTCTAAGGTTCTCACCTCCCTGCCCACCGGCGAGCGCGTCGGCATCGCTTTCTCGGGCGGCCTCGACACCTCCGTCGCGGTCGCGTGGATGCGCGACAAGGGTGCCGTCCCGTGCACCTACACCGCCGACATCGGCCAGTACGACGAGCCCGACATCGCGTCGGTGCCCGGCCGCGCGAAGGCCTACGGCGCCGAGATCGCGCGCCTGGTCGACTGCCGGGCGGCACTGGTCGAGGAGGGCCTGGCCGCGCTGGCCTGCGGCGCGTTCCACATCCGCTCGGGCGGCCGTGCGTACTTCAACACCACGCCGCTCGGCCGCGCCGTCACGGGCACCCTGCTGGTCCGGGCGATGCTCGAGGACAACGTGCAGATCTGGGGCGACGGCTCCACCTTCAAGGGCAACGACATCGAGCGGTTCTACCGCTACGGCCTCCTCGCCAACCCCCACCTGCGCATCTACAAGCCGTGGCTCGACGCCGACTTCGTCACCGAGCTGGGCGGCCGCAAGGAGATGTCGGAGTGGCTGGTCGCCCACGGCCTGCCCTACCGCGACAGCACCGAGAAGGCGTACTCCACCGACGCCAACATCTGGGGCGCCACCCACGAGGCGAAGACGCTGGAGCACCTCGACACGGGCGTGGAGACCGTCGACCCGATCATGGGAGTCCGGTTCTGGGACCCCTCGGTCGAGATCGCCACCGAGGACGTCACCATCGGCTTCGACCAGGGCCGCCCGGTGACGATCAACGGCAAGACGTTCGCCACCCCGGTCGACCTGGTGATGGAGGCCAACGCGGTCGGAGGCCGGCACGGCCTCGGCATGTCGGACCAGATCGAGAACCGCATCATCGAGGCGAAGAGCCGCGGCATCTACGAGGCGCCGGGGCTGGCACTCCTGCACGCCGCCTACGAGCGCCTCGTCAACGCCATCCACAACGAGGACACCCTCGCGCACTACCACAACGAGGGCCGGCGCCTCGGCCGGCTGATGTACGAGGGCCGCTGGCTCGACCCGCAGGCACTGATGGTCCGCGAGTCGCTCCAGCGCTGGGTCGGCTCGGCCGTCACCGGCGAGGTCACGCTGCGGCTGCGGCGCGGTGAGGACTACTCGATCCTGAACACCACGGGCCCCGCCTTCAGCTACCACCCGGACAAGCTGTCGATGGAGCGCACCGAGGACTCGGCGTTCGGCCCCGTGGACCGCATCGGCCAGCTCACCATGCGCAACCTCGACATCGCGGACTCGCGCGCCAGGCTCGAACAGTTCGCGGGCCTCGGCCTCGTCGGCACCACCCAGCCCTCGCTGATCGGCGCCGCGCAGGCGGCGGCGACCGGGCTGATCGGCGCCATGCCCGAGGGCGGCGCCCAGGCCATCGCCTCGCGCGGCGAGGTCTCCGCCGACGACGAGCTGCTGGACCGCGCCGCGATGGAGTCCGGCACCGACTGACGGGCCGACCAGCCGCCCGGCCGACCGGCTGACGGGTCGGCCGGCTGACGGGTCGACCGGCTGACGGGTCGGCCGGCGGGGCCCCTTATCCTCGGGTTCACGGCGGATACGCCGGCGGACACGCAGGAAGCGAAGGTGGCGGCAATGGCGAAGATCCCGGCAGCGGCAGTGGCGGCGGGCGGACTCGTCGGCGGGTACGGAATCGCCCGCTGGACCAGGAAGCGCCCGCTGGGCGGCGTCGCACTCGCCGCCGCCGGGTCGGTGGCGGCGTACGAATGGAACCGGCAGGCCGGGGCCCGCGCGGCCACCGGACTGACCGTCGCCTATGTCGCGGCCTTCGCCGGCTCGCACCCGCTGGCCAAGAAGGTCGGCGCCTGGCCCGCGGTGTTCACCGTGGCGGGCGGCGTCGCAGCCGCCTCGTGGGCGGTCACCCGGATGAGCGCCCGCTGAACGACGCGTGCAGAAAGTCCGGCCCGGGGGATTGAACACCGGGGCCGCGCGGGTGCGTACTGAAGTGCAACTCCCCGCGTGACCCGGGGGCGTGCCCGTGGAGAAGGACGGGCACGTCTCCGGTCAGCCTCCCAGCGCGTGTGACACGGAGAAGATCGCCAGGCCCGCCAGCGCACCCACCACGGTGCCGTTGATCCGGATGAACTGAAGGTCACGGCCGATGTGCGCCTCGATCTTCTTCGACGTCTGGTCCGCGTCCCAGCCGGCCACCGTGTCGCTGATCAGCGAGGTGATCTCCGTGCGGTACGTCGTGACGACATACGCCGCCGCGTCCTCCAGCCAGCCCTCCAGCTTCGCCTGGAGCCGCTCGTCCGTGGACAGCCTGGCGCCCAGGGACATCAGCGAGGCCCTGGCCCGCATCCGCAGCTCGCTCCGCTCGTCCTCGGCCGCCGCGATGATCATCGCGCGGACCGAGGACCAGGCGGAGGCGATGACGTCCTGGACCTCACCGCGCCCCAGGATCTCCGACTTCAGCCGCTCCACCCTGGCACGGGTGTCCGTGTCCGACTGGAGGTCGGCTGCGAAGTCCGTCAGGAACGTGTCGATCGAACCGCGCGCCGGATGGTCCGGCATGTCCCGCATCTCCGTGATGAAGCGCAGCAGCTCCTTGTAGACCCGCTCCCCCACCCGCTTGTCGACGAACCGCGGCGTCCAGCCGGGCGCCCCGCCCTGCACCGCGTCCATCACGGACTCACCGTGCAGGACCAGCCAGTCGTGCGCCCGTACGCAGACGAGGTCGACGACCCTGCGGTGTCCGCCGTCCGAAACGATCTTGTCCAGCATCTTGCCTATCCCCGGGCCCACTTCCGCCGCGTCGGCCCGCCGGGTGATGGCCTCCCCGACGACCGCCTGCACATCGGAGTCCCGCAGCACCTTCAGCGCACCGCGCAGCGCGGTGGCCAGCTCGGCGGTGACCCGGTCCGCGTGTTCCGGGTCCGCCAGCCACGTACCGAGCCGCGAACCGACACCCAGAGCGTGAATTCGGTCACGAACGACGTCCCCGGAGAGAAAATTCTCGCCCACGAAGGAACCGAGTGACGTCCCCAACTGGTCCTTCTTGGTGGGGATGATGGCGGTGTGGGGAATGGGGAGACCGAGCGGGCGCCGGAAGAGCGCCGTGACGGCGAACCAGTCCGCCAGCGCACCGACCATCCCCGCCTCGGCAGCCGCTGCGACGTAGCCCGGCCAGCCGCCCACACCCGAGTTCTTCGCCCAGGTGGCGAGGACGTACACGAGCGCGACGAGCAGGAGCAGACCTGTGGCGGTGGTCTTCATACGGCGCACACCGCGCTGTTTCTCCTCATCGGCGGCGGTGTACGCGAACCCGCCAAGCCCCGGCCCGGCCCCCGGCTCCTGGGGCCCTGATGCCGTTGCCTGTCCCGCGTCCTGTTCCATCCGCTCCACCTGTCCCCGTACGCATCACTCCGTGCCGTACACATTGTCCCTGCCTCACCTACTCCCGGGCCGCACATCGAGTTCCCCGGTGGGTGCCTCATCATGAGAGCGACCCGAACACCGCGACGCACACCGCGACGAACGCCGCAAGGAGACTCACCACCGATGCCCAGGCGCCAGGGGTATGCCCTGCTCATCGCCCTCGTAGCAGGCACCGCCGCGCTCTGCGCCGCCATCGCGTTCGGGACGTCCCTGATCGCCGAGCAGCCGCAGGCGCCGCTCGGCGGGTCCAGGCCTCACGCGGCGGCCCGCAACCCCGCCGCGGCGGCCAACTCCACCGACGCCTGGGTCGCCACCTGGACCGCTGCACCCGTCAGCGCGGAGCCGGATGCCGGACAGGGCTACCCCGGCAGCACCGTCCGTAACGTCGTGCACACCAGCGTCGGCGGGGACGCCGCCCGCATCACCCTGTCCAACCTCTTCGGCTCCGTACCGCTCGTCATCGACCAGGCCACCGTCAACACCCGCCCGGTCACCTTCGGCGGCCGGCCCACCGTCACCGTCGCCGCGGGACTCCAGGTCGTCAGCGACCCGGTCGTGGTGCCCGTCGTCCCCGACGCCGACCTGGAGGTGGCCTTCCGCACCCCGGGGGCCACCGGAGCCGTCACCCAGCACCCCGGCACCCACCAGACCTCCTACCTGGCCGACGACCGGGGCACCTGGAGCACCACCCGGTGGCGCTACCTGACGGCCGTCGACGTACGCAACGAGGCCTCACCCGGCGCGATCGTCGTGATCGGCGACTCCCTCACGGCGGGCAGCGGCTCCACGACCGACGCCAACACCCGCTGGACGGACGTGCTCTCCGACCGGCTGCGGCACACCTACGGGATAGCCAACCAGGGCATAGCGGGCAACCGCCTGCTGCTCGACAGCCCCCTCACCGTGAGCGGCGTGAAGAACTTCGGCGGCCGGAGCGCCACCCACCGCTTCGAGCGCGACGTCCTGACCGTCGCCGGGGCGAAGACCGTGATCATCGCGCTCGGCATCAACGACGTGCAGCAGTCCCCCCAGGAGCCCGACCCCCGGCGCATCACGGCCGGGCTGCGTGCCCTCACCGAGCGCGCGCACGAGAAGGGACTGCGGGTCGTCGGAGCGACGCTGACGCCGTTCCAGGGCTACGCCACCTGGACACCCGAACGCAACGACGTGCGGCTGGCGGTCAACAAGGAGATCCGCTCCGGCCGGGTCTTCGACGGGTTCATCGACTTCGACCGGGCCGTACGCGACCCCTACGCGCCCAACCGGATCCTGCCCGAGTACGACTCGGGCGACCGGCTGCACTTCAACGACGCCGGCTACCGCGTGCTGGGCCGGACCATCGACCTCGGCGCGGTGGACGGCTCCCCCAAGGCCGACGCCTTCTGACCCACCGCACGCACGGCCGGACCGGCACGGCGGGCAGGACGCATGCCCCCGCTCAGCCGAGCTCCTTGCGCCCGTCCCCCGTGTCCGGCTTCCGCAGCCGCAGCCGCTCCTCCTGCTGCTCCCGCAGCCGCCGCTTCTCCGCCTTGCTCCGCTTCCGCTCCACACCGACCCCGCCCATCAGCGCGAACCCGGTGACCTTCACCCGCGGGGAGCCCGGAGCGGGCTCCGGCTCGTCGTCGAGCTTGGAGTGCTCACCGAAACCACCCATGATGCCGAGACCGCTGACCTGGACATCGAGGTCCGGCGGCACCGTCACCTGCATACCGCCCATGATCGTGAAGCAGCGGATCACGACCTCGCGCTCCGCGAAGTGGGCCTCGCGCAGATCGATCTCGCCACCGCCCCACATCGCGAACGCGGTGAACCTCGACGCCACCGTCCAGCGGCCCTTGCGGCTGAAGCCGCCCCAGAAGGCGAACGCACCCGACGAGGTGGCCTCGCCCCCGATCCGCGCCGGCCAGTTCGCGGACGCCCCCTTCCGCGGGGCCACCGCACCGGTCACCGGCCGGGCGGCCTCACCGGGCGCCGGAAGATCCCGTACGAGCGGCACCAACTCCCCGTGGGTGCGCGCCTTGTATGTCGCATCGAGCCGCTGCTCGAACTCGTCCATCTCCAACCGGCCCTCGGCCACGGCCTCCCGCAGGGTCTCCGCGACCCGCTCACGTTCCGCGTCGGAGGCACGCATGTCCGGGCTTTCACTTGTCATACCGGCACCCTATAGAGCAACACCGGGACCGGCCCAGGGCCTCGCCTAGGCAACAGAATCCGACGCGTACATCTTCGCGATCACGGACTCGATGTCCGGCTCCCGCACCGACAGGTCCACCAACGGATAGTCCGCCGCGACCCGCGCCACCAGCGGCGCCGCCGACGCCGCCGCCGGGAACGCCAGCCACTGCCGGGGCCCCTCCACCTTCACCACCCGCACCGAGGGCTCCGAGCCCAGCTCGATCGGCGGCAGCTCACGCTCCAGGTCCACGACGAGCGTGCGTTCGCTCTCCCCCACCTCGTGCAGACCGGAGAGATCGCCGTCGTACACCAGCCGGCCGTGGTCGATCACCATCACCCGTTTGCACAGCTGCTCGATGTCGGTCAGATCGTGCGTGGTGAGCAGCACCGTCGTGGACCGCTCGGCGTTCAGGTCCCGCAGGAACTCCCGCACCTTCGCCTTGGAGATCACATCGAGCCCGATCGTCGGCTCGTCCAGATACAGCACCTCGGGGTCGTGCAGCAGCGCCGCCGCGATGTCACCCCGCATCCGCTGCCCCAGCGACAGCTGACGCACCGGCACGTCCAACAGCGCTCCCAGGTCCAGGAGTTCGACGCAGCGGTCCAGATTCTCCCGGTAGCGGCGGTCGGGGATCCGGTACATCCGGTGCATCAACCGGTACGAGTCCCGCAACGGCAGGTCCCACCACAGCGTCGTCCGCTGCCCGAACACCACACCGATCCGGTGCGCCAGCTTCGTACGCTCCCGGGAAGGGTCGATGCCCGCGACCCGCAGCCGGCCACCGCTCGGGGTGAGAATGCCCGTCAGCATCTTGATCGTCGTCGACTTGCCCGCCCCGTTCGGGCCGATGTAGCCGACCATCTCGCCGCGCGGCACCCGGAAGCTGATGCCGTCCACCGCGCGCACCTCCCGCCGCTCACGGCGCAGCAGGCCCGTCCTCCGGCGCACGTCGAAGACCTTCTCGACGCCGTCGAGCTCGATGAAGTCCATCCCGTCCACGCCCACTCCTCAGTTTCCCGTACTGCGGTAAGCCCGCAGCCCCGTCCGCCACGCCAGCCCCGCGAGCACCCAGCAGCCCACGGCCACCACCGGCGGCAGGAACGCCACCCACCGGGGCAGATCGACCGGATAGTCCCGGTCCAGCAGATACAGGGCCGGCAGCCAGCTCACGAAAGCCAGCGGCACCACGAACGTCACCCCGCGCACCAGGTCCTTCGCGAAGATCCCCGGCGGGTACTGCAACAACGTCGTCCCCCCGTACGTGAACGCGCTCTGCACCTCCGACGCGTCCTGGGCGTAGAACTGGAACGCCGCGCCCACCACGAACACCGCCCCGAAGATGGCCGCCCCGCTCAGCACCATCATCGGCAGCATCAGCACCTTGACCGGAGTCCACGCGATGTCCACCGTCGTCAGCGCGTAGCCCAGGACCAGCACGCCCTGCGTGATCCGCCCGAGCCTGCGGAGCGCGAACCGGTCCGCCGCCACCTGCGCCAGGACCGGGACGGGCCGCACCAGCAGCGTGTCCAGCGTCCCGTCGCGCACCCGCCGTCCCAGCCGGTCCATCGAACCCAGCACCAGATCGGTCAGCCCGAACGCGACCGTCGACGTCCCGTACAGCAACGCGACCTCCGGCAGGGTGAACCCGCCGAGCGCGTCGACGTGCGAGAACATCAGCATGATCGTGACGAAGTCGAACCCCGTCGCCACGAAGTTCCCGACGGCCGTCATCACGAACGACGCGCGGTACGCCATCGTCGAGCGCAGCCACATCGCCACGATCAGCCCGTACGCCCGCACCCCCTCGACCAGCCGCGACCGCTCGGCGAACACGATCGCCTGCGGCTCCCGCGTCCGCCCTGTCCGGACCTCAGCCACCCTGGACCACCACCCTCCTGGTCGCCACCGACTGCAGCAGCCGGCCCGCGAGCAGCAGCACCACCGCCCAGCCGGCCTGGAACGCGTACGCCTGAAGCAGCTCCCAGCCCTCATACCTGCCGAGGAACACATCGGCGGGCACCTGGAGCAGCGACGACCACGGCAGGGCCCGCGCCACCTGCCCCAGCAGCCCGGGGAAGAGCGTCAGCGGCAGCAGCATCCCGGAGAAGAACAGCCCGGCCAGCCAGGCGATCTGCATCGCCCCCGCCCCGTCCAGCAGCCAGAAGGCCGACAGCGACACCAGGAAGCGCACCGCGAAACTCACCACGACCCCGAGCCCCACCGACACCAGGAACGCCAGCCATCGCCAGGGTGAACCCGGCATCGCCAGATCGAAGGCGAGGCCCCCCAGCACCATCGGCACGATCCCACGCCCCAGCAGATGGAACGCGGCCCGGCCCAGGTCCCCGGCCAGCCACCACAGCTGCAGGTCCACGGGCCGGTACAGGTCGACCGCGATGTCACCCGTACGGATGCGCTCCATCAGCTCGTCCTCGAAGCCGCCGCCCATCATCGCGCAGGTCATCAGCAGGGCCTGACCCAGCCACACATAGGTCAGCGCCTGCGACATGTCGTAGCCGCCGAGCTGCGGACGCTCGTCCCACAGGGCTATGTAGGTGTAGGCCAGGATGAATCCGAAGACGGTGTTGGTGAACACCCCCGCGAGCGTCGCCATCCGGTAGGTGGCATACCGCCGGAACCCACCGGCCGCCACCACGGCATAGAGCCGCACCTCGCTCCCCCTTTTCCGCCAAAGCGCACGACTCTAATCGACCGCGTTCCGCCGCCGCGACCCCATTTCCGTGGAGGGATCCGAGGGTTATCCGCCCGAAAAGTGCACTATAGGAAAATCATCCGCAGTCGAGGAGCCTCCACAGCCATGAGCGACGAGACACCGCAGCACGACGGAGCCCCTGCTCAGCCCAGCTCCGAGGGCTGGGCCCCCCGAGACGCCTCGGCCGCGGCCCCCGCCTCCGAACCCGGTCACCCGAACAGCGCAGAAAACGCCAAGGGGCGCAAAAAACGCCCCAAGCGGCCCAAGCGCACCGGCTGGCGCCGAGCCGTCCCCACCTGGCGCATGTCCCTCGGCGGCATGCTCCTCTTCGCCCTGCTCCTCGTCGGCGGATTCATCGCCGGCTACCAGATCGTCGACATCCCCGCGGCCAACGCCACCGCGACCGCCCAGTCCAACGTCTATCTGTACGAGGACGGGACCGTCATCGCCCGCGACGGCGAGATCAACCGCGAGAACATCCCCCTCAGCCGCATCCCCCGCACCATCCAGCACGCCGTACTCGCCGCCGAGGACCGGGACTTCTACTCCGAGGACGCCATCGACATCAAGGCGACCCTCCGCGCCGGCTGGAACACCGCCACCGGCAAGGGACGGCAGGGCGGCTCCACCATCACCCAGCAGTACGTCAAGAACTACTACCTCGGCCAGGAGCAGACCGTCGTCCGCAAGGCCAAGGAATTCTTCATCTCCATCAAGCTCGACCGCGAGCAGAGCAAGGACGAGATCCTTGAGGGCTACCTCAACACCAGCTACTTCGGCCGCAACGCCTACGGCATCCAGGCCGCCTCGCACGCCTACTACGACAAGGACGTCGACGACCTGGACGCCGGTGAGGGCGCCTATCTCGCCTCCCTGCTCAACGCCCCCAGCTCCTACGACGTCGTCGCCCACCCCGAGAACAAGAAGGCCGTCCTCGCCCGCTGGAACTACGTACTCGACGGCATGGTCGCCCACCACTGGCTCAGCGACACCGACCGCGACACCATGACCTTCCCCGTCCCCGGCAAGGCCAAGCCCGCCACCGCACTCTCCGGCCAGCGCGGCTACATCGTCCAGGCCGTCGACTCCTACCTCGCCGCCAACAAGATCCTCGACGAGAAGACCCTCTCCACCGGCGGCTACCGCATCACCACCACACTCCAGAAGAAGAAGCAGGACGCGCTCGTCGAAGCCGTCAAGGACAACGTCATGTCCAAGACCAGCGACGACCGCGACGCCGACCGCAACGTCCGCGCCGGCGGCGCCTCCGTCGACCCCGCCACCGGCCACGTCGTCGCCCTCTACGGCGGGATCGACTACACGAAGCAGTACGTCAACAACGCCACCCGCCGCGACTACCAGGTCGGATCCACCTTCAAGCCGTTCGTGCTCGCCGCCGCCCTGGCCAACGGGTCCACCACCCAGAAGGACAAGGCGATCACCCCCAACACCCGCTACGACGGCACCAACAAACGCACCGTCCAGAGCGCCACAGGATCCACCGGCTACGCCCCCGCCAACGAGGACGACGTCGACTACAAGTCCATCACCGTCCGCGAAGCCACCGACAAGTCCGTCAACGCCGTCTACGCACAGATGGCCCAGGACGTCGGCCCCCAGGAGGTCAAGGACACCGCGGTCGCCCTCGGCATCCCCCAGGACACCCCGGACCTCACCGCCACCCCCTCCATCGCGCTCGGCCCCGCCACCGCCAGCGTCGTCGACATGGCATCGGCCTACGCCACCCTCGCCGACCACGGCAGACAGCGCCCCCACAGCCTCGTGTCCAAGATCAGCAAGAACGCCGAGGAGCTCGACCTCCCCACCAGGAACACCCACCGGGCCATCAGCCGCGAGGCCGCCGACACCACCACCTCCGTCCTGCGCAGCGTCGTCGACGGCGGCACCGGTACCGCGGCGAAGGCCGCGGGCCGCCCGGCGGCGGGCAAGACAGGCACCGCGGAGGAGGACCAGGCCGCCTGGTTCGCCGGCTACACCCCCGACCTCGCCACCGTCATCGCCGTCATGGGCCAGGACCCGAAGACCGGCATGCACAAGCCCCTGTACGGCGCACTGGGCCTGGCCCGTACGAACGGCGGCGGCGCGCCCGCCGAGACCTGGGCCGCCTACACCAGGGCCGCACTCCAGGGCAGCAAGGTGCAGGACTTCGACCTGGAGGCCGACGAAGGCCCCGAGGAGCCCGACCCGGAGGGGAGCGACGAGCCCGAGGACACCGAGCGGGCCGGAGGCACCAAGTCGCCGAGGGACGGCGGAGCCGGCAAGAAGCCCGGCACCGGCGATTCCAGCAGGAAGCCGGACGGCAACCGCTCCCGCGCGCCGGAAGTCCCCTCCGAGGCCTCACCCGCCGCGGGGGCACCCCGCACCGCCACCCCCGCCGCGTCCTCGCACGGCCCGGCCGCCGCCGCGCCCTCGCACACCCCGGCCGCCCGCGAAACCGCGGACGGACGCCCGCTCGACCGACGCGACACGGACGCCAGGGACAGCACGGGCGGCACGGTGCGCTGACCGATCGCATACGGCCCGGCCCGATTGGTCAAAGCTTTGCCCGTGGCTGGATCCTTGCCTGTCCCCGCGCCCCCCGGAGCCCACTCCCGGGCGGGGGTGGGCCCCGCGTGGGCATGTGTTCGCAAAGGACCGCACCGTGTGCGTCCGAAAATCGCGGGCCGCTCTCCCCCTGCGTGTCACGGCCTGGTTGACCCGGGCCGCGCCATGTCACAGGCTCATGACATAGGTGCTGGATACAACTGGTTCTGTTCCGGCCCGCCTGCCCGCCCTGCCCCGGCACTCACGCCGGGAGCGACGGTCCGGGGGCCGGACGGCGACCGGAAGCAGGAGGAATACCGGATGTGCGGCATCACCGGCTGGATCTCCTTCGACCGTGACCTGCGGGCCTCGGCCGAGACACTCGACGCGATGACAGAGACGATGTCCTGCCGCGGCCCGGACGACCGCGGAACCTGGATCAGCGGACCCGCCGGACTCGGCCACCGCAGGCTGGCCATCATCGACCTGCCGGGCGGACAGCAGCCCATGACCGTCGACACCCCTCAGGGTGCCGTGGCCATGGTCTACTCCGGCGAGACGTACAACTACACCGAACTCCGGCAGGAACTCGCACGACGAGGCCACCGGTTCCGCACCGACTCCGACACGGAGGTCGTGCTGCGCGGCTACGTGGAATGGGGCGAGGCCGTCGCCGAACGCCTCAACGGCATGTACGCCTTCGCCGTCTGGGACGCCCGTCACGACAAGCTCGTGATGATCCGCGACCGCATGGGCATCAAGCCCTTCTACTACTACGAGACACCCGACGGAGTCGTCTTCGGGTCCGAACCCAAGGCCATACTCGCCAACCCCCTCGCCAAACCCCGCGTCACCCTCGACGGCCTCCGCGAACTGTTCACTTTCGTGAAGACTCCCGGCCATGCGGTGTGGGACGGCATGCACGAGGTCGAACCCGGCACCGTCGTCACCGTCGACCGCGGCGGTCTGCGCCGCCACGTGTACTGGCAGTTGGAGACCCGGCCGCACACGGACGACCGCGAAACCACCATCGCCACCGTCCGCTCACTCCTCGACGACATCGTGCGCCGCCAGCTCGTCTCGGACGTACCCCGCTGCACCCTGCTCTCGGGAGGACTCGACTCCTCCGCGATGACCGCACTGGCCGCCCGTCAGCTCGGCGAAACCGGCGAGACCGTCCGCAGCTTCGCCGTCGACTTCGTCGGACAGACCGAGAACTTCCTCGCCGACGAACTCCGCGGCACCCCGGACACACCCTTCGTCCATGACGTGGCACGCACAGCCGGCACCGACCACCGCGACATAGTCCTCGACTCGAACTCCCTCGCCGACCCCGAAGTGCGCTCCAAGGTGATCCGCGCCCGCGACATCCCCGCGGGCTTCGGCGACATGGACGCCTCGCTCTACCTGCTCTTCAAGTCGATCCGCGAACAATCCACGGTCGCACTGTCGGGCGAGTCCGCCGACGAGGTCTTCGGCGGCTACCTCCAGTTCTTCGACGAGGAGGCCCGCAAGTCCCGGACCTTCCCCTGGCTGGCCCAGCTCAGCCGGCACTTCGGCGAGGACGCCGACGTACTCCGCCCGGACCTCACCACCGGCCTCGACCTCACCTCGTACGTCGCGGACAGCTACCGCGACGCGGTCTCCGGCATCCAACGGCTCGACGGCGAGAGCGACTTCGAGTACACGATGCGCAAGATCAGCCACCAGCACCTCACCCGCTTCGTGCGCGTACTGCTGGACCGCAAGGACCGGGCGAGCATGGCCGTCGGCCTCGAAGTGCGCGTGCCGTTCTGCGACCACCGGCTCGTCGAGTACGTCTACAACACGCCCTGGGCGCTGAAGTCCTTCGACGGCCGCGAGAAGAGCCTGCTGCGCGAAGCCACCGCCGACGTCCTGCCACGCTCGGTGTACGACAGGGTCAAGAGCCCCTACCCCTCCACCCAGGACCCCAAGTACGCCCTGGCGCTCCAGGACCACGCCAAGGACCTGCTGTCCCGGCCCTCGCACCGGGTCTTCGAGATCGTGGACCCCGCACGCGTCGAACAGGCCGCGAACCGGGACACCCCGCAGATCACCCAGGCGTCGCGACGCGGCCTGGAACGCACCCTGGACCTCGCCATCTGGCTCGACATGTACTCCCCCGAGCTGGTCCTGTCCTGACGGGCCCGCCCGGCCCGACCACGCCCGCCCGGGACAGCCCTCGATCCCTCAGTGCCCGGACGTAGCCTTCAGCCCCACCACGGCCACCAGCAGCAGACAGACGAAGAAGATGCGGGCGGCGGTCACCGGCTCGTGCAGCACCACCATGCCGAGGACCGCCGCCCCGGCCGCACCGATACCCACCCACACGCCGTACGCCGTACCGATCGGCAGCGTCTTCGCCGCCTGCGACAGCAGCATCATGCTGGCCACGATCCCCAGGCCGGTGAACACACTCGGCCACAAGCGGGTGAACCCCTCGGTGTACTTCATCCCGATCGACCAGCCCACTTCCAGCAGACCGGCGACGACCAGCAGAACCCACGCCATGACGGCACCTCCACGACGAAACACGCGAACAACACGGGTGCGTCGTCTTTGCGGAACCCGGTACGGCGCGTCTCGTCGGGGTCACACCAGCCTAGCAACGAACAGCCGAAAGGCCTGGTGACAACGGTCACCAGGCCCACTCACCCACACCTGCCCGCTGCCTACAGATACAGCCCGGTCGAATCCACCGACCCCTCGAACCGGTCCGCGGCCACCGCGTGCAGATCCCGCTCGCGCATCAGCACGTACCCCACACCCCGCACCTCGACCTCGGCACGGTCCTCGGGGTCGTACAGCACCCGGTCCCCCGGCTCCACGGTGCGCACGTTCTGCCCGACCGCGACCACCTCGGCCCACGCCAGGCGCCGGCCGACCGCCGCCGTCGCGGGAATCAGGATGCCGCCGCCCGAGCGCCTCTCGCCCTCGGGCGAATCGGACCGGACCAGCACACGGTCGTGCAGCATCCGGATCGGCAGCTTGTCGTCGGTGGTGCTCATACCGTTGTCGCTCACGCGCAGAAACCTACCTGCCCCGAGCCGCTCCCCACGCCCCAGGGCCGCCCGGAACCGGGCCTCAGCGCCTCTTGCGCCGCCCTGACCTGGAAGACCGCGAGGACCGCGAGGACACCGTCAGCAACGCCACCGCACCGGCCAGCACCAGCGCCGCCGGAATCACCCGCTCCAGCCGCGGCGAACCGTCCTCCGCCACGAACTGCGCCTTCACATCCGAAACCGAACGGTTCACCGCGACGAACGCGCGTCCGGCCGTCCGGTCCACCGTCGACGCGACCTTCGCCTTCGCGTCACCGATCATCGTCTTCGGGTGCACCCGCACCCCGATCTCGTCCAGCACCACCGCAAGCTGCTCACGCCTGCTGATGATGTCCGCCTCGATCTGCGCAGGGGTCCTGATATCCGACACTGCGCCGCCTCCGTGGTCGTCGTCGGGTAAGCCGTCATCGACAGTCTGTCAGCTCAGGCGCCCCCGCACCCGGCGGCACCCCCTATTACGCTCGGTGCCACACAGCCCGCGTGCCACTCGAGGAGAAACATGAGCGAGCGACTGCAGACCGGCGACACCGCCCCCGCCTTCACCCTTCCGGACGCCGACGGCAACGAGGTCTCGCTCGCGGACCACAAGGGCCGCAAGGTCATCGTCTACTTCTACCCCGCCGCGCTCACCCCCGGCTGCACCAAGCAGGCCTGCGACTTCACGGACAACCTGGACCTCCTCGCGGAAGCCGGGTACGACGTCATCGGCGTGTCGCCCGACAGGCCCGAGAAACTCGCGAAGTTCCGCGAGAAGGAGAACCTCAAGGTCACTCTGGTCGGCGACCCCTCCAAGGAGACCCTCGAGGCGTACGGCGCGTTCGGAGAGAAGAAGCTCTACGGCAAAGTGGTGACGGGAGTGATCCGTTCCACGATTGTGGTCGACGAAGAGGGCAAGGTGGAGAAGGCCCTCTACAACGTCAAGGCGACCGGCCACGTCGCCAAGATCATCAAGGACCTCGGCATCTGACCTCCGCTTCGTGGGGGTCTCGGCCGAAAAAGATGTGACCGAGATCGCATTCCTGTGCCGATTCGGTTTGCAACCGCCATGACTGCGCAGAAGCCCTTCCTGGAACACCGTTCGACACCACCGTTCGACGAAAGGAACCGGCTATGGCGGCCCCCGACCCCCACCAGGCGGCCGACCCTGATGCGGTCAAACGCCACCCCGCGCTCTTCCGCGCCATCCGGAAGCGCCAGAACCCCCGGCTCCGTCGGACCGACATCACCATCACCGACGACCAGGCGGTCAAGCGGGCGGTGAAGGCGGCGTCGCTCGGTAACGCCATGGAGTGGTTCGACTTCGGTATCTACTCCTACCTGGCCGTCACCATCGGGCATGTCTTCTTCCCCTCGGGAAACGACACCACCCAGCTCCTCTCGTCGTTCGCGACCTTCGCCGTGGCCTTCCTGGTCCGGCCGCTCGGCGGCATGTTCTTCGGCCCGATGGGTGACAAGATCGGCCGTAAGAAGGTCCTGGCCCTCACCATGATCCTCATGGCGGTCGGCACCTTCGCGATCGGACTCATCCCCTCCCACGGCACCATCGGCGTCTGGGCAGCGGTCCTGCTGATCTTCTTCCGGATGCTCCAGGGCTTCTCCACCGGCGGCGAGTACGGCGGCGCCTCGACCTTCATCGCCGAGTACGCCCCCGACAAGCGCCGCGGCTTCTTCGGCAGCTTCCTGGAATTCGGCACCCTGGCCGGCTACGTCGGCGCCGCCGGACTCGTCACCCTGCTGTACGCCCTCCTGGACACCGGCCAGATGGAGTCCTGGGGCTGGCGCATCCCGTTCCTCGTCGCGGGCCCGCTCGGCCTCGTAGGCCTCTACCTGCGACTGCGCCTGGACGAGACGCCCGCCTTCCAGAAGCTGGAGGGCGGCACGGCCCACGCCTCGGAGGCCGCCGACCACGTCGAGTCCACCGCCAAGGGCGACCTCGCCAAGATCTTCCGTCAGTACTGGCCGACGCTGATCCTCTGCATCGCCCTGGTCGGCGCGTACAACATCACCGACTACATGCTGCTGTCGTACATGCCGACGTACCTCTCGGACGAGCTCGGCTACAGCGAGACGCACGGGCTGCTCATCCTGCTCGCCGTCATGGTGTTCCTGATGCTGATCATCAGCCAGTTCGGCAAGCTCTCCGACCGCTTCGGCCGCAAGCCGATACTGATGACCGGCATGGTGGGCTTCCTCGTCCTCTCGCTCCCGGCCTTCCTCCTGATCCGCCAGGGCAGCATCCCGGCGATCACGATCGGCATGCTGATGCTGGGTCTCTCCCTGGTCTGCATGCTGGGCACGATGTCCGCCGCCCTCCCGGCGCTGTTCCCGACCAACGTCCGCTACGGCTCCCTGTCGGTCGGCTACAACCTCTCGGCCTCGATCTTCGGCGGCACGACCCCGCTGGTGATCACCGCCCTGATCAGCTGGAGCGGCACGAACCTCATGCCGGCGTACTACGCGATGGCGGCGGCCCTGGTCGGCGTGATCGCGGTGGCCTGCATGAAGGAGACCGCCAACCAGCCCCTGGCCGGCTCCCCGCCCTCGGTCGAGACGGAAGAAGAAGCCGCCGAACTGGTCCAGGCCCAGAGCCCGGACCCCAAGTTCTGACGCACCCCGCCCGAAGGGCCCGTACCGCCACAAAGCGGTACGGGCCCTTCCGCATCTCATCGCATGACGGACGTGACCATCCGATAAACGGTTCGTTGCTCCGTACGAGGCCGCGAACACGCGGCCGGATGCGGAGAGGCCATGGCGGTGAGGTACACCCGCGAGTTGCTCGAAGAGGCAGCGCGCGAGACGGCCAATTGCAACGACGCGGTGCGGTGGTGCGGCGGTACACCGACGCCGGGGAGCAGGAGCTACCTGCGGTCCAAAATGTCCGAGGCGGAGATCGACATCTCGCACTTCGTCGACACAAGGGTGCGCCACACTGAGGAGAGGCTGCGCGAGTTGGTCGATCGCTCCAAGAGCGTGGCGGAAGTTGTCCGCCGACTGGGCATCAATCCGGTTGGAGGTAACCAGGCGCACATCGGCCGCCGGCTAGCCACCCTCGGCATCGACACGTCGCACTTCTTGCGCGCCCCCCGAGGGCGGCCAAAGGGCACCTTGGGCAGCCTCCTGGCTCTGCGCACCCCGTCGGACGGCAGGATTTCGGGCGAGCGGCTAAGCCGGGCCCTGCTCCTAACAGGTGTCCCCGAGTCGTGCGCCATGTGTGGCAACGGCACGGAGTGGAACGGTAGGCCGCTACGGCTCGAGGTCGACCACGCCAGTGGTGAATGGTGGGACAACCGCCCAGCCAATTTGCGCCTCCTCTGCCCCAACTGCCACGCGGTCACCGACACTTATCGTGGACGCACACGGCGGCGGATCACATGAACAATCAGAACAAATACCCCCGCGATTTGCTGGCCCGGACCGCAGCCGTTTCCGCCAGCCTCGTCGACCTGCTCGATCGATTGGGCACCCCGCTGGGCAGCAGGCCTCTCCGCTACGTGCGCGATCGGCTGAAGCACTATGGCATCGACACCTCCCACTTCGTGGACACCCCTCTTCCGCAACGAGAGAAGCGGTCGTACACGAAGGAACTCCTCGAGGAAGCCGCGAGCCGTTCGCACAGCATCCGAGAAGTGTTGGAGTACATGGGAATCCCGCCCGATGACGGCCCCTACGGTTACATCAGGAAGAGGCTCGACCGCCTTGGGATCGACACGTCGCACTTCACCAGCGGCCGCAGGTACGGCTCACCTGCCATGCCCTCCCACGAACTGGCCTCTGCCGTCGCTGAGTCCAAGAGCATGGCCGGGGTACTGAAACTTCTCGGCCATGCAGACAACGGCGCCGCGCGAACTCGCCTGAAACGGAGCCTCGACACATACGGCCTCTCGACTGCCCACTTCACCGGGCAGGGCCACACGCGGGGCGCCGCCTCGCCTCACCGCAGAGCCGTATCAGAGATCCTCCAGCGCATGGAGTCCGGCTCCGCGCGAACCCGGACCACTCTCCTGCGCCGCGCACTCGACGACTTGGGTGTTCCGCGCGCATGTACCGCGTGTGGCATCGGTGACACCTGGCAGGGCAGGCGCCTAGTGCTGGAGATCGATCACGTCAATGGTGACCATCTAGACAATCGCCGCGAGAATCTGCGCTACCTGTGTCCGTCATGCCATAGCCAGACCAAAACCTTTTCCAAGCGGCGCAGCCGCACCCAGTACAGTAGTGACGCGCGGGCCCGTACCCCAGCAGGCTAGAGGGCGCCGGCTTAGAACCGGTGTGTCGTGGGTTCAAATCCCACCGGGCCCACAGGTCAAACGAGGCCTTCACCTTCATATCGAAGGTGAAGGCCTCATCCCTGTCACCCCACCAGCTCCCGCACCACCGGCACCAGCGCGCGGAACGCCTTGCCCCGGTGGCTGATCGCGTTCTTCTCCGCCGGGGTCAGCTCCGCGCAGGTGCGGGTCTCGCCGGCCGGTTCGAGGATCGGGTCGTAGCCGAAGCCGTGCTCGCCGGCCGGGGCGTGGCGCAGGGTGCCCGTGAGGCGGCCCTCGACCACGCGTTCCGTGCCGTCCGGGAGGGCCAGCGCCGCGGCGCAGGCGAAGTGGGCGCCGCGGTGGGGGGCGGAGATGTCGCCGAGCTGGGCGAGGAGCAGGTCCAGGTTGGCCCGGTCGTCGCCGTGGGTGCCGGCCCAGCGGGCCGAGAAGATGCCGGGGGCTCCGCCGAGTACATCGACGCACAGGCCGCTGTCGTCGGCGATGGCCGGGTGGCCGGTGGCCCGGGCCAGGGCGTGCGCCTTGAGAAGGGCGTTCTCGGCGAAGGTGACGCCGGTTTCCTTGACGTCGGGGATGTCGGGGTGGGCGTCCGCGCCGACGAGGTCGTGAGGCAGCCCCGCGTCGGCGAGGATCGCGTGGAGTTCGGTGATTTTCCCGGCGTTGCGGGTGGCGAGGATCAGGCGCGTCATGCGTCGATTATCGCCGCCGGGTCACGGGCTGCAGACCTTGCCGATCTCGGTGGCGGCGTCGGTCACCGGCGTGATGTCGGGGGTGGCGTCGCCCTTGTCGATGGAGTCGCGGACGTTGGTGACGCCTGCCTGGAGGCCGTCGACGGCCTTGTCGAGGTCCGCGTTGTCCGTGGTGTCGCCGAGGTCCTTGAGCTCCTCGTCGATCTGGTCCAGGGACTCGGAGGCCTGTGTCGGGTCGTTGGAGGCGTCGGATATCGCCTGCTGGAGGCTGTTGACGCTGGTGGCGATGGCGTCGGCGGTGCGGACGCAGTCCAGGGCCTTGTCGACGGCGCCGCAGCCGACGGCGGCGGTGAGTGTCAGCAGGGTGGTCGTGACGACGAGTGCGGTGCTGTGGCGGCGCGAGGCCATGGCGCGGTCCCTCCCCGGGGCGGATACGTGGACGGGCGCACGGTTCGACCCGTGCGCCCGTACTCGTCACGACGCTGTGCGCTGCGCATTTGGTTGCTTCTTTACTCGCCGAGCGTGCGGGCGAGTGCCTCCTCCTGGAGTTTGGCCAGGTCGGTGCAGCCGGCGGTGGCGAGGTCGAGCAGGGCGTTCAGTTCGGCGCGGTCGAAGGGTTCGGCTTCGGCGGTGCCCTGGACCTCGACGAAGCGGCCGTCGCCGGTGCAGACGACGTTCATGTCGGTGTCGGCGCGGACGTCCTCCTCGTAACAGAGGTCGAGGAGGGGGAGGCCGTCGACGATGCCGACGCTGACCGCGGCGACGGTGCCGGTGAGGGGCTTGCGGCCGTGCTTGACGATCTTCTTGCCCTGGGCCCAGGCGATGGCGTCGGCGAGGGCGACGTAGGCGCCGGTGATGGCGGCGGTGCGGGTGCCGCCGTCGGCCTGGAGGACGTCGCAGTCCAGGACGATGGTGTTCTCGCCGAGGGCCTTGTAGTCGATCACGGCGCGCAGGGAGCGGCCGATGAGGCGGCTGATCTCGTGGGTGCGGCCGCCGATCTTGCCGCGTACGGATTCGCGGTCGCCGCGGGTGTTGGTGGAGCGGGGCAGCATGGAGTATTCGGCGGTGACCCAGCCTTCGCCGCTGCCCTTGCGCCAGCGCGGGACGCCTTCGGTGACGGAGGCGGTGCAGAAGACCTTGGTGTCACCGAAGGAGATGAGTACGGAGCCTTCGGCGTGCTTGCTCCATCCGCGTTCGATGGTGACGGGGCGGAGCTGTTCGGGGGTGCGGCCGTCGATACGAGACATGGCGTCGAGCCTATCGGCTGGGGCGGCCGGGTCCGTTCGGGTGTCCCCGGGGGCCTCGGGAGGCTTCGAGCGACGCAGGCCCCGCTCCTGGCCGGGGAGGCGCGGGGAGCGGGGCCTGCGGGCGGACCCGGGTGGGGCGGGTCAGCCGGCCACGGTCACGGTCGACGTCACATCATGTCTTCGATGTCGGCGGCGATGGGGTCGGCATCGGTGCCGATGACGACCTGGATCGCGGAGCCCATCTTGACGACGCCGTGCGCTCCGGCGGCCTTGAGTGCGGCTTCGTCGACCTTGCTGGGGTCGTGGACCTCGGTGCGAAGGCGGGTGATGCAGCCTTCGATCTCGTCGATGTTCTCGATACCGCCGAGCCCGGCGACGATCTTCTCAGCCTTGCTGGCCATGTCCTTCTCCCTGATCTGTGCGTGCGTGGGCGGCCCACCGTGGGTCCGTTTCGTCACGGTAACGCACGGTTGGCCCAACTTCACGGGCGAGTAACCGTGCAGTCCCCAATGATGACGATCACCGGCGCCCTGCCTTCTGCGGGGTTCCGCACCGTACCGCGACTGGTCTACACCAGTTTGCAACGACCGCCAACCCAGGCGTGTTCCGGGAGGATGCCGATGAGCGCGAACGCGGCCACGCAGCCCCAGCGGAAGTGGTGGAACGGACCGGTCCAGGGCCTGCAGAAGGTCGGACGCAGTCTGCAGCTACCGGTGGCCGTACTGCCCGCGGCGGGCCTCCTCGTCAGCCTCGGCAACCTCTTCGACTCCTACCTGGGCGGCGCCTTCTGGAACAAGACGTCCAAGGTCCTGCTCAACGGCGGGAACGCCATCCTGGACGGCACCGTAGGACTACCCCTGTTGTTCTGCATCGGCGTCGCGATCGGATTCGCGAAGAAGGCGGACGGCTCGACGGCGCTGGCCGCCGTCGTCGGCTTCCTCGTCTACCGGGGGGTGCTGACGGCGTTCCCCGTCGACGGCACCGTGACGGAGGCCGTCCCCGACGGTGAGCCGCAGAACCCGGGCGTCCTGGGCGGCATCCTCATCGGCCTGCTCACCGCGATCGTGTGGCAGCGGTTCCACCGCACGAAACTGGTGGACTGGCTGGGCTTCTTCAACGGGCGCCGGCTGGTGCCGATCCTGATGGCGTTCCTCTGCGTGATCCTGGGCGTGCTGTTCGGCCTGCTGTGGCAGCCCGTCGGCGACGCGCTGACCTGGTTCTCGAAGCATCTGATCGACCTCGGCGCGTGGGGCGCCGCCATCTTCGGCTTCGCGAACCGACTGCTGATCCCGATCGGCATGCATCAGTTCCTGAACACGTTCTTCTGGTTCCAGGCGGGCGACTTCACCGGTGGCGACGGCAAGACCGTGCAGGGCGACATCTCCCGCTTCTTCGCGGAGGACCCGTCGGCGGGGCAGTTCACCTCGGGTTTCTTCCCCATCATGATGTTCGGTCTGCCCGCCGCGGCCCTGGCCATCGCTCACACCGCGCGGCCGGAGCGGCGCAAGGAGGTGACGGGCCTGATGGTGTCCGTGGCGCTGACTTCCTTCGTGACGGGTGTGACGGAGCCGCTGGAGTTCTCGTTCATGTTCGTCGCTCCGCTGCTGTACGGCGTGCACGCGATCCTGACCGGCGTCTCGATGGGGGTCACCTGGGCGCTGGGCGTGCACGCGGGGTTCAGCTTCTCGGCGGGGCTGATCGACTACGTCGTCAACTGGCATCTGGACACGAAACCTTGGCTGATCATCCCGATCGGGCTGTGCTTCGCCGTGGTGTATTACGTGATCTTCCGGTTCGCGATCACCAAGTTCAACCTCCAGACTCCCGGGCGCGAGCCCGTGGAGGAAGAGGAGAAGACCGAGGAGGACCTCACCAGGTAGGCCCCCCCTCCCGCAGGGTCTCCCGGCCCCCTGCCGACCCCTCCGCCAGCCCCTCCCGGCCCCGCGCACGGCCCTCGGACCCCACGGTCCGGGGGCCTTCGCCGTGTCACCCAGGGTGGTTGCGGAACTACATCGCAAACAGGGCGGGATCGCAGGTTCCTTATCCCACCCACACCGTGCTAAAACTGGTCTACACCACTCAGTGGTCCAGACCACGCGGCCGTTCCTGCCGCCGCGTTCCTCGAGTCGCCGCCCCCCATCACCTGTCCCCGGCGGCGCCTTGCCAACTGGAGGAAGTTGATGAGTACGGACACCGCTCCGGCGGCCCCCGCAAAGAGGCGGGGCGCCGGCGTGATGGCTGTCATGCAGCGCATCGGCCGCAGCCTCATGCTGCCGGTCGCGGTCCTGCCCGCGGCCGCACTGCTGGTCCGGCTCGGCAATGCCGACATGCTCGGCCGCGAGTCGTTCCCCACCGTGATCACGAAGCTGGCCGGCTACATGGCGGCCGGCGGTGGCGCCATCCTCGACAACATGGCCCTGCTGTTCGCCGTCGGTATCGCCATCGGCTTCGCCAAGAAGTCGGACGGCTCGACGGCACTCGCCGCGGTCACCGGCTACCTGGTCTTCCAGCAGGTGCTCGCCACCTTCACCGACGGCAACCTGCCGCAGGTCGCGAGCGTCGTCGACGGCAAGATAGTCATGAGCGACGCCCCGGTCGACGCGGGTGTGCTCGGCGGTGTCGTGATGGGCGTGGTCGTGGCCCTGCTGTACCAGCGGTTCTACCGGACGAAGCTGCCCGACTGGGCGGGCTTCTTCAGCGGCCGTCGCCTGGTCCCGATCCTCTCCGCCTTCTCGGGCCTGGTCATCGGTATCGTCTTCGGTCTCATCTGGCCGGTGCTCGGCACCGGCCTGCACAACTTCGGTGAGTGGCTGGTCGGTTCAGGCGCCTTCGGCGCGGGCATCTTCGGCGTCGCCAACCGTGCGCTGATCCCGGTCGGCATGCACCACCTCCTGAACTCCTTCCCGTGGTTCCAGGCGGGCGACTTCGACGGCGCCCACGGTGACATCGCCCGCTTCCTGGCCGGCGACCCGAACGCCGGCCAGTTCATGACCGGCTTCTTCCCGATCATGATGTTCGCCCTCCCGGCGGCCTGCCTCGCGATCGTCCACTGCGCCCGTCCGGAGCGCCGCAAGGTCATCGGCGGCATGATGTTCTCGCTCGCGCTGACCTCGTTCGTCACGGGTGTGACCGAGCCGATCGAGTTCACGTTCATGTTCATCGCCCCGGTGCTGTACGCGATCCACGCGGTGCTGACGGGTGTCTCGATGGCCCTGACCTGGGCGCTGGGCATGAAGGACGGCTTCGGGTTCTCCGCAGGCCTGGTGGACTTCCTGCTGAACCTGGGCATCGCGTCGAAGCCATGGCTGCTGGTGCTGATCGGCCTGTGCTTCGCAGTGGTCTACTACGTGGTCTTCCGCTTCGCGATCACCAAGTTCAATCTGCCGACGCCGGGCCGCGAGTCCGACGAGGAGCTCGCCGAGCTCCTGAAGGCCGAGGCCAAGTAGCACGGCCCGGCTTCACCCGACACACGAAAGCCCCATCCCCCTCACGGCGAATCCCAGGGGGGTGGGGCTTTCGAAACACGTCCTAGATCTCGTACACCCTGCCGGGTACCGCGAGCTCGACCGGGCCGTCGTAGACCTCGCGTGCGTCGGCGAGGTTGCGTTCGGCGTCCGTCCACGGCGGGATGTGGGTGAGCACGAGGCGTCCGGCTCCGGCGCGGGCGGCGTACTCGCCTGCCTCGCGTCCGTTGAGGTGGAGGTCCGGAATGTCCTCCTTGCCATGGATGAACGATGCTTCACAGAGGAACAGGTCGGCGCCTTCGGCGAGTTCGTCCAGCGCGTCGCAGGTACCGGTGTCGCCGGAGTACGTGAGGGCGCGGCCGCCGTGTTCGACTCTGATGCCGAAGGTTTCGACGGGGTGGCAGACCTTCTCCGTGCGGACCGAGAAGGGGCCGATGTCGAACGATCCGGACTTCAGCGTGTGGAAGTCGAAGACCTCACCCATCGCGTGTTCGGACGGGGTGTCGGCGTGGGCCGTGGTGAGCCGCTGCTCGGTGCCCTCGGGGCCGTACACGGGGATCGCGGCGGGGCGACCGCCGTCGAAGCGGTAGTAGCGGACGACGAAGTACGCGCACATGTCGATGCAGTGATCGGCATGGAGGTGGCTGAGGAAGATGGCGTCGAGGTCGTAGAGACCTACATGGCGCTGCAGCTCGCCCAGGGCGCCGTTGCCCATGTCGAGGAGCAGCCGGAAGCCGTCGGCCTCTACGAGGTAGCTCGAGCATGCCGAACCCGTGGAGGGGAACGAGCCGGAGCAGCCGACGACGGTGAGCTTCATGGAGCGTGAACCTCCGAGGCGTGGGAACGGGGAGGGTTCGTGCGGTCCGTCGAGCGTAAGGTGCGAAACAGCTGGTCGCTCCTCCATGGCCTGCCGTTGTGGGGGAACTCACCTGTGCTGTCACCGGTTCGATGGAAGGCCGGGTGTCGGCGGGCGCCGGTACGGTCTGGATATGAACTCGTGGTGGTGGCTCGCACTGGCCGGCGTCGTCCTGCTGGCGCTCGTGGCGACGGTTTCCGATGCGCGGGGCCGGGGCGGGCGTGGCCCTCGGCGGCCGGGTGGGCGGACGCGTCCCCCGGGGCGTGCTCCGGAGCGGAAGAAGGGGCGCCCGCGCGGTGCTCCCCTGCCCGGGGAGATCTGGTGGGCGGACGTGCCGTTCGAGGACGGGCCCGGGTCGAAGGACCGGCCGTGTCTCGTGCTGTCGGTGCGGGGTGGCACGGCGGTCGTCGCCAAGATCACCAGCAAGCATCATGAGGAGCGGCCGGGGGTGATCGCTCTGCCGCCGGGTTCGGTGGGGGACACGAGGGACCGGCAGAGCTTCCTGGAGACGGACGAGCTGCGGGATGTGGCGGTGTCCAGGTTCCGCAGGAAGGCCGGCGAGGCGGACCCGGCGCTGTGGGAGCGGGTGCGCGGCCTGGGGTGAACGGACGGGAGGCGCGGGCGGGATGTTCTCCCGTCCCGCGCCTCCCGTCACGGGCTTCCCGTGGCGCGCCCGCCGTCACGGGCTTCCCGTGGCGCGCCCGCCGTCACGAGCTTTCCGTGGCGCGCCTCCCGGCGGGCCTGACTGCGTCACGCCCAGAGCTGGCCGTGCAGGGTTTCGATGGCGGCCTCTGTGGTGGGGGCGGTGTAGACGCCCGTCGACAGGTATTTCCAGCCGCCGTCCGCGACGACGAACACGATGTCGGCGGACTCACCGGCCTTGACGGCCTTGCGGCCGACGCCGATGGCGGCGTGGAGTGCGGCGCCGGTGGAGACACCCGCGAAGATGCCCTCCTGCTGGAGGAGTTCCCGGGTGCGGGTGACGGCGTCGGCGGAGCCGACGGAGAAGCGGGTGGTGAGCACGGAGGCGTCGTAGAGCTCGGGGACGAAGCCCTCGTCGAGGTTGCGCAGGCCGTAGACGAGGTCGTCGTAGCGGGGTTCGGCGGCGACGATCCCCACGTCCGGCTTGTTCTCGCGGAGGTAGCGGCCGACGCCCATGAGGGTGCCGGTGGTGCCGAGACCTGCCACGAAGTGGGTGAGGGAGGGGAGGTCGGCGAGGATCTCCGGTCCGGTGGTGGCGTAGTGCGCGCCGGCGTTGTCCGGGTTGCCGTACTGGTAGAGCATGACCCAGTCGGGGTGCTCGGCGGAGAGCTCCTTGGCCACGCGTACGGCGGTGTTGGACCCGCCGGCGGCGGGGGACGAGATGATCTCGGCGCCCCACATGGTGAGCAGGTCGCGCCGCTCCTGCGAGGTGTTCTCCGGCATGACGCAGACGATGCGGTAGCCCTTGAGCCTGGCCGCCATGGCGAGCGAGATGCCGGTGTTGCCGCTGGTGGGCTCGAGGATGGTGCAGCCGGGTGTCAGGCGGCCGTCCTTCTCCGCCTGCTCGACCATGTGGAGCGCGGGGCGGTCCTTGATCGAGCCGGTGGGGTTGCGGTCCTCCAGCTTCGCCCAGATACGGACGTCCTCGGACGGGGACAGCCGCGGGAGGCGGACGAGGGGAGTGTTCCCCACGGCCGCCAGCGGGGAGTCGTACCGCATCAGCGCATGCCGCCGGCGACAGCCGGGAGGATGGTGATGTTGTCGCCGTCGGAGAGCTTGGTGGTGATGCCGTCGAGGAAGCGGACGTCCTCGTCGTTGAGGTAGACGTTCACGAAGCGGCGCAGCTGGTCGCCGTCGACGATGCGCTCACGGATGCCGTTGTGGCGGGTCTCCAGGTCGGCGAAGAGGTCGGCGAGGGTCTCACCGCTGCCTTCGACCGCCTTGGCGCCGTCGGTGTAGGTGCGAAGGATGGTGGGGATGCGGACCTCGATGGCCATGGCGTGGGCTCCTGTCGAAAACGGGGAGAGTGGCGTGGGGCGTGCGTTCGTGCCCCCGCACGGGGGTGGTGCGTACGTGGTTGCGCTCGGACCGCGGCTCAGGCCGTGCGGTTCACGGGCAGGCGGCAGCCGGGACACATCGCGCTGGACAGCCTGCACAGGTCGACGTGCAGCCGCGCGACGAGCAGCATGCCCGGCGCCTTTTCGCTCACGTCATGGGGAACCATGCGTTCATCGTATCGATTCCCCACCGGGGATCCGGAGTGTGATCCCACATGGTGGATGGTGAGCGTTCGCCATGCGGACGGACGGCGGGGGTGGTGCCGCCCGGCCCTGCCCGGGACCTCAGGCCGCCGCGGGATAGGCCTCGACGACCTCGACCTCTTCCTCGGTGATCTCGCCGTCCACGATGCGGTATGAGCGGAACTGGAAGGGGCCCGCGTCGTCGGTGTCCGCGGTGGAGACCAGCACGTAGTGGGCACCGGGCTCGTTGGCGTAGGTGACGTCGGTGCGGGAGGGGTAGGCCTCGGTCGCCGTGTGGGAGTGGTAGATGATCACCGGCTCCTCGTCGCGGTCGTCCATCTCGCGGTAGAGCTTCAGCAGGTCCGCGGAGTCGAATTCGTAGAACGTGGGTGAGCGCGCGGCGTTGAGCATGGGGATGAAGCGTTCGGCGCGGCCCGTGCCGGCCGGGCCCGCGACCACTCCGCACGCCTCGTCGGGATGGTCCGCGCGGGAGTGCGCGACGATCTGGTCGTGGAGTGCCTGGGTGATGGTCAGCATGGGGCCCAGGATAGGACCGACAGGCAAACGGGCCCTCCCGTACCGAGGGGTGGTACGGAAGGGCCCGGATGCCGGACAGGACCGTTGGGGCGGCCGGTGTCCCGGAGGCGCGTGGTGGGGGTCAGCGCTTGGTGAAGGCGGCGCTCTCGGGGTTGCGGGCCCTGAGCACCAGGTAGGAGACGCCGAGGATCAGGCCCCACACGGGTGCGCAGTACAGCGAGATCCTGGCGTCCTTGTCGATGGCCATCATGAGGATGACGAGGGCGATGAAGCCCAGTGCGAACCAGCTGCTGAACGGCGCGCCGGGTGCCTTGAAGCTGGACTGGGGCAGTTCACCGCGGTCGGCCTTGGCGCGGAAGCGGATCTGGCTGATCAGGATCATGATCCAGGCCCACATGCCGGAGATGGTCGCGAAGGAGACGACGTAGTTGAACGCGTCGCCCGGCCACTGGTAGTTGATCCAGACGCCGACGAGCATCAGCGCGGCGGAGAACGTGGTGCCGGCCAGCGGGAGCCCGTTCCGCGTCAGCTTGGTGAAGGCCTTGGGTCCCTGTCCGTTGAGCGCGAGGTCGCGCAGCATGCGCCCGGTGGAGTACATGCCGGAGTTGCAGGAGGAGAGCGCGGCGGTGAGCACGACGAAGTTGACGATCGCGGCACCGATGCCGAGGCCCATCTCCTCGAACGCGGCGACGAACGGCGAGACGCCCGGCTTGAAGGTGCTCCACGGGACCACGGAAAGGATCATGATCAGGGCGCCGACGTAGAAGACGGCGATGCGCCACGGCACGGTGTTGATGGCCTTGGGCAGGACGGTCTTGGGGTCCTTGGACTCGCCCGCCGTGACGCCGACGAGTTCGACGGCGAGGAAGGCGAACATCACGATCTGGAGGGTCATCAGCGTGCCGCTGATGCCCTGGGGGAAGAAGCCGCCGTCGTTCCACAGGTTGGCGACGGTCGCGGTGTCTCCGGCGGCGGAGAAGCCGATGGTGAGCACTCCGGCACAGATGAGGATCATGCCGAGGATGGCGGTGACCTTGACCATCGAGAACCAGAACTCGAGCTCACCGAAGAGCTTCACCGAGATCAGGTTGGCACCGTACAGAATGACGGTGAACACCAGTGCGGACAGCCATTGCGGGATATCCCACCAGTACGTCATGTAGGTGGCCGCCGCGGTGACTTCGGTGATGCCGGTGACCACCCAGAAGAGCCAGTACGTCCAGCCGGTCACGAATCCGAAGAAGGGGCCGAGGAATTCGCGTGCGTACTCCGAGAAGGAACCCGACACCGGGCGGTACATGAGGAGTTCGCCCAGGGCCCGCATGATGAAGAAGATGACAAGGCCGGCGATGGCGTACGCCAGGATGAGGCTCGGTCCGGCTCTGTCGATGGCTTTGCCCGCGCCGAGGAAGAGCCCCGTTCCGATGGCTCCGCCGATGGCGATCATCTGGATCTGGCGGGCTCCCAGGCCACGCTGGTAGCCCTCGCCCGCCGGGACGTCAGCGGCCTCTTCGCCGTCCGCCTGCCCGTTGTCGACCTGCGCCGATGTCATGGTGGTGCGCCTTTCTCCACGCCGATCCGCGCCGTCGTCGGCGTCGGATCAGGTCCTGATCCCCCCGGATATGGATGGAGTGCCGCCGGCGTTCGGCCGACTGGTAGCGCCCCCGGGGACAGGGGTGGCGTCCCCGGGCGGTCGTGAAGATTTATCACGGGCACCGGATGAGGCCATCGGACATTATGTGGCGCACGCCACAGGAAAAAGCGGACAAGCGTTTCCAGGCGCTGCAAAGAGAGCCGTACGGGTGACGGGATCGTTATTCGGATTTGAGCGTCCGTTGAGCGAGCCGGGTACTCAGCCGGGCATCAGTGTCTCGATGAGGGTTTCCTGGAGCGCGCCGAGCCAGAGATAGGCCATCACCATCGGCTTGCGCGGATCGCTGTCGGGGAGCTGGTAGAGCGAGCCGTCCTGGCCCTCGTCCTCGTCGGACACCTCCAGACGGGTGCCGATCGTGAGCCGGAGGTCGTTGAGCGAACCCAGCCAGTGCCGGCTCTCCTCGGGGGTGAGGACGAGCACCGCGCCGCCGTCCGCGACGGGCGAGAGCGCGTCCAGCGTCCGCACGACGACGACGCCGTCCTCGCGCTTGCGGGTGCGCAGGTCCTTCTCGGTGAAGCGGCGGAACTCCGCGGACGCCTCGCGCAGCTCCTTGTCCTCGTCCCCGTACGCCTCGGGGAAGAGCCGGGCGAGTGCGGGGTCGGACGGCGGCTCGCTCGGGCCCTCGGCGAAGAGGGCGGCGAGCGGGTCCTCGCCCTCCACCGGCTCGTCGCCGGGGCCGATGAGTTCGAGCAGTTGTACGGCGAGGGAGCGCAGGATGGCGATCTCGACCTCGTCGAGCGCGACGGACGCGCCGCCGCCTGGGGTGGCCTCGAAATGGCCGGCCATGAATTCTCCGATGACGGTTCGGACGGAGGGCAGCGGTCGGGTCAGTTGCGGTCCTGGGTCAGCGTGGCCCAGAGCCCGTAGCCGTGCATGGCCTGGACGTCGCGCTCCATCTCCTCGCGACTGCCGCTGGACACGACCGCGCGGCCCTTCTGATGGACATCGAGCATCAGCTTGTGCGCCTTGTCCTTGGAGTAGCCGAAGTAGGCCTGGAAGACATACGTCACATAGCTCATGAGGTTGACCGGGTCGTTGTGCACCAGCGTCACCCAGGGGACGTCGGGCTCAGGGACAGCGAAGGTCTCCTCGGCCGATTCGGGACGTTCGATCTCTACGGGGGAAGCAACGCTCACCTACCCCATGCTGCCACCAGAGGGGGGTCCGCGCATAAACGGCGGCCCCATCTCGTCACTTTGACGAATAGGGAGTAGCATCCCCGTCATGAACTCAGCGGACCTTGGGCGACGGGTCGGTGTGCCGTCGACCGCACTCTTCACCGACCAGTACGAGCTCACGATGGTGCAGGCCGCACTGAAGGCCGGCACTGCGGACCGGCACTCCGTGTTCGAGGCCTTCACCCGCAGACTGCCGGAGGGGCGGCGCTACGGCGTCGTCGCGGGCACCGGGCGGGTGCTGGACGCGGTGGAGAACTTCCACTTCGACGACGAGATGCTCGCCTTCCTGCGCGACCAGCACGTCGTGGACGCCCGCACCGTCGACTGGCTTGCCGACTACCGGTTCAGCGGCGACATCTGGGGCTACCCGGAGGGTGAGGTGTACTTCCCCGGCTCGCCGCTCCTGCGGGTCGAGGGCTCCTTCGCCGAGTGCGTGCTGCTGGAGACCGTGATCCTGTCGATCCTGAACCACGACTCGGCGATCGCCGCCGCCGCGTCCCGGATGTCGGCCGCCGCGGGCGGCCGCAGGCTCATCGAGATGGGCGCGCGGCGTACGCACGAGCTGTCGGCGGTGGCGTCGGCCCGCGCCGCGTACATCGGCGGCTTCCACACCACATCGGACCTGGCGGCGGGCTTCCGCTACAACATCCCGACCGTCGGGACGAGCGCACACGCCTTCACCCTGCTGCACGACAGCGAGAAGGACGCCTTCCGGGCGCAGGTGGACTCGCTGGGGCGCGGCACCTCGCTGCTCGTCGACACCTACGACGTGACCGAGGCCGTCCGAACGGCGGTGGAGATCGCGGGGCCCGAGCTGGGCGCCGTACGCATCGACTCGGGCGATCTGCTGCTCGTGGCGCACCGCGTCCGCCAGCAGCTGGACGAGCTGGGCGCCACGGAGACGAAGATCGTGGTGACGTCCGACCTGGACGAGTACGCGATCGCCTCGCTGGCCGCCGCGCCCGTCGACACCTACGGGGTGGGCACGCAGCTGGTCACCGGGAGCGGGCAGCCGACGTGCTCCATGGTCTACAAGCTGGTGGCGCGTGCGCGGTCGGCGGATCCGGCCGACCCGCTGCTGCCGGTGGCGAAGAAGTCGCTGGGCGCGAAGTCGTCGAGGGGCGGCCGCAAGTGGGCCGCGCGCCGGCTGGACGCGGCCGGGGTGGCCGAGGCCGAGGTGATCGGCAGCGGGGAGGTTCCGGCTGAGCTGGCCGGCCGGCAGCTGCTGGTGGAGCTGGTCAAGGGCGGCGAGGTCGTCGGCCGGGAGCCGCTGGAGGCCGCGCGGGAGCGGCACATCGCCGCCAGGTCGGGGCTGCCCATGTCGGCGATGCAGCTGTCCCGGGGGGAGCCGGTGCTGCCCACGGAGTACGTATGAGGACGACGGGGTACACGCAGGACAGTCCGGCCGGGTGCTTCCTGAGCCGGCAACCGCCCGGCCGGGCGTGCCGGGGAAGGAGAGCCGACGTGTGCACCCCCTCCCGCAGGGTGCGCCGAGTCCCTAGGCTCGGTGGCATCCCCGCCCCGCCGGTCCGCACAACCCGCCCGGCCCCCACCGAAGGACAACCGTCATGCATCGCGCCTTGATCGTCGTTGACGTTCAGAACGACTTCTGCGAGGGCGGCAGCCTCGCGGTGGCGGGCGGCGCCGATGTCGCCGCCGCCATCACCGACCTGATCGGTCAGGCCCAGCCCGGCTACCGCCATGTGGTGGCCACCCGGGACCACCATGTCGACCCCGGGGACCACTTCTCCGCGGCGCCCGACTTCGAGCACTCCTGGCCGCCGCACTGCGTCGCCGGCACGGAGGGCGTGGGCTTCCACCCGAATTTCGCCCCCGCGGTGGCCTCGGGCGCCATCGACAGCGTCTTCGACAAGGGGGCGTACGCCGCGGCGTACAGCGGCTTCGAGGGCACCGACGAGAACGGCACCGGGCTCGCCGAGTGGCTGCGGACCCGGTCCGTGACCACGGTCGACGTCGTCGGGATCGCCACGGACCACTGCGTGCGGGCCACCGCCCTGGACGCCGCCCGCGAGGGCTTCGTCACGCACGTGCTGCTGGACCTGACCGCGGGTGTCTCCGACGCGACCACGGAGCGGGCCCTGGAGGAGCTGCGGACCGCGGGTGTGGAGCTGTCCGGCAAGCCGGTCGTCTGAGAGTCCGGGAGCCACCGGGCCCCGGCGCGGCGGCCGGGAGGCCCCCGGGCCCCGGCCCGGCGCTCAGGCGGCCGGGCGGGCCGGTCCCGCGTAGCCGGAGGATCCGAGCAGCGCCCGTATGGGGTGCCAGAGCTCCTGGTCCGTCTGCGGCGCCGCACGCCAGAGCAGCCCGTCCGGGTGGTGCAGGACCGCCGTGATCTCGTCCGGGGTGGGCGGGTGGGCGTTGCCCCTGAGGTAGACGGCCCGCAGCCCGAGATTGCGCAGCCTGGTCAGGGCGCGCGCCCGGTTCACGGCGTGCACGAGCACCCGTACGGGCTCTCCCGGGCCGGATCCGCCGACCGGGCCGTTCAGGGCCAGTGCCACCACCACAGTGCCGTTGGGCAACCTGCAGAAACCTCCGCCTGCCATGCTTCGCGCTCCCCCGTAAGACTTCGTGTCAATAAGGATCGGTAGGACGCACCTAAACACGATCGGCCGCTGCCCGCCAGGGGGCAACGGCCGATCATGCTTTGACCTGCGGGTTCGTCGACTACTTGGCTGACGGACCGACCTTCAGGGTGATCGTCGAGCCGCTGAGCGGCTCGTTCACGATGGAGATCCGGGTGTTGGTGTCAGAAACCTTGACACTTCCTGTCGGGTTTTCCTCGTACCAGTACGTGCCCTTGCGGTCGTCGAAGGCCGGGACGCCCAGCGACGGCTTGATCTTCAGCGGGACATCCGCGTCGTGCAGCGTGAAGCCCTTGTTCGGGTGCCGGCTGAAGGGCGCGTCGAACGGCTGGATCTTGTTGCGCAGCACCGTGCCGTCCGCCCACTTCAGCGGCTTGGCGTGGGAGTCCACCGGCAGGATCAGACCCTGGCCGGGGTGGACCGAGGTGTTGTTGTCCTTCTGCGAGGTGTCCCAGAGCCACACCATCAGGCCGTTCTGGTACGCGTAGTGCTCGACCCAGTCGGGGCGGGTGGTGGAGAAGCCGAAGTTGTACGGCCCGACTTCCAGGGTCTTGTCGTACGAGACGTACTGGCGGTTCTCGGCGATGTAGTACTGCGGGTAGTCGTTGGTGAACGACTCGCCGATCCGCGAGAAGCCCTTGGCGGTCCAGCCGTTGTCGTCGCCCTCGGCGTCGTCCGTGAAGAGCACGGCGCCGTCGGCGGTGACGGTGATGGCGTCGGCCGCGAAGCCCTTGCCGCCCGCACCGCCGTCCGTCTGGTAGCGGAAGCGGAGGTCGACCTTCTTGCCCGCGTAGGCATCCAGCGGGAAGGAGAGCTTCTTGTACGCCCCGGAGACGTCGGTCAGCGCCGGCTTGCCGCTGGCGTCGCGCGGGATGGCCTTGCCGTCGGCCGTGCCGTCGAGCGCCGTCCAGCTGGTGCCGCCGTCCTCGGACACCTCGGTGTAGAGGTAGTCGTAGTCGGCCTCGATGTCGTACCAGCCGGACAGGTCGAGCGAGGCGGAGGACGTGCCGGACAGGTCGACCGGCCGCGTCAGGGTGTTCGACAGGTCGTCACCCATGTCGCTCCACCACTGCTTGGAGCCATCGGCGGGCGCGGTGACCGTCGTGGTGACGGCCTTCTCGGGCAGTTCGACGACCAGCGCCTGCTTGTCCTTGGTGTTGTACTCCGAGACCCCCAGCTTGTGGGTCGACTTCGTCGCGGCCTTGGCCGAGTCGTAGTCGAGCCAGCCGAGCTGGAGCTTGTCCCAGGCGGTCATGTCACCGGGGAGGTTGCCGATCTCGCCCTTGCCTGTTCCGAGCCAGGAGCCCGCCGACATCAGGGACCAGAAGCCGACCGAGTTCTCGCCGCCGCCCGAGGTGTCGTACAGGTCGGGGAGGCCGAGGTCATGGGCGTACTCGTGGGCGAAGACGCCAAGGCCGCCGTTCTCGGGCTGCGCGGTGTAGTCGCCGACCCAGATGCCCGTGTCGCCGATCTCGGCGCCGCCGGCCTTGTTGCCCTCGGGGCCCGTCGCGCCGGCGTCGGTGCCGTAGGCGTACCAACGGTGCGCCCAGATGGCGTCGGTGCCCTCGACGCCGCCGCCCGCGGACTCGTCCTCGCCGGCGTGGACCAGCTGGAAGTGGTCGATGTAGCCGTCGGGCTCGTTGAAGTCGCCGTCGTTGTCGTAGTCGTAACGGTCCCACTGGTCGTACTGCGCGAGGTCGGCCTTGATCTCCTCCAGCGTGCGGCCCTTGGCCTTCTGGTCGGTGACCCAGGCCTCGACGCCGTCGCTGACGGCGTCCCAGACGTTGGCGCAGTTGGTGGACCCGCAGTAGTTGGAGCCGTAACGGGCCTCGTTGTACGGGACCTTGACCCAGTCCGAGACCTCGCCGTCGACGGAGTAACGCCCGGAGGACGTCTTCTCGTAGTACGTCTTCAGCGATTCCTTGGTCTTGCCCTCACTGTCCTTGCCCTCACCGAAGTAGAGGTCCTGGAAGTGCGTCCGGTTGTAGTCGGCCTGCCAGGCGGTGCTGTTGTCCTTCGCCGGGTCGGGCTCGGCTATCTCGTTGTGCTGGGGGCCGGGCGTGCCGCCGTACTTCGCGACGGGCGGCTCCGGGCCGTCGCCGTCGGGGTCGTACATCGTGGTGTCGTCGACCTGGTTGCCGAACTCCACGAGGATGGTGAAGATCTTGTCGGTCTTCTCCCGGCCGAGCTCGACGTACTTGCTCCTGCCGAGCTTGACGACCTTGGAACCGCCCTGGGCGGTCACCTTCTTGTCGCCGGACAGGACCTGCTCCAGCGCGGCCTGCCGCTGGGCGTCCTGCTCCTTGCTGAAGGGCCCTTCCAGGTCGTGCTCCTGCGCCTTGACCGGTGCGGGATCCCGCCGGTCGACGACGGAGGCGTCCGAGCCCGACGTCCGGTCATCCGCCTGCGCGGTGGCGAAGGCGGATGCCGTCGCGGCGGTGGCGGCCAGGCACACCGCCACGGCGGTGGCGCGCAGCGCCCGTCTCTGAGTGATCACTTGATGCAGTCCTCCCCGGCGTTCGCGGTCGCGGCCAGGGGGTGAGTTGCGGGCCGCGCGCGGTCAACGCGTCACAAGTGACGACATTCGATCGGAGTTATGAAAGAAAAGACAGATCTTGACTTGGACATACCAAGTGCACTATGCGGGAGGCCTCTTCCGGTATCCGGACGCCGCCCACCGGCGCGCCGGGCACGCATGCCGGCCACAGCGTGACTCCGTGCGCCCCCTGTGCACCGGCACCGTGGGTTAGGTCACGCTTACTACCCGTTCCTCACGGGCATCCACCGTCGTAGAGTCGATTGACAGTGCGAACGTGTTGAGAGACTTCCCTATCCGACACCCCGAGGACGGATACCGTCATGCCGCGTCCGACTGCCGCACAGTTCTCCTACGGTTCGGCCACCGTCGTCTTCTCCGCCCTCGCGCTGCTGCTGCTGTTCCGTACGGAATCGGGCATCGGTGTCGCGGGGGTCGGCACCGCGGCCCTGGCGCTCGGTCTGCTGGTGGCCGTCGCCCTGCCGACGCGCACGAGGGCGGCCGCGAGGCCGACGGCACCGACCACCGCCGCCCGCACGCACCGCACCATCGAGGACATCGAGCTCGCCACCGCTCGGCGCGAGCGCGTCGGCGAGCACTCGCTGCACCGCTGAACACCCGCTCACCTGACGTTGACGACCACGGTCCTGCCCGCCTTGTCCTGGAGGGCCTGCCGGTAGGGCTTGTCCGTGAACATCAGCACGATGTTGATGAGCCACCACAGGCACGGGCAGCACAGCAGCGCGGGAAGCCAGAGCACGACGGCCCGCATCAGTGAGGAGCTCGTGTCGGGGACCGAGCCGTCGTTGAGCATCGCGACGCGCATCTTCAGCAGCCGCTTGCCGGGCGTCCGGCCGTCCTTGTGGGTGAAGTACGTGTCGTAGGCCACGTAGACCACCAGGCCGATCAGCGACCACACCAGCTGATGGCCGTTGTAGGTGTTGCCGATGGCGTTGCCGAAGTCGTCGTTGCCGTCGTCCGACGAGACGTCGACCGCACCGCCGAAGGGCAGCGAGATCAGATACAGCGGGATCGAGATGATGAGGAAGTCGATCAACCGCGCCAGGATCCGCTTGCCAGGTTCGGCGAGGGGCGGCATGCCGGCCAGCGGGTCCTGCCCTCCGTAGGGGGCGCCGCCGTACGGGCCACCACCGCCGTAGGGACCGCCGCCACCGTACGGGTCGTTCGGGGGCGGTGGCCCGCTGCCGTAGGGCGAACCGCCCTGCGGAGGCGGAGACCCCTGCGGCGGCCGCTTCGAGAAGGGGTCGTCGTCGGGCGGCGGGGGCGGTGGTTCGTTACTCATGGGGGCAGTGCACCCCGGCCAGGGAAGGCCCGCAACGGCTCAGGTCTCTTCGGGGGACGGACCGTCAGCACACGGGCGTACGCGGCGGCCCTGCCCCTGTGCACGACGTCCCTCCCCGGCGGGCCGGTGATCCGGATCACCGGGGAGATGGCGACGGGACGGCTGAAGGTCCGCCACGCACGGCGTCGACCCGTCGCCACACGGGCCGTGGGCCGCCGCGCCGCTCAGCCCGCGACGAAGGTGCGGGCCGCCTTGTCGTGCCAGCACTGGCGCCACGGGCGGTCGATCAGACACCAGAGCACGTTGAACACCCCGACGGCCACCAGGCCCAGCACCCCGTACACCAGCCAGCGGCGCAGCGCGGCGCCCAGGGTCGGGGCGTCGTGCGACTCGATGTCCCGTACCTCGATGCCGCACAGCTTCTTGCCCAGCGTGCGGCCCCACTTGGCGGTGGGCAGGGCCTCAAGGAGGAAGCCGAGCACCAGGAAGGCGGCGATCACCCCGCCGAACAGCCCGGCCGTGGTGGAGTCCAGGAGCCAGACGGTGACCGTCTCGCCGGACAGCTTCGCCGCGTCGATCTTCTCGTCGACGTGGTCCATCGCCTGGGTGACCAGCGGGAAGCCGACCGCACCGACGAGCGCGCCGAGGACGACCGTGTCGAGCAGCCGCGCGGCCAGCCGCTTGCCGAGCCCGGCGGGCCTGGCCGAGGCCTGGGACCGGGCGAGCTGCTGGAAGGGGTCGTCGACCGGGGGCTTCCAGGGCACGACGGGCTGCTGCTGCTCGGGCCCGGCGCCCTGCTGCTGCGCGGGCACCGGGCTCGGCTGCGGGGGCCGCTGTTGCTGCGGGCGGGCCGCCTGCTCGGGCTGGGCGAGCTGGTGGACCTGCTGGGCCCAGGGGGCCGAGGGGTCGCCACCGGGGCCCTGCGCCGGGGCGGGCAGCGGTGCGGGGGCGGCGCCAGGCTGCGGGCCGACGGGCTGTGCGGTGCCGGGCTGTGCGGTGCCGCCGGGCGGTACGGCGCGCATCGCCATCGTGCCGTCGGCGGGGGCCGGGCCCTCCTGGCGCGGATGCGGGGGCCTGCCACCCGGGCCCACCGCGCGGATCGTGACCGTGCCGTCGGTCGGCGGGCGGCTGCCCGCGTCGCCGGCGCCGCCGTGGTTGCCGGCGCCGCCGGGCTTGGCGGGCTTGGCGGGCTTGGCGGGCTTGCCGCCGGGCCGGTCGACGCGGATGGCGACGGTTCCGTCGCTCACCTCGTCGTTGCCGTCCCGCATCCCGGGCAGCGCACCGCGCCCCGGGTCCTGGGCAGCGGGCTGCCGGGGGTCGGCGGGTGCGCGCTCGGCCGGCGTACCGTCACCCGGGGCCGGAGCAGAAGCCGGGGCGGACGTGGCCGGCGTCGCGGACGGCGTCGTTCCGGGCGCGGGCGCCTCGGGTGTACGCGGGTCCTGGCCGCCCCACGAGACACGGTGGTCGCGTTCACCGCCGAAACCGGTCTGCCGGGAGGTGTCGGCCTGCCAGGCGGACGCGGGCCTCGGCCTGCTGGGAGCGACGTCCACCTCACCGGCGCCCGGCCCGCCGGACGTCTGCGTCCCCTCGGCCTCGTCCACCTCGTCGAGGTACATCGGCCCGGTCTCGTCCACCGGGGCCGGCCGCTGCGGAGCCGCGTCGGCCGGCGGCGCCGCGGGAGTCGTCTCGCCCTGCTGGGGCGCGGGCCGGCTGGTGCCCGGGACCCACGAAGCGCCGTTCCAGTACCGGACGTATCCGGGAATGGACGGGTCGGGGTAATACCCCTCGCGGGGGCTTTCGTCACCGGGTGCCGGGGTTGGGGCGCTCATCACCGTGGTCCCGTATCTCTTCGAGGCCTCAGGCCGGCCGACCGTCGGAGGGTGGCCGACCTCAATACAAGAGTCCACATCTATCAGACCACCGAGCACCACTGGGCCTGTCCTGCCGTTTGGACCACTTTCAGGGTCCCGAGAAGTTTTTCTGGGAAGTCGCGTCATAGACGTCGGGGAGGGCGCTCTCTCCTTGTGCGGACCGGTCATGGGACCGGCCCCTACGAGCATCGGAAGGTCGTGCACCCTCATGCAGAACGCCGTGGAACGCGAGCTGGAAGTGAAGCTGGTCCTGTCCCCCGAGCGGTCCGTCCCCGTACCCGCACGGCTGTCCTACTTCACCGATGACCCGTACGCCGTGCACATCACCTTCCACATCGGTTCCGAGTCGCCCGTGCACTGGACGTTCGCCCGTGAACTGCTGGTCGAGGGCGTGTTCCGGCCGTGCGGGCACGGGGACGTACGGATCTGGCCGACCAGGGTCGAGGACAGGGGCGTCATCTGTGTGGCGCTCACCTCGCCCGACGGCAACGCCCTCCTGGAGATGCCGTCGGCCGCGGTGGCCGCCTGGGTGGAGCGCACCCTGCGCGTCGTGCCGCCGGGGACGGAGAGCGCGCTGCTCGGCCTGGACGGGGCCCTGGCCGAGCTGCTCACCCCGCTGCCGGCCGACGACCTGTGGCTGGGCGACCCCTGGTCCCAGTCCCCTGACGAGCCGCAGGAGGGTGAGTCCTGAGCGGTGGCGCGCGGGCGTCAGAACAGCTTGCCGGGGTTGAGCAGCCCGAGCGGGTCGAAGGCTGCCCTGATGCCACGCTGCAACTCGACGCCCACCTCACCCAGTTCGCGGGCGAGCCACTCCTTCTTCAGCACGCCGACCCCGTGTTCGCCTGTGATGGTGCCACCCAGTTCGAGGCCGAGCGCCATGATCTCGTCGAAGGATTCGCGGGCCCTGCGGGACTCGTCGGCATCGGTGTGGTCGAAGCAGACGACGGGGTGGGTGTTGCCGTCGCCCGCGTGGGCACAGACCCCGATGGTCAGCCCGAACTTCTCCGCGATCGCGGCGGTCCCCTCGATCATCGCGCCGAGCCGCGAGCGCGGCACGCACACGTCGTCGATCATCGTGGCGGACCTGACGGCTTCAAGGGCGGTGAGGGACAGCCGGCGGGCCTGCAACAGCAGTTCGGACTCGGCCGCGTCGTCGGCGGGCACGACCTCGGTGGCCCCGGCCGCCGTGCACAGCTCCCCGACGGCGGCGAGGTCGGCCGACGGGTCGGGCGTGTCGAAGGCGCAGAGCAGCAGCGCCTCGGTGGCCTCCGGGAGGCCCATGGAGGCCATCGCGTTGACGGCACGCACCGTCGTACGGTCCATCAGTTCGAGGAGTGACGGAGTGTGTCCTCGCTCCATGATCCGGCACACCGCGTCGCAGGCCGCCGCCGCGGACGCGAATTCGGCGGCGAGCACGAGCTGCTGCGGCGGCTGGGGCCGCAGCGCGAGCACGGCCTTGACGACGATGCCGAGGCTGCCCTCCGAGCCGACGAAGAGCCGGGTGAGGTCGTATCCGGCGACGCCCTTCGCGGTGCGCCGTCCGGTGCTGAGCAGCCGCCCGTCGGCCAGGACGACCTCGAGGCCCAGGACGTATTCGGCGGTGACGCCGTACTTCACACAGCACAGCCCGCCGGAGGCGGTGCCGATGTTGCCGCCGATCGTGCACATCTCCCAGCTCGACGGGTCCGGCGGGTAGTAAAGGCCGTGTTCGTTGACGGCGCGGGACAGCGTGGCATTGACGACGCCCGGCTCGACGACCGCGATCCGGTCGACCGGGCTGATCTCCAGGATCCGGTCCATCCTCACCATGGAGAGCACGATGCAGCCATCGGAGGCGTTGGCCGCGCCCGACAGCCCGGTCCTCGCGCCCTGGGGGACGACGGGGATCCGCAGGGCGGTGGCGGTCCTCATGACGTGCTGGACCTCCTCGACCGTGCGCGGGAGCACCACGACGGCCGGGGTGCCCGCGTCGCAGAAGCTCGCCATGTCATGGGCGTACGAAGCGGTGATGTCCGGGTCCGTGATCAGTGCCTCGGCGGGAAGTCCTTCGCGCAGTCGTCTCTGGAGAGCGTCCATGATCCGAGCGTGGCACCCCGGGGCCAATGGTGTGAACCCGTCTGCGTCACCCTTCACGGAACGCGATGCGATCTTCGTACTGACGCAGAGTGATGGCCATGGATGCCAAGCCGCAGCAGAATCCGGAGCAGCCCCCCTCCACCCTGCCGCCCCAGGGTGCGACGTCCGTCCCACCACCTCCCGCGCCGATGCGCACCACCCTGCGCAGGTCGGCGTTCGGTGCAATGGCGGCAGCCGTGCTCGTGGCCGGCGCGGTGATCGCCGTACCGGACGACGGCAAGGAGGCCGCGGCACCCGCACCGGGGCCCGTGGCACGGGCCGAGGCCGCGACGGCTGCGGGGTCCCCCGCGTCGCTGTCCGACCTCACGGCCCTCATCTCCGACCGGCAGAAGTGGGTGGAGACGCACCCGGCTGACGCCCCGTCCTGGGCGGTGCTCGGGTCGGCCTACGTGGAGCGGGGGCTCAGGTCGGCGGACGCGGCGTACTACACACGGGCCGAACAGGCCCTCCAGCGTTCGCTGGCCGCACAGCCGGGTGAGCGCGGGAACCTCCAGGCCTGGGTGGGGCTCGGGGCGCTCGCCAACGCACGGAGCGACTTCATGGCAGGGAAGAAGTGGGGTGAGACGGTCCGTGCGCGGCAGCCGAAGGAGTGGACGGCGTACCCGGTGCTGATCGACGCCTACAACGGCCTCGGCCAGTACGCGGCGGCGGTCAAGGCGACGGAGAAGTTCGCCACCCTGCGCAAGGGCGCCCCCGCCCTGGCCAGGACGTCCGAGATGTACCGCAACCAGGGCTGGCGCGAGGACGCGCTGGCCGGCGCCCAGGAGGCCGCGGACCATGCCGGCACCCCGGCCGAGAAGGCCGCGGCCCTGCACCGGCTGGGGAACCTCGCCGCGGAGCGCGGGGAGCCGGCGGAGGCACTCGCGCAGTACGACGCCGCCCTGCGCACCGACTCAGGTCACCTCGCCTCCCTCGCGGGCCGGGCGCGCGCCCTGGCCGCTCTGGACCGTACGGACGAGGCGCTGGAGGCCTACCGGACGGTGACGAAGAAGCTGCCACGCCCCGCGTACGTGCTCGAACTGGGCGAGCTGTACGAGTCGCTCGGCCTGGACGGCGACGCCCGCAGCCAGTACACCAGGCTCCGCGACCTCCTGACCCGGGCGAGGACGGCCGGGGTCGACGAGTCCCTGACCGAGGCCCGCTTCGAGGCCGACCACGGCGACCCGGAGGCAGCGGTCGAGCTGATGCGGACCGAGTGGGCGGCGCAGCGCCGCAGCGCGGCGGTGTCGGACACCCTGGCCTGGTCGATGCACCGTGCGGGGCAGAGCGAGGAGGCCGTGCAGTACGCGGAGCGTGCGGTGGACACGGGCGTACGGAACGCCTCGTACAGCTACCACCTGGGGGTGATCGAGAGCGCGCTCGGCCAGGACGGACCGGCCCGCGGGCACCTGGAGGAGGCCATCCGCACGAACCCGGACTTCTCGCCGCTGGCCGCACCGTTGGCGCAGGAGGCCCTGGAGGCACTGGGCGAGCCTGCGGCGGGCGGCCCGGCGTCCGTGCTGCCGTCCGCCCCGGCGCCCTCCGCCGCGCCTGAGCCTTCGGCTGCTGCGTCCGCTCCGGCCTCCGCTCCGGCTTCGGCACCGTCCTCCGCCCCGTCCTCGCAGTCGGCTGCGGCCCCGGCTCCGGCGGCTCCGCGCGTCAAGCCCACGGCGACCCCGTGACCGCATGCGGAAGGGGCCCTTCTCTCGGATCGACCCGGGAGAAGGGCCCCTTCGCTGTGGCTACGGACCGCTGTGGCTACAGGTCCGGCTGTGGCTACGGGTCCGGCTGTGGCTACGGGTCCGGCTTTGGCTACAGGTTGCCGCGCTTGTCCTGCTCGCGCTCGATCGCCTCGAACAGGGCCTTGAAGTTCCCCTTGCCGAAGCCCATCGAGCCGTGCCGCTCGATCATCTCGAAGAAGACCGTCGGGCGGTCCTGGACCGGCTTGGTGAAGATCTGCAGCAGATAGCCGTCCTCGTCACGGTCGACGAGGATCTTCTGCTCGCGCAGCGTCTCCACGGGCACGCGGGTCTCGCCCGCCCACTCCCCCAGGGTGTCGTAGTACGAGTCGGGGGTGTCCAGGAACTGCACACCGGCCGCCCGCATCGCCCGCACCGACTCGACGATGTCGTTCGTGGCGAGCGCGATGTGCTGGACGCCCGCGCCGCCGTAGAACTCCAGGTACTCGTCGATCTGCGACTTCTTCTTCGCGACCGCCGGCTCGTTGATGGGGAACTTGACCTTGAGCGTGCCGTCGGCGACGACCTTCGACATCAGGGCGGAGTACTCGGTGGCGATGTCGTCGCCGACGAACTCCTTCATGTTGGTGAAGCCCATGACCGTGTTGTAGAAGGTCACCCACTCGTTCATCCGCCCGAGCTCGACGTTGCCGACGCAGTGGTCGACGGCCTGGAACGTGCGCTTGCCGGCCGGCTCGACGATCGGGTCCGCGGCCGCGTAGCCGGGGAGGTACGGCCCGTCGTAGCCGCCGCGCTCGACCAGCGTGTGACGGGTCTTGCCGTACGTGGCGATGGCGGCCAGGACGACCGTGCCGTGGTCGTCCTTGACCTCGTGCGGCTCGGTGATACCCCGCGCGCCGTGCTCGACGGCGTACGCGTAGGCCGCGCGGGCGTCGGGGACCTCGATGGCCAGGTCGACCACTCCGTCACCGTGGGCGTGCACGTGGTCGGTGAGGAAGGTGCCCCACTCGGTGGACGGCTTGATGACGGAGGTGAAGACGAAGCGGGCCGAGCCGTTGGTCAGGACGTAACTCGCGGTTTCGCGGCTGCCGTTCTCCGGTCCGGAGTAGGCGACGAGCTTCATGCCGAAGGCGGTCGAGTAGTAGTGCGCAGCCTGCTTGGCGTTGCCCACCGCGAAGACCACCGCGTCCATTCCCTTGACCGGGAAGGGGTCGGCCTGCCGGGCGGTGTCGGGGGTGGTGTGCACAGTCTCAGTCATGTCCGAAGGTTCCCGCCGCTCCGCAAGGTGCGCAACAGTTCGCGGAATCACTGGTCAGTCTGTACACCCGGACGCCAGGATGGGCGGGCTGTCTGTACAGGCTGACCATCCGGAGGCGGACCATGGCGATCGATCGACTGGACGGCAGGCTCATCGTACTGCTGGCCCGGGAGCCCCGTATCGGTGTGCTCGAGGCATCGCGGCGGCTCGGCGTGGCGCGCGGGACGGTGCAGGCGCGTCTCGACCGTCTTCAGTCCAATGGCGTCATCCGCGGCTTCGGCCCTGACGTGGACCCCGCGGCGCTCGGCTATCCCGTCACCGCGTTCGCGACGCTGGAAATCAAACAGGGCCAAGGCACCGATGTACGAGCCCATTTGAGCAGCGTTCCCGAGGTGCTCGAACTGCATACGACGACGGGTCAGGGGGACATGTTCTGCCGGCTGGTCGCCCGCTCGAACGCCGATCTCCAACGGGTGATCGATCTGGTCGTCGGCTTTGATGGCATCGTCCGGGCCTCCACGGCGATCGTCATGGAAAATCCGGTGCCCCTGCGTATTATCCCGCTGGTCGAGCAGGCTGCAGAGGACACCGACTGAGCCGAGGGAGCGACATGTGAACTTCTGGGAGTACGTGGGCACAAGGCACCAACAGCTGCTGACCGACGCGTTCCAGCACGTCAGCGCGGTCTTCCAGTGCATGGTCATCGCCACCGTCCTCGGCGTCCTGATCGGTGTCATCAGCTATCGCAGCAACTGGGGCAACGCACTGGCGATCACCTCCACCTCGGCGATCCTCACCATCCCCGCGCTCGCGGCGATCGGCCTGCTGATCCCGCTGATCGGCCTGGGCGTCCCGCCCACCGTGATCATCCTGACCTTGTACGGGCTGCTGCCCATCGTCCGTAACTGCATCGTCGGGCTGCGCGGGGTCGACCCGTCCCTCGTCGACGCGGCGAAGGGCATCGGGATGTCCCGCACGAGACGGCTGCTCAAGGTGGAACTGCCGCTCGCCTGGCCACCCATCCTCAGCGGTATCAGGGTCTCCACCCAGATGCTGATGGGTATCGCCGCCATCGCCGCGTACGCCTCGGGTCCCGGTCTCGGCAACGAGATCTTCCGCGGACTCGCCTCACTCGGAAGTGCCAACGCCATCAATCAGGTCCTCGCCGGCACGATCGGCATCGTCATCCTCGCCCTGCTCTTCGACGCCGCGTACGTACTGCTCGGCCGGCTCACCATCTCCAGGGGGATCCGTGTCTGAGACCGCTACCGGGTCGACGGAGTCGGCTCCCTCCCGCCCCGCCTCCACCTCCGGCGCGACCATCCGGCTGGAGAGCCTCAGCAAGTCCTACCCCGGCAGCCCCACCCCCGCCGTGGACAACGTGTCCATGGACATCAAGGCCGGCGAGACCGTGATTCTCGTGGGGCCCTCCGGCTGCGGGAAGTCCACCACGCTGAAGATGATCAACCGTCTGATCGAGCCGACGTCCGGGCGGATCAGGATCAACGACGAGGACGTCACCGACATGGACCCGGTGAAGCTGCGGCGTCAGATCGGCTACGCCATCCAGTCCTCAGGTCTCTTCCCGCACATGACGGTCGCGGAGAACATCGCCCTCGTGCCGAAGATGACCGGCTGGTCGAAGTCCGGCGTGAAGGACCGGGTCGAGGAGATGCTCGATCTGGTCGGCCTGGACCCCCGGGAGTTCCACGGCCGCTACCCGCGCCAGCTCTCCGGCGGCCAGCAGCAGCGTGTGGGGGTGGCGCGGGCGCTGGCCGCCGACCCTCCGGTGCTGCTCATGGACGAACCGTTCGGAGCGGTCGACCCGATCACCCGCGACCACCTCCAGGACGAGCTGATCCGCCTTCAGCACGAGCTGCACAAGACGATCGTCTTCGTCACCCACGACTTCGACGAGGCGATCAAGCTGGGCGACCGGATCGCGGTACTGCGGGAGCAGTCGCACATCGCTCAGTTCGACACCCCTGAGGCCATCCTCACCAACCCGACGGACGACTTCGTCTCCGGCTTCGTGGGGGCGGGCGCGGCCCTGAAGCGGCTCAACCTCACCCGTGTACGGGACGTGGGAATCGCCGAGTTCCCCACGGTGACCGTCGAGGACCCGCTCCAGTCGATCTTCAACAAGCTGCGGGACGGCCGGCACAACGAGCTGCTGATGCTGGACCGCCGTAACCGCCCCTACAAGTGGCTGCGGCGCGGCGACCTGATGAGGGCCAAGGGTTCGCTGGCCAGGGCGGGGCAGCTCGTGCACGACACCGTGACCCGGGACGCCACGCTGCACGACGCGCTGGAGGCGGTGCTGACCGACAGCGGCGGACGGGTCGCCGTGACGGGGCGGCGCGGTGAGTTCATCGGCGTGGTGGACATGCAGACCCTGATGAACTCCGTGCAGGAGCTCCTGGAGGCCGACCGGCTCACCGCGATGGAGCATGAGCACGAACTGGAGGAGCTGCACGCCCACCGGACGGAGCAGGAGCTGGAGGGCGGTGGCAGCGGTCTATGAGCCCCAGCCGTCAGGTCTCCCCCAAGGACTCGCGCCCGCCCGGTGAACACGACGTACAAGGTCACGCCTTCCGTGACGAGGAGACGGAGCCCAGCCCGACGCCGCCGAAGCCGGCGCGGCGGATCACCTGGAAGAAGCTCGTGCTGGTGCCGGCGGTCCTCGCGGTCGTCCTGGTGGTGACCTATCTGTGGATCTCCAACGTGGAGCTGGACTCCATCGCGGAGAACTCGCTGGCCGGCGACAACGTGCAGGTCCGCTGGTGGCAGCATGTGAGGCTGACCGCGATCTCCACCTTCTGGGTGCTGATCATCGCGATCCCGCTGGGCATCGCGCTGACCCGGCGCGGACTGCGGAAGGCGGCCCCCGGGGTCACGGCCCTCGCCAACATCGGCCAGGCGACGCCCGCGATCGGGCTGCTGGCGCTGCTGGTGATCTGGCTGGGCATCGGCCCTTCGACGGCGATCATCGGGATGGTGATCTACGCGGTCCTGCCGGTGCTGTCCAACACGGTGGCGGGGCTCAACGCGATCGAGCCGACGCTGGTCGAGGCCTCCAAGGGCATCGGCATGTCGGCGATGGGCACGCTCACCAGGGTCGAGCTGCCGCTCGCCGTACCGCTGATCCTCGCGGGCGTACGCACCGCCCTGGTGCTCAACGTGGGCACGGCGACCCTGGCCACCTTCGGCGGCGGCGGCGGCCTGGGCGACCTGATCACCTCGGGCATCCAGACGCAGCGCATGCCCGTGCTGCTGCTGGGCTCCGTGCTGACGGTGGTGCTGGCACTGCTGGTGGACTGGCTGGCCTCGCTGGTCGAACTGTGGCTGACGCCGCGCGGACTGGAGGAAGCGTGAGGGTGATACGTACGGGGCTGGCATCGACGGCCGCGCTCGCCCTGCTGCTCACGGGGTGCGGGCTGAAGAGCGGATCGCCGCTGGTCGACAACGTGGAACCGGGGTCGATCGGAAAGGGACAGCCCCTCAAGGGCGCGTCGCTGACGGTGACCTCGAAGAACTTCAGCGAGAACATCATCCTCGGCCAGGTGATAGGCCTGATCTTCAAGGCGGCCGGGGCGGAGGTCCTGGACCGTACGAACCTGCCGGGGTCGATCAGCGCCCGCGAGGCGGTCGCCAAGGGCGAGGCCGACGCGCTGTACGAGTACACCGGCACGGCATGGATCACGTATCTGGGCCATGCCAAGCCGATCGTCGACCCGCACGACCAGTGGAAGGCCGTCCGTGACGAGGACCGGGCCAACGGGATCACCTGGCTGCCGCCGTCCACCCTCGACAACACGTATGCCCTGGCCCTCAACAAGAAGAACGCGGCCAAGTACGGCCTCAAGAACCTGTCGGACGTGGCCGCGCTCGCCAAGAAGGACCCGAAGGCGGTGACGATCTGCGTCGAGAACGAGTTCGCCTCGCGCGACGACGGGCTGCCCGGCCTGCAGAAGAAGTACGGAATGAACCTGCCGGCCTCGAACATCAAGAAGATGGACGCGGGGATCATCTACACCCAGGTGACGAAGACGGGGTCCTGCCTGCTGGGCGAGGTGTACACCACCGACGGCCGGATCAAGGCGATGAACCTGGACGTCCTGAAGGACGACAAGCAGTTCTTCCCCAACTACAACGCCGCACCCGCCATCCACACGGCGACCTTCGAGAAGTACCCCGAGATCGCCGAACTGCTGGCCCCGGTCACCAAGAAGCTGACGACGCCACTCGCGCAGGAGCTGAACTCCAAGGTGGACGTGGACGGGGAGGACCCGCACGAGGTGGCGAAGGACTGGCTGGTGAAGGAAGGATTCATCAAGGAGGGCTGAGCGGGAGGGCGAGCGGAACGGGGACTTCCAAAGAAGTCGTTGCAAAAAACGTGTTGCAAAGCTGTTTTTGCAACTCTATGGTCATGGCATGCCCACGAACGAGCCGTCGGATGACGGCGCCTCCGCCCCGGATGCCTCCGCCCCGCACATCTCCGTCCCGGACGCCTCCCCCTCGGCCGCCCCTCCGAACGCCGACGACCTGAAGATCCACCACGTCGACACCCGCACCCTGCGCGGCCTCGCCCACCCGCTGCGGATCCGACTCCTGAACGCCCTGAGGGAGTTCGGCCCCGCCACCGCCTCCGGGCTCGCCGACCGGCTCGGCGAGTCCAGCGGGGCCACCAGCTACCACCTGCGCCAGCTCGCGACGTACGGCTTCGTCGAGGACGACCCGGAGCGCGGCAAGGGGCGTGAGCGGTGGTGGAAGGCCGTCCACGTCGGCAACACCTTCAGCACCGGCACCTTCCTGGACCACCCGGACGCCGAGGTGCGCGGGGCCGTCGGCGTCGTGCTCCACGAGATCGCCACCACACACGCCCAGGAGCTGAACACCTGGCTGGGCACGATGCACGAATGGCCCGAGGAGTGGCGCAGGGGCTGGGACCTCAGCGACTTCAAGGTGCGTCTCACCCCAGAGCTCTCCGTGGAACTCGCGGACAAGGTGCGCGACCTGGTGCAGAGCTACCGGGGCCGCGTCCCGGAAGGCACCGAAGGATCAGCCAACGTCCGCACCCACCTGCACATGTTCCCGCGCCCCACCGACTGAGGGGATCACCGTCATGCACAGCGACACCCACCTGCTGCTCCACACCTACCGCGCCGCCGAACTCCAGCGCGAGGCCGCCGACTTCCGCCCGGCCTCGCGAAGGGGGCTGCGGAAGGGACTGCGCCACCGCATGGGCTGGACGCTGGTCGAGCTGGGTCTGCGCCTCGCGCAGGCCGGGCCCGGGCCCACCCCCGCCACGAGAACGGCCTGACGGTGGACGGGGGGAAACAACCGCGGGACCGCACCCCGCTCGCCACGGTCCTGGCAGCCAACTCCATCTCTACGGCAGGCACTTCGCTCACGCTCATCGGCGTACCGTGGTTCGTCCTGGAGACCACGGGCAGCGCGGGCCGGGCCGGTGTCGTCGCCTTCTGCGCCACCCTGCCGATCGTCGTCGCCGCCCTGATCGGCGGACCCGTCATCGACCGGATCGGACGGCGCCGGGTCTCCATCGCCTCCGACGCGGTCTGCGGCGCCGCCATCGCCGCGATTCCGCTCCTGCACTACGCGGGAGCGCTCCACTTCTGGCTGCTCTGCACGCTGATGGCGCTGAACGGCCTGGCTCACACGCCGGGCAACACCGCGCGCTACGTGCTGGTCCCGGACCTCGCGGAGCACGCCGACACCACACTCGCCCGCGCCGCCAGCCTCTTCGACGCGGTGTCGCGCGGTGCGCGGATGGTGGGCGCCGCGCTCGCGGGCGTACTGATCGCCGTGGTCGGTGCCGAGACGGTGCTCCTGGTGGACGCCGCCACGTTCGCCCTGTCCGCCCTGCTCGTCGCGGCGGGCGTACGCGGCGTCCGCTCGGCCGAGCCGAGCAAGGCGGCGGCCCCCGTGTCGCTGCGCGCCTACCGCGCCGAACTGCGCGAGGGCTACGCGTACCTGCTGGGCAACCGGCTGCTGCTCGCCGTCGTCGTGATGGTGATGTTCATGAACGGCACCGACCAGGGCTGGAACGCCGTCCTGCTACCCGTGCACGCCGAGGGGCAGCTGGGCGGCGCGACCGACCTGGGGCTGCTCACCGCGCTGTTCGGGGCGGGCGGGCTGACGGGCGCCCTGCTGTACGGGGCGGTGGGGCACCGCTTCTCGCGGCGGACGGTGTTCGCAGTGTGCGTGGTGCTGTGCGGCGCCCCGAGATTCCTGGTCGCCGCACTGACCGGGACCACTCTGCCGCTCGCGGTGACGATGGCGCTGGGCGGGATCGCGGGCGGCATGCTCAATCCGATCCTGACGACCGTGACGTACGAACGCGTTCCCGATGAGCTGCGCAGCAGGGTGTCGGGGGCACTCACCGCGGGCTGCGAGCTCACCATGCCCGTGGGCGGGCTGGCCGCGGGGCTGCTGGTCGAGGGCATGGGCGCGACGGGGGCGCTCCTCGCGATGGGCGGGGTGTACTTCCTGGCGACGCTGAGCCCGCTGGTCTTCCCCGCGTGGCGCACCATGGAGGCACCGGAGCAGCAGGTCAGCAGCCCGGGACCGTGCCCCCCTGGTCCAGAGCCCGCAGCGCGGACACCGCGCCCTTCAGTGTCGTGACGGAGACCAACCGCAGGCCGTCGGGCCGCTCGGCCTTCGCCTGCTTGCACTCGTCCTTCGGCACCAGGAAGACGGTCGCACCGTCACGCCGCGCGGCCTGGGTCTTCAGGGAGACGCCGCCGACGGCGCCGACCGTACCGTCGGACTCGATCGTGCCGGTGCCTGCGACGGTGCGTCCACCGGTCAGGCCCCCGTCGAGGTCCTCGGAGAGCTTGTCGACGATGCCGAGGGAGAAGAACAGGCCCGCGCTGGGACCGCCGACGTCGGCGAGGTGCAGGGTGACGTCCACCGAACCGGGCTTCATGTCCAGGTAGTTCAGGGCCGCGTCCACCGCGACGTTCTGCGATTCCTTCATGTCCTGGAGGTTGTGCTGCTCGATCTCCTTCTCGGAGTCGCCGGACGGATAGACGGAGTCGCGCGGCATGACCGCACGGTCCGTCCTGAACCAGCTGTCCACGACGTCCCCGATGCCGATGTCCGCGGTCGGCGCCGTCGCGAGGATCGTGGTCATCAGCAGCTTGCCGTCGGTGGACCGGGTCGGCGCACCCTTGATCGTGATGACCGGTGTCCCCTTGTCGTCACCCAGGACATCGGCGGTGGTGCCGGGCTGCGCCACGGTGAACGGCAGCGGCGCGAAGGCGGCCGTACCGAACAGTGCGAGGACGGGCAGCGCGCAGAGGGCGAGAGCGCGGGGGCGAGAGAAACGAATGGCCACCAGCCCAATCTATCCGCCACGCACCGCCGACTCCGACTGCCCCGGCGCGAGCGGGGCGGCGCGGTCGGGGCGGTCGGGGCGGCGCGACCGGGGCAGCCGGGGCAGCTCACGCGGGACCGGCGCCTAACGGAGGGCGTCGGCGACCTCACGGGCCGCGTCGAGGACTCTCGGCCCGACCCGTTCCGGTACGGCGTCGGCGAGCATGACGACTCCCACACTGCCCTCCACACCGGAGACCCCGACCAGCGGCGCCGCCGCCCCGCAGGCACCGGCTTCGAGCTCGCCGCGGGTGAGGGTGTAGCCCGGGTGCTCGGCCGTCTTCTGCCGGGCGGTGAGGATCGCCCGGCCTGCGGCCCCCTTGTCCAGGGCATGGCGGAAGCCGGCCCGGTAGGCCACGTGGTAATCGGTCCAGGTCGGTTCGACGACGGCAACCGCGAGCGCGTCCGACCCGTCGACGAGCGTGAGGTGTGCGGTGGCCCCTATGTCCTCGGCCAGGGAACGCAGCGCGGGCAGCGCCGCCTCCCTGACGAGCGGGTGCACCTGCCGGCCCAGGCGCAGCACGCCCAGCCCCACTCGGGCCCGGCCGCCCAGATCACGCCTGACGAGCGCGTGCTGTTCCAGGGTGGCGAGCAGTCGGTAGACCACGGTGCGGTTGACGCCGAGCTTGTTGGACAACTCGGTGACGGTCAGGCCGTGATCGGTATCGGCGAGCAGTTTGAGGACACGCAGTCCCCGGTCGAGCGTCTGAGAAGTCTCCGCGGTCACGACGCCGTCTCCCTCGTGGTGAGCGGGGCGGTTGTCTCTGCGAAGTACCGACGCCGGTCCCACGGCGACGCACCGAGAGGCCGCCGACTGGCCATGGCACCGGCTGCGCTCCGCGGCCACGTTGCCACGGGGTGTTCATGTTTCGGGGACATTAGCGAGGGAGTCCGCTCAGCGGAAGACCTCGTCCAGAATCCGGTCTCCCTCCGAAACGGCCCGGCATAACCGCCGGTCAGCGGCGGACCGTCCGGAACGCGAACATCTACGCGCGTTCTAGTCGGGTGACGCGGAGCAACGCTCCGTACATCAGGCGTGAACGATTGTTAACCCACCGTGAATAAGTGGCGCAAAAAACATCCACTCCCGGGCGCCCGACACCCCTCCGCGCGCCCCCTCGCGCCGAGCGGAGAGCGCCCCGCGGGACCCCACCGACCCGAGGCCTGGTTGATCATTTCAACTCCGTGGCCGACTCTCGCGGTAACCCTCGAACCGGATCGATAGATTGGCTTTCGATGCTCGTTCACAATAGGGGCATTCGGGGATTATCGGCACTACGGGAGGGTGACCACCCATGGCGTGGGACGAATGGGAACAACTGAAATCCGAGGCGGTCGAGAAGAATTCGACCCGGATGCAGCTCAACCAACTGCCGCCGGAGGCGGGAGGAGGGCCGCCGCCCGGGGGCGACCTGAAGGTGAACCAGAAGGACCTGGCGGCGATCGGCAATGTTGCGTACCGCATGTACGGCGACCTCGAGAAGGCCGGTGACCACGCCCGCGCCTCCACCCAGCAGGCAGCCGGAACCCTGAAGACGGAGACGTTCGCCCTGGGCGGAGCCCTCGATCACGTGGCCTCACGCTGGATCGACCAGGTCCGCTCCCTGCTGGACGCCTGCGCCCACATCTCGAACCACCTCGACTACACCAAGGGCGCACACGCCGGCGACGAGGCGTACATCGCCACAGTGGTCAGCAACATCGAGACTCTCGACAAGGGCTTCGACGAAAGGTCCGCCAGCTGATGGATCTCGATTCCTTGCGCTTCGCGAACTTCTCCGACCTGGACACGGCGATCACCGACTGGGAACAGATGGTCGCAAAACTGAAAGTTCTCCAGGAAGACGCGAAAGACGATCTGAAAGCCAAGTCCGACAAAGCGAACTGGGCTGGCGAGAACGCCACCGTCACCCGCGCATTCGTGGACAAGACGGCCGGCGAGTTCACCGACGCCCACACCCAGGCCGACACGATCAAGAAGATCATCACCGACACCCGTGGTGAACTCGTCAGCTATCGCGCCCAGCTCAACGCGGCCATCGAACGTGGGCTCAAGAAGAACCTCACCGTGCGTGACACGGGTGAGGGAACCTTCACCGTCACCATGAACATCCACCCCGACCGGGCGGCGAAGGGCACCACAGTGCCCGAGCACACCGACCAGGACGTCGAGGCCTTCCGGGACGAAATACAGAACATCCTGAAGAAGGCCACGGAAAGCGACACCTCGGCGGCCAAGGTGCTCACGCTCCTGGTCGACCAGGCAAAGTACGGCTTCTCCGACGCCAAGTACGCGGACCGCGACTCCGCAGCCAAGGCCGTCGCGAAAGCGGAGGAGCTCTCCAAGATCGTCAAGAAGGATCCGCACGACGTCACGCTGACCGAGCTCAACACCCTCAACACCGGCCTGGCCGCGTACAAGAACGACCCGCTCTTCGCGGAGCGGTTCGCCACCCAGGTGGAGCCGAAGAAGGTCCTCGAGTTCTACGCCGGAGTCGCCGACCCGTACCAGGGCCTGGGAAGGAACCCCAAGTTCTACGAGCAGGCGAAGAAGCTCCAGAAGAACCTCGGTATAACCCTGGGAACGGCCACGCTCTCCGACAGCGAAAAGATGCAGGGCTGGGAAGAGAAGATGGTGAAGCTTGGCCCCGACCGGCTCGGTATCGACGACGCCAACGACCCCACGGGCTTCGGGGTCATGAGCAATCTCATGCGGTTCGGCGACTACGACGACCAGTTCCTCAACGACTACGGCGACAAACTCATCGCGTACGACAAGGAACGCAACGTCGAGAACATGAGCCCCTGGGTCAACAACTGGAACCAGGGCGACCTCAACTTCTGGGACAAGAACGACCGGGGCCGCGACCCGATGACGGGCTTCATGGAGGCCCTGGGTCACAATCCGGAAGCTTCCACACAGTTCTTCGCGCAGCCGGAAGGTGCCGGGGATGCGGTCAAAAAGGACAGCGATGTCAACGCGAACCTCAAGTACCTGACCCAGGACCGCATCTGGCTCCCGGACCCGACGCTCGACGGCGACAGCAAGGTCAACGCCGGCAAGGACTCACTGGGCCACGCAATGGAGTCCGCAACCACCGGTTGGGTGTACGACTCCGATCCGATGACCGGCAAGGACCCCATGCATCCCGGCAGCGGGGACCAACGTACGGCGGCGACGGCGGGGGTCATGGAGCAGGTGGCGTACCTCTACGGGAGCGACAAGGGCCCCGAGATGCTCCACCAGCAGTCCGAGCTGGCGGACAGCCTGGGCAAGATGGGCGCGGCGTACATCGACGACATCGACTACAGCCTGTCGGGTCTGGGCGATGTGGACAAAGACGACAGTACGTTCCCCGCCAAGTACGCAGGCCGGGCCAACTTTACCGACCAGGCGGCCATCAACTTCCTCAGCGTACTGGGGCAGAATGAGACGTCGCACGGTGTGGTCTCGGCGGCACAGCACCTGTACACGCTCAGCGCGTTGGACGCCTACCCAGCGACCAGCGAAGCGAACATGGACAACGCGCATGACGCGATGACCACGGGGGCGGAGGCGCGCGGAATCCTGGACCAGGCACGCGTGCAGCAGGCAGAAACGACCTACACGGCCGACTCCGAGGAAGCCAACAAGTCTCTGGGGCGCTCCGGGGACTGGATCAAACTGGGCGCCGGTGCCGTCGTGGGAGGCGGTGTCGCGGCCATCCCCCTGCCCGGTTCCACCGCGGCGGCCCTAGTGATCGCGCCTCTAGCTGCGGACACCGTAGGCGAGGCCGTCAACACCTTCATCGGCCACGAGGTGGACAAGGGCCTCGACGGAGCTGAGGACGATCCCACACAAAGGGCTCAAACCACCAGCAGTCAGTTCTACCAACAAGGAACCGACCAACTCGCTGACACCTACAAGACATACCTTGACCTGAATCCGAAACAGGCTGAGACCATTGACAGGGCGCAGTGGAAGCAGGACGTCGAAGGCGGATATCTCGGCACCGGAACGATCCAGGGCGACTACCGCGGACGCCCCGCGTACAAGGACTGAGTCAATGAGGAACAAACTGCTTCGAGCCCTGTCAGGAGCGGTGCTGGTAGCCGCCGGCGCGACCGCCTGTGGCGAAGGCGATGGAAACGTGGAGAAACCGGATGCCCTCTCGGCTTTCGAGGTCTGCGACGGAACCTTGGGCACGGCGGCAGCCGCCGCGCTGGAGAGACTCGGCGGCACGGACCGGTTCACCGAGCTTCAGGGGGCCAAAGCGTCCGGCGTCCCGTACGCCTTCTCCTTGGAACTGGCGGCCAAGACCGTTCACGACAAACCATCTGAGAAGAGCGACTGCCTCATCTACAAAGCAGACAACGAGAGCGACTTCCCGCTCCTCGACATCAGCTTCCAGGCGAGGAAGAGCCATCCCGACCTGGCCGCAGAGGACAAGGCCAGCGACTCGGGCGAGATGTTCTTCCCACTCGGGCTTTTCGCGTCCGCCAAGGGCGACCAGGGCACCTCGCTCTACTTCGCGTGCCCCACGGAGGGGGCTGATGGAAGGACCCCCTATGTGGAGGCAGACATGACCTCTGGACGGGGCCAGGTGAACCCTGATGGAAAGGGCCGTATGACAATCCTCAACGCCGTGTCCCGCGCGGTGGCCGAGGAACTCGGCTGCGCCGCGCAGGCCAAGCTCCCCGCCAAGGTGCCCGACGCCCTGCCCGGATGACACAGAGGCCCCCGGTGCGCGAGGCGGATCGGTCCGCTCGCGCACCGGGGCCGGTCGGGGCCGACAGGCCTCTCGGGCCGCCCGGCTCACCGCATCCGGGTGGCCCACTCCTGGACCTTCTTGATCCTGTCCTGGATCTGTCCGGCCGTCGCCTCCGCGCTCGGTGGGCCGCCGCACACCCGGCGCAGCTCGGTGTGGATCACCCCGTGCGGCTTGCCGCTCTGGTGCGTGTAGGCCGACACCATCGTGTTGAGCTGCTTGCGCAGCTCCAGCAGCTTCTTGTGCGTGACCACCGGCCGGTTCTCGGCCGCCTTCTCCAGCAGGTCCGCCTCTTCCGCCGGCTTCTGCCTGCTGTGCGCGATCTGCCGGGTCTGCCGCTTCTGGAGCAGCAGTTGCACCTGGTCGGGTTCGAGGAGGCCCGGGATGCCCAGGTAGTCCTGCTCCTCCTCGCTGCCCGGGTGCGCCTGCATGCCGAATTCGGCGCCGTCGTACAACACCCGGTCGAAGACCGCGTCGGACTCCAGCGCCTCGAAGGGCAGCTGCTCCTCGGTCTCCTCGTCCTCCAGCTTCTCCGCGTCCGCGAGGAGCTGGTCCTCCTCGGCGAAGGGGTTCTCCTCGTCGCTGCCCTTCTTCGGCTTGTCGAGCACGTGGTCGCGCTCGACCTCCATCTCGTTCGCGAAGTCGAGGAGCATCGGGATGGTCGGCACGAAGACGGACGCGGTCTCACCCCGGCGCCGTGACCGTACGAAACGGCCGACAGCCTGGGCGAAGAAGAGCGGGGTCGAGATGGTCGTGGCGTACACACCGACCGCGAGACGCGGGACGTCGACGCCCTCCGACACCATCCGCACCGCGACCATCCAGCGCGACTCGTCCTCGCTGAACTTGTCGATCTTCTTCGACGCCGCCTTCTCGTCGGAGAGGACCACGGCCGGGGACTCCCCCGTCACCTTCTTGAGGATCTTGGCGTACGCACGCGCCGACTCCTGGTCCGTCGCGATGACGAGCCCGCCCGCGTCCGGAATGCCCTTGCGCACCTCGGTCAGCCGCTTGTCGGCGGCGGACAGAACGTTGGGGATCCATTCGCCGGTGGGCGAGAGCGCGGTGCGCCACGCCTGCCCGATGGCGTCCTTGGTCATCGGCTCGCCGAGCCGCGCGGCGATCTCGTCCCCGGCCTTGGTGCGCCAGCGCATGTTGCCGCTGTAGCTGAGGAAGATGACGGGACGGACGACCCCGTCGGCGAGGGCGTTGCCGTAGCCGTAGGTGTAGTCGGCCGAGGAGCGGCGAATGCCGTCGTTGCCCTCCTCGTACGCGACGAAGGGGATCGGGTTGGTGTCGGACCGGAACGGCGTGCCGGTGAGCGCGAGCCGCCGGGTCGCCGGGTCGAACGCCTCCTGGCAGGCCTCGCCCCAGGACTTCGAGTCGCCGGCGTGGTGGATCTCGTCGAGGATCACGAGCGTCTTGCGCTGCTCGCACCGGTTGCGGTGCAGCATGGGCCGCACGCCGACACCCGCGTACGTGATCGCGACCCCGTGGTACTCCTTGCTCACGGGGCCGGCGCTGTAGTCCGGGTCGAGCTTGATGCCTATGCGCGCCGCGGCTTCCGCCCACTGCTTCTTGAGGTGCTCGGTGGGCGCCACGACGGTGATCTGCTGCACCACGTGATGGTGCAGCAGCCATGAGGCGAGGGTCAGCGCGAAGGTGGTCTTCCCCGCGCCGGGGGTCGCGACCGCGAGGAAGTCGCGCGGCTGTTCCTGGATGTACCTGTCCATCGCACCCTGCTGCCAGGCGCGCAGCTTGCCTGCCGTACCCCAGGGGGCGCGGCCGGGAAAGGCGGGTGAGAGGTGGTGGGAGGCGGTAGTAGTCACGGTCTCCGGTTCAGGGCACTCGGGTACGTGGGGCGCTGTCCGTACGGGCCCGGAAGCGACCCGTACGCGATACGACAACCGGGCCACCCTACCGGCGGGCGGGGCGGAACCCCCTACGAATCAGCTGTGGCTCGGCAGTGCTGAGACCCGCTTCACAGGAGACGGTCACCTGGCGAACCCAGGCAGCCGCTCCGCGATCTTGGCCATGTCCAGCGTCCCTTGACGCACATCCAGCACGAACCGCTCGGCCTCGTCCACGTCGAGGCCGGCGTCGAGCGGCTGTCCGTTCATGTGCAGGAAAACCCACGTCGCGTACCAGGCGATGCGCTTGTTACCGTCGACGAGCGCGTGGTTGCGCGCCAGGGACTCCATGAGCGCCGCGGCCTTCTGCCAGACGTCCGGATAGGCGTCCTGGCCGAATACGCTCGCCTGCGGGCGCGCCAGTGCCGAGTCGAGCAGACCGTAGTCATGCACCTCGGCGGCCCCGAGCCGCTCCGCAAGGTTCAGCAGCTCGGGCAGTGTCAGGTACTGCATCAGGCCAGCCTCCGGTTCAGCTCCCCACTGACCTTCAGCACATGATCCGCCGCCTCGTTGAAGAGGCGCGAGTGTTCGTTTATGGCGGTGATCACCGCATCGTGAGCGAAGGACTGCATGCTTCGCCCCTCTGCTTCGGCACGCGCACGAAGGGCGTCGAGCTCTTCCTCGGTAAACCTCAGATTCAGACCAGCCATGAGCGAATGGTACCGCGTAGTACCACGCGGTACTACGGATTCGTCCGCACCCGCGTAGCCACCCACACCCCCAGCAGCGCCACCGCCGCCATCGGCAGGAACACCGCCGTGAACGCCCCCGGGTGCACCGCGGCCGTACCGCTCCCCACGGCCCCGTGGGCGGCCGCGCCCACCCCGCCGCCGCCCAGCGCGGCGAACGCCGCCCCGCTCGCGGCGAGCAGCAGGGCATTGGACAGCCCGTCCGAGATCTGGAGGGCCGCCGAGTTGGCCCCCGCCTCCTGCGGGGCCGACAGCTTCAGCAGGAGCACGCTCGTCGAGGAGATCACCACACCCATGCCGAAGCATCCGAAGGCCCAGACCACGGCGAGCGTCCACACCGGCACCGCATCGATCAGCACGCTCGGCGCGGCGACGATCGCACACGTGACGAGCACCATGCCCACCACCATGAGAGCCCCGCGATGGGGCTCAAGCCGGGGCCGGGCCAGTACGTACGAGCCGAGCGCCCAGGTCAGACCGCCGGCGGCCAGCGAGAGGCCGGCCAGCGTCGGGGACAGCCCGCGCTGGGTCACGAGCATCAGCGGCACGAAGGACTCGGCGACGATGAACGAGCCGGCCGCGATCCCCCGCAGCAGGATCACGGCGGGCAGCCCCCGCGCGGCCCGCACGGTCCCCCGGGGCAGCAGCCCCCGCACGGCGGGGACGAGCAGCGCGGCGCCGGCCAGCGCGGGGACGAGCGAGACCCACCGCAGCTCCTGCCCGGCGTACTGGAGCAGCCCGGCGCCCGCCGAGATCCCGAGCGCGAGCCGGATACGGCGCCGGTCGAACGGCTCAGCCGCGGCCACGGCGTCCGTAGGCCCACCCGCCATCCGCCGGATCGCGGGCAGCGCGAGGCCGAGCGGCAGGAGGATGAGGACAGGAATGCCGACGAAGACCCAGCGCCACCCCAGATGCTCGGTCACGGTCCCCGACGCGAGGGGGCCGACGACGGACGGGACGATCCAGGCCGCCGAGAACCCGGCCATGATGCCCGGCCGGATCCGCTCCGGATAGGCGCGCCCGATGACGACGTACAGCGCGACGATCACGAGCCCGCCGCCGACGCCCTGGACGGCCCGCCCCAGGATGAACGTCCACATGTTCGCCGCGGTCCCGGAGAGCAGCAGCCCGGCCCCGAAGGCACCGATTCCGGTGGCGAGCGGGGCGAGCGGCCCGCGCCGGTCGGCCCACTGCCCGGAGAGCACCATGGCGAAGAGGCTGGTGGTGAAGTACGCGGAGAAGGCGAACGCGTAGAGCGGGATGCCGTGCAGCTCCTGGGCCGCGACCGGCATCGCCGTACCGACAGCGGTGGCCTCGAAGGCGATGAGCAGGACGACGGACACGATGCCGATGCTGAGCGCCCGATAGGTACGCCCGAGGACACCTTCGGCCGGTTCGGCTACGGCGGTCTCCACGGGGGCAGCGGTGACCTCGGGGTCACGGGGTTCCAGGGCAGTCATGAGCACCAGAGTAAGGGCCATAACCCCTGGTGACCCCTGTCGATGGGCGGTATCCGGCTGGTCCCTCCGTCCTACGACCCCTGCCTCACACCGAGCGCGAACGTGAACGCGGCATGGCAGTCGCGTTGCGGCCCACCCGCGTCCCTTGAGGCGGCCCCTGCGGACCCGTACGGTCGACAGCAGATCAAGAAGAAGAGCAAGGCCGTGTGCCCGAGAGGTTTAGGGGCTCGACTGCAACTCGAGTTACACCGGTTCGAATCCGGTCACGGCCTCCACGCGGGAGAACACAAAGGGAACGGCCGCCCCCATGGCGCGGGGGCGGCCGTCCTGCGTGCGTCAGCGGCTATGCGGGGCCCAGCGGGGGCTGGGGCCCGCCGGGCCGGCGGGACTTGCGGAACACGCCCTAGTTGCGGAGCTGGTTATAGACGCCGTAGGCCATGGCGCGCTGGCCCCAGCTGTTGGGGTGCGCCGGTGCGAACTCCGTTTCGATGGGCTCGATCCACCGGTCTGCTTCGCTCTGGCACATGTCATGACCGATGGTCATCGTGTACGTGTCGGCGTACTCCGCGCCGGCGCTCTTGGCCCGGTCGGCGAGGGCCTGGTTGAGCTTCTTGTTCACATCGCGGAGGTAGGGCACGTCGCCGTCCGCGAACGGGACGTCGGGACGGCAGGCCTTGCCGTCGTCCGGCACGAGCGACGGATAACCGACCACCAGGACTCGGGCATTGGGTGCAAGGGCGCGTATGTACTGCAGGCTGACCGTGAGCTTGGCCGCCGTGGAGTTGATGCGAGTGGTGATGGCATCGCTGCCGGACTCATTGAAATGCGTCTTGCAGGGGCTGCCGGTCGGATCGCTGAAGCTGCCGACGACGCAGTTGGTGATGATCTCGGTGAACCCGATGTCATTGCCCCCGATGGACAGCGTGACCAGGTCGGTGTCGGCTGACAGGGCGCTGAGCTGGGCCGGGTTGGTGCCCTGAGCCTTGGCCATCTCTGCCGTGGTGGCACCGCTGCAGGTGACGTTCTTGAAGGACTTCGCCTTCACTGCTCCGGCGATCACCGAAGGGTAACCCTCGCTGGTGCGATCGCAGTTGGCGTCATCCACCAAGCTGAGACCTGCACCGGAAGCGTACGAGTCGCCGAGCGCCACGTAGTTGTCGTAGGTCGGATCGGCCGGCTCGGCAGCAGATGCAGCCGGGGCCATGAAGCCACCGATCAGTCCGGCAGTGGTGCCGATCGCCGCCACCGCCAGTGACGCGGCGCGGGCAGTGCTACGAAAGGTGCGTGCGAGTTGAGTCATCATGCCTTCACTGAGAGGGAGTTGACGGGATGTCGCACCGGTGATGAAGCGATTCGGATCTCCCGGGTTCCCTGTCTGACGCACCAGTTCCACTCAGTCGAGAGGAGGTGCATGCCATCGAAGTCTGCTGCCTGCCGTTGCCTGCCGTGCCCGAGGCCACAGGCGGACGCAGTGACGCACCCCGTTGACCCTCTAACCTCGTCCCTGTGTCAGTGAAACAGCCAACGCCAGGCCGTACGATTCCGCGGGCGCGACAGCCGTGGCCAGCGGCGGTTGCGCCACCGCACTCAGGGTTTGGGTCGCGCCCTCTGCTGTGCGCGCTCCTGAGACTCCTGCAACTCGAGGATCCGGAAGACATGAGCGCTCGCGCGCTTGCGTGCACTCCCGCTCGTGAACAGTGCCGCACCCGCGACGGCGGGGAGCACTGCGAGAAGTCCGAGCCCGAGGAGTTCCGGCCAGTCGCGCTGGGCGCTGCACAGCTTTCCCGCACCCTGGCTGTAGGACGTGCTCGCGCTGTCGTAGAACACGGGGGCTTCGCAGGCGACTTCATCATTGTAGTAAGGCACGCTGAACGGGATCAGCAACAGGTAGCCCAGCCAGAGGAACAGGGCTGCTGACACCGCCAACAGACCGGCCCCCCAGCTTTGCTGGCGTCCGGCCACGCGGTCGAATTCCTGGCGAACCGGCCATTGCATGAGAAGTCCCCCGTTGACTGCCCGGCCTGCCGGCAACCCTGACGGGATGCCCTGACCGCATGACAGTAACGCGTCACCTCCTTCGCAGATGCATGCCCTTACTTCATGTATTGCATGAGCTTGGAGATCGCCCGTGACCGTCTCCACCAGATCCGCGGCGCGGGCAACCTGTTCCGCGTCGAGACTGCTGAACTTCGGCGCACTGAAGTCCTTGTCACCCTGCACATTGGCCAGAAGGGCCCGCTTCAGGGAATCGTCGGCATCGGAGCAATCCTCGACGAGCCGATCGATCCGCTTCTGCCATGCGATCACGGCGGCCTTCTGCTTCTGGAGGGCCGCCGGATAGTCGGGGTCGTTACGCGCGCCGACGTCGTGCTCCAGGTCATACCGGGGCGTCACCTTCCCCGCGACGCTGATCAGGATCCCTGCCTGACCCGCCTCCTCGTCCCTGATCCTGACGAGCTCGTCCTTGGCGGTCTTGAACGAGGTGTGCGCGTCCGCGAGCAGCAGCTTGATGCCCTTGGCCTCGGCTGCCGCGTCCTCGAACTCCTTGGCTGTCTTGGATATGAAGGGCTTGGTGACGCCCGCGTTCACACCGCCCCAGTCAGCCTTGTCCGACTTCGCCTTCATGCCGGTGCGAGCGTCGTCGGCCAGCGTCTCCAGCTTGGTGACCATCTCCGCCCAGTCGTCGGCGGCTGCCTTGAGTTTGCCCACGGGAGCGTGCACGACATCGTCGAACTCCATTGTTGCGTTTCCCCCGATGGCTCGCCTGTGACTGGACTGGGCAGTCCTGCTGGACACTGCGCGACAGCCTATCGACGGAGCGTTTCGCAGGGCACGTACAAGCGAATACCCTGCAACTGTTCGTCAGGGCACGGCCAGTGCTCCGCCAGCCAAGTTGCCGACGGCTCCGCTGTGTCGTGCCCATCCGTATCCGAATCTCGAAAGGCTCTCGCGTTGTCTGTCCGTGGAACTCTCCGGCGTCACCGGTTCATCGGCGCGGGCGTCGCTTTGTCTGCCACCGTTGTCCTCGCCTCCGGTCTGTCGGCGTGCTCCGGCGACAGCGACGACACGGCCGAGAAGACGTACACCATGCCCACATCGCTGTGCGGGATCACTGTCGACCCCACGCTCGTGAAAGCCGCGCTACCCGGTGGGGATTCCGTCTCGTCGGCACCCTCGAAGCCGAACGGCGGGACGACTCGCTGCGACGTTTCCGTGGACGGCAAGGCGGCCCTGCGCCTCACCCAAACGTGGTGGGGCACGGGCGAAACCGGGGCGACGGTCGCGGAGGCATACGCCGGCACGGACGGCGGGACGGCGTCGGACGACTACCGGTTCGTCTATGCCGGGAAGGCCGGCGTGGGCAAGACCGCTTCATGTACGTCGTCGGCCCACCCGGAGATGGATCTTTTCGCGGTCATCCAGGTCCTCGACTCCGGCATCGACGACCAGGCGGCCATGAAGAGTCTGATCACCGACTACACGAAGGCGGTCGAGCGGTCGGCGGCCTGTGAGTGACCTTGCCGTTCCGTGAGGATCGAGTCACGGAACTTACCCACCTGGCGATGTCCGCTACTGGCCGGGGTCAGCGCGATACCGTGCCCGCCAAGAAGGCGGTCCAGGTGGCGGGGGCTATGGCAAATATGGGGCCGCCGGTGACCTTGGAGTCGCGGACGTGGACGGTGTGGGGGCAGGTGGCGACCTCGACGCAGGCGCCACCGTTGCTGCTGTAGCTGGACTTGAACCAGGAGAGCTCCGGCCCGACGGTCATAGTCGCCTCACCTTCGTTTCGATAGCCTCCGCGGACTTCCAGGGGTTGAGCGCCTGGGCCCGCAGGATGCCGAAGAGATCGAACATATCGCCGACCTGCTCCGGCCTTGACACCAACCTATCGCCGCCCTGGCTCTCCGCGAAGACCAGATTGCGCCCTTCCGCCGTGCACATCAGCTGCATCGGCCCGTTCAACCCCGCGTGCGTGTGCTGATCGGAAGGCATCACCTGCACCGTCAGGTGGTTCATCCGTCGCATGCAGTCCAGCAGATGCAGCAACTGCTCCTTCAGCACCTCCGCACCGCCCAGCGTCCGGTCCAGGACCGACTCCTCGATCACGTACCCGACATGCGGCGGAGGCGTACGCAGCAGCACCGCCTGTCGCTCCAGCCGCGCCTCGACATGCCGGACGATCTCGTCCTCCGTGTACGCGGGTTAACGTGCCCGGTAGAGCGCGTACACGTACGCCTCCGTCTGGAGCAGCCCCGGCATCAGCATCGTCTCGTACGCGCTGACGACCCGCGCCTGGCGTTCCAGCCGTGCCCAGTCCAGGAACTTCGCCGGGTACTTCTCCTCGTCGACCAGCTCGACGCACGCCTTCAACGCACCGCCGGCGCCGAAAACCCGGTCCGCGTCGGCCAGCAGTTCCAGCCCGGGGATGCGCTCCGCCCGCTCGACCGCCCCCATCAGCGACTCCGAGATCAACAGCTGCTCCGCGGCGTCCTTCTGCGTGAGCCCCGCCCGCACCCGATGGGCCGTGGCTTCGTCCGCGCCCGGACGTCGGCGTGCAGGCGAATCGGCCCCCAGCCGAAGCTGACGGCCGATCGCAGAGGACCGACGCTCGGCCGGTATGACCACGAGCACCCGCCCGCGGCCGCGGGGCCTACCCGACGACGCGCACCGCGCCCGAAGGGCAGAGCACGCCGGCTTCGCGCGCCGGTGTGCGTGCCTCGGCACCGGGTTCGGCGTCCAGCACCGTGACCAGGCCCTCGTCGTCCTGGTCGAACACCTCCGGTGCTGTCAACGCGCACAGACCGGCCCCCACGCAGACCTCCCGGTCGGCTGTCACACGCATGGCTGCTCCCTTCGCCGCGGTCACCAGGTGACCGGGAGTTCGTTCACGCCCTGGATCGTCGTCCCCGGACGCAGGTCCAGCTCGTCGACCGGCACCGCCAGCCGCAGGTTCGGCAGCCGTTCGAGCAGCGCCGTGAGAATGACCTCCAGTTCGAGGCGGGCCAGGTTCTGGCCGAGGCACTGGTGTACGCCGTATCCGAACGACAGGTGGTGGCGTGCCTCGCGCCGGACGTCGAAGACGTCCGGGTCGGCGAAGATCGAACTGTCTCGGTTGGCTATGGAGTTGGTGACGATGACGCCCTCACCGGCTCGGATGTGCTGCCCGTCGATCTCGATGTCGGCCGTCGCGAAACGGCTCCCGGCGATGTCGGCGATCGCCAGAAGGCGCAGCAGTTCCTCCACGGCGCCCGGCACCAGCGACGGGTCGGCGCGCAGTGCGGCGTACTGGTCGGGGTGTTCGAGCAGGGTGATGACGCTCAGCGATGTCATCGACGCTGTGGTCTCGTGGCCGGCGACCAGCAAGAGGATCGCAGTCGACACCAACTCCTCGCGGTCGATCGTGCCCTTCTCCAACTGCTCCGCGACGAGGGTGCTCAGCAGGCCCGGCCCCGGCTTGCCTCGCAGAGTGTCTGCCAGGCCGCCCAGGTAGCCCTCCAGGTCATCCCGGGCGGCGCGCGCCCCCGCGGCGTCCGGCGACTGGATCAGCCGCTGGGACGCGTCCTGGAAGAAGTCGTGGTCGGCATAGGGCACGCCCAGCAGTTGGCAGATCACCATGGACGGCACGGGCAGCGCGAACTGGCTGACGAGGTCGGCGGGCGGGCCGGAGGCGATCATCCGGTCCAGAAGACCGTGCACGATCTGCTCGACGTCGGCCCGCATCCCCTTGATGCGCCGGACGGTGAACTCGCTGATGGTCATGCGCCGCTTCGGCCCGTGCTCCGGCGGATCCAGGCCGATGAAGGCGGGGCGGCGGTCGCGGAAGCTCTCCACTCGCCCCGAGGTTGCCGGGAAGTCGACGTGCCTCCGGTCGGAGGAGAGCCGGGGGTCGGCCAGCAGCTTCCGTGCCGTGTCGTACCCGGTCACCAGCCATGCCTGACGACCGTCGTAGAGGGTCACCCGCTGCAGCGACCCTTCGCGTGCCCGGAGGTCGTTGTACTGATCGGGGAGGTGGTAGGGGCAGGTGCGGTCGCTGGGGAAGGCGGTCGCACCTGATGGGGGCGTCTCAATGATCTCGGTCATCAGTCCCTCGATGCTCTCGACGCTTAAAGAACGGTCAGTTCTCTAATGCGAGGTTAGGCTGGCCCACTCAGCGCTTGCAACGGGTGCTCGACAAATGGCTGGGAGTCATGCCTCCAACCAACGGGGACGCGCCGGACCGGATGGACGGCGACCATCGAAGAAACCCTCGCCGCCGAGGCGAGGAACTGAAGAACGCCATCCTGGCGGCAGCCCTCGACGAACTCGCCGAGGTCGGCTACGCGGGACTGACGATGGAGCGCGTGGCCGCGCGGGCCCGCACGGGCAAAGCCGCCCTGTACCGCCGTTGGCCCAGCCGTGCCGAACTCGTCGTCGACGCCTGCACCGTCCATCGCCTCTCCGACGTCGACATGCCCGACACCGGCGCTCTGCGCACCGACGTCATGGCCGCACTACGTCAGCTCTGCGTCAGACTGGCGACATCGCATGGCGACATCCTCCGCGGTCTGCTGACCGAAGCCATGCACGACCCCGAGCTCGCCCAACTGGTCCGCGAACGAGTGCACACCGCGGGCCCGGGGCCGATCCAGAGTGTTCTGCTGCGCGCCGCCGCACGTGGCGAGATCGAGCCGTGGATCCCCGCCTCACGGCGCGCCACCGTGGCGGTCGACCTGCTCCGCAACCACTTCCTCCTCCACGGTGCGCCCATCCCGGAGGGTGTCATCACCGAGATCGTCGACGACGTCTACCTCCCGCTGCTCCTCGCGCCGCCGGGTGCCCTGCAGAACACCGGCTCGGGCCAGGCAGCGAACGGCACTGCCGGAGACGCCTAGTGACCGCATGTTCACCGGTCGGGGCTTGCATGTACTTGAGGTGTGCCGGGACATCCGGTCCAATGGCGCGAACGCGTGCCCGGCAGGATGTCCCGCATGCTCGAAGAGAAGCTCGATGTGTTCGAGCAGATGGTGGCTGAGCACATGCCCAGGTCGTTCCCTCAGCCGGGAACTGTCTTGAGCAATGCGCGGGTCTCGGCAAGGCCGGGCAGTTTCGAGCCGCCGGGCTTCAGCACCCCGTGGCGCCGAGCCGGCCGATCACCCGGTTCCCATGAGGCGCCGAAGCTAGTCTTGGGTGTGGCGTAGCGATGTTCACGGGGAGGGAGCCATCCGCGGTGCAGCCTCTGCAAGGGCAAGACCCTGACCGGATCGCTGACTACCGGCTCATCGGGAGACTGGGTGAGGGCGGCATGGGCGTGGTCTACCTGGCCCGCTCCTCGCGTGGCCGGATGGTGGCGGTAAAGACCATCCGCGCCGAACTGGCGGCAACCCCCGACTTCCGGCTCCGCTTCGCAAAGGAGACCGCCCTCGGCCAACAGGTCGGCGGGCAGTGGACGGCCACCGTGCTGGCCGCGGACCCCGACGCGGAACTCCCCTGGGTCGCTACCTCGTACGTCGCCGGGCCGACCCTTCACCAGCTGGTGGCCGAGCAGCACGGGCGGCTGCCCGTGCACTCGGTACGCGGTCTGGCCTCCGGCCTGTGTCAGGCGCTCGGCGACATCCACACCGCAGGCCTCGTCCACCGCGACCTGAAGCCGTCGAACGTCATGGTCACCATCGACGGGCCCAAGGTGATCGACTTCGGTATAGCCCGCGCCCTGGATTCCTCCACCACAGCGGGCCTGACAGCCACAGGAGTGGTGGTCGGCTCACCCGGCTTCATGTCACCGGAGCAGATGCGGGGCGAGAAACTGACCGCCGCGAGCGACATCTTCTCCCTGGGCACGGTACTGGCCTTCGCCGCCTCCGGCCGACTGCCGTTCGAGGCGACCGAGGGCCGGCTGCACGTGCTGATGTACCGGTTGGTGCACGAACCGCCGGACCTCACCGGCGTACCCGAGCCTCTACTCCCACTCATCAGGGACTGTCTGGCCAAGAAACCCGCCGACAGACCGACCCTCGCCGAACTGCGAGACCGAGTGGAGACGCAATACCGCTCGCTGTCCCCGTGGCTGCCGCCGGGGGTGCTGGCCCGCCTTGGCCAGGACGCCATACAGCTCCTTACTCAGGAAGACCCCAGTACCCGGATAGCTCCGGGATCCGAGGCAGGTGCTGAGGCCGGGACCGCCCCGCTCACCGCTCCGACCGGCGAACCCGGCACGCGTACCGGCAGCGAGGATGGCCGGTCGGCCACGACCGCACGGCGTCTGGTCGACGAACGCCGCAATGCCCGAAGCCAACAGGACCCAGCCGGTGGCTACCGGACAGCCGTCTACTGGCTTCTCGCCCTTGTCTCCTTGATCTCCGCGCTGACGGTCACCCACCAGCTCATCGCCTACGCGGAAGACGGCCATTACGAAGCATTCCTGCCGGAGCAATTCAGGCTGTGGGGCTTCGGCTACGGGTGGAGCATCTCCACCGCGTACCTCCTGTACGACGCCAAACTCCTTTTTGGCGTAGCGCTGCTGGTGTGCTGGCTCAGCTGGTTCGCCCGCGTTCGCGCCATTGCTGAGAAGCTCACACCCGGACGGCTGCGGTACGGACCCTCGATGGCGGTGATCAGCTGGTTCGTACCCATCGCGAACTTGTTCCTTCCCAAGCAAATCGCCAACGACGTCTGGCACGCATCCAGCCCGCCCGGCCCTGGCCCTGCTCCTGCCCGTGTGCTGAATATCTGGTGGGCCCTGTGGCTGCCCGCCATTCTGACCTGGCTGCTGTTCTGGACCCCTTGGACGGAACTCCTCGCTTGGGGTTACAACTTTCCCGATCACCCGGCCCCTCCCGGCGAGCACACGTATGAGTTCCGGGCGGATACCTGGTTCAGCCTCATCGCGCACGTCCTCGTCGTGCCGGCCGCTGCTGCCGCAGCCCTCTACGTCCGCCGCCTGACCGTCCTGCAGGCCACCAAACTCAACAACTGACCGCTCGTGGGTCGCATTCGCCCCCCGACGATCACTCCACTGGTCCGGTGCTTTTTACGCTGATGGGTGAGGGCCTCGCGGCGGTGCTGGGCGCTCATCGGTGAACGCGGCAGAGTGCCTCGGAGCACGGCCTGCTCTCCAACACTCCTCTTCGAATTCTCCCTCGCCAGGCTTCGAAGAGCTGTTCTTTCCCGGCTGCGGAGCCTGACGGGCGGGCTTCAGGCGGTCGGGCCCGGAGGGCCTCCGTACGGCGCGTTGGATCCGGGGCCGCCCGGCGGAGGGCCATACTGCGGGTACGGAGGCTGGGATTGCGGCTGGTTCGGGTGCGGGGGCTGGTACGGCTGCGGTGCAGCCGTGGCTGCGCTCCGGCGGCGGGAGCGCAGGGCCAGGACTGCCGCGGCGACTCCGACGAGGGCCACTGCGCCGATGCCCAGGCCGATCCAGAGGGTGGTGTTGTCGCTGTCGTCGGTGGACGCGGCGGCGGCCGCCGGCTTGTCGTTCTTTTCGGAGCCGCCCGTGGCCTTGGACGGCTCGGCGGAGGGCTCAGGTGACTCGGCCTCCGCGAGGTCCGGGAGCGGGTACTCGTCGGCGGGGCCCGGGTCGCCGGGGGTTTTCAGCGCGATGCGAGGGCGGACCCCGCCGTACCCGATGTAATCGGTGCGCTCGTCACCGCTGATCGGGCCACCTGCCGTGTTGAGCAGAACTCGCAGGACCTGGTTGTTGGTCCAGTCCGGGTGCTTGGACCAGATCAGTGCGGCGGAGGCGGAAACGAGGGCCGTGGCGTCACTGGTTCCATGCGAGGTGCAGAGGCCCGTCTCGCTCTTGCAGGCGTGGATCATCTCCTCGCCCGGTGCGGCGAGGTCTACCTGGGGGCCGAACTGGGATTCCTCTGTCCTCTGCAGGTCCTTGCCGATGGCAGCCACGCCAACGGCCCCGGGAGTCGCTCCCGGGTACTTGACGCTATTGGTGCTCTTGGCATCGTTGCCCACTGCCGCGAAGACCAATGAGCCCTTGTCGAGCGCGTACTTGACCGAGTCTGTCAGTTGTTGCGATCCCTCGCTCGTACCCGCCGAGATGTTGATGACCTTGGCGCCCTTGTCAGCGGAATAGCGGATGGCTGCAGGAACCTTCGCGTTGAACTGCTTGATGTCCGCAGCGAGATTGGCTGCCTTGTCGGGAACCCGGACAGGAAGAATCTTCACTCCGGGCGCCAGGCCGAACGCGCCGTCTCCGCCCCGGCTGTCACCTGTCCCTGCGATCAGGCCAGCCATGCCCGTGCCGTGACCGTCATAGTCGGAGTGCTCATCGCCGGACTCACCCGGAGCGAAGTCCTTTCCTTTGAGGACCTGCCCTTGCAGATCAGGGACTGACGTATCGACCCCCGTGTCGATCACCGCAACGGTGACGCCGCTCCCTGTGCTGCTCCGCCACATCTCCTCGGCCTTCATCCCTGTCAGGTGCCACTGATCCGAACGGACCGAATCCGCCTGAGCAGTCCCCGCCGTGACGGCCACCAGCAGTGTTCCAAGCGCCGCCGAAACAATGGGCCTTGTCCGGCCCCTGTGCACACCACTGGCAAGCATTCGCGTCCCTATCCGGAGTCGTTCCATCAGTCGATGACGGGCGGCCCTGCGCGACGTCCACCCTGCTTCCACGTCTCTTCATCTTCGATCAAGTAGTCCGGACGCTCACCGTCCTCATCACGGCGGGGGTCTCCGGGCCGACGGCTTGACGGTGCCCTCAATCCACCTGCTACCTGTCCGGCAGCACGTCCGTTTTCGTTGCCCCGGACGAGGCCGGTGCCACCAGGTGTGAAGGGACGTTCACCTGAACGCCCCGCCTGCCGGGGCCGGCCGCCGACGACTCCGCTGTTTCCACCAGCCGGTGGCCGCCCGCCCATGGCCCCACTCCGAGCGGCACCGCCGGCACCCATCCCGCCATGCCCCATGGGGCTCCGTCCCTGCGTCCCCTCACCGCCGACCACCGTTCCGCCAGGAAGCCCTCGGCCGGTGGGCTGGGCTACCGGACGGCCACCGGAGATGCCCGCGTCACGAGGCACGCGGCTTGCCGAGCCCGAACCGGGCACGCCCTGGCCGGGCAGCGACGGCGGGCGGACACCCAGCCCTGCGTTCTTCGCGCTGCTAAAAGTGCCTGGAACCGACCGTGAGGTGCCCAACGCGGGCGGCACGGGGAGTCCAGAAGGCAGGCCACTGTCCGGCCTACCCGTGACCGGCGGTCCCGGCTGTTGGACCGAGGGCATGGACGATGACTGCGGCAGAGTTGCTGTGCTGTTGACTTCCATGCTGACGGGGGTTCCCAGGTCGGGGGGCACGCGGACCGCCGATGAGTCAGGAGTGCCTTGGCTTCCTGGGCCCGTTGCCTGCGAGGACACTGAGTGCGTGGTCACCCCACGAATCGCGCCCTCGCTCTCTATGGTTTCCCTGCCGCCAGTTGATCCGCCGTAGGTCTCGGAGCCACCGTAGCCAACTGCTCGCTCCGGCACGATCTCCCCCGGAGGCGGCGGAAACGCAGGCTTCTCCAGAGCGTCCAGCTGCGAGGCTGACAACGCGTACGACTGCGCCAGCTTCCGCATCTGCGCCGCGGCCTCCTGGCGGTTCGCCTCCTTCTCGGCGAGCAGCGTCTCCGCCGCCTTCTGCGCCACCGAGGATGCGTCCGGGTCGTTCCGCGCCGCCCGCGCCGCGTCCAGGTTCGCCTGGGCCCCCGAGTGCGTACGGGGGATGGCCACCTGCGCCGAGGCGAGCGAGTCCGAAGCCTGGGCCAGCCACTTCGACGCGCCCTCGCTGTAGTCCCCCAGCCGCAGCGTCGCGTTCGCCAGGTCCGCGCTCCAGGTGCGGAACGCGTCCGCGCCCTCGCCCTTCCACTCGACCGTCTGCGGGCGGACCTTGATCTCTTCCGCGATCTTGCGGATCTCCTCCGCCGCGCTCACCAACCGGTCCGACGCACCTTGGATCGCCCCGCTGTTGGCCGCGTCCAGCCACGCGAGCATCTCCTCGTGCGACATGCTGTCGAACGGAGTGCCCTGGCCTGCTTCCTTGTGGTCCATCCCCGTACCCCCGTCTCCCCGTGCCGCACCAGTGAATGTCGTCCTCAGAGCCCGCTGATACCCGCGGTGTCGCCCGTTTCCGGTTCCGTCGGCTTTGTGGCGGATGACTGTCCCCCGCCCTCCTTCGGCGGCCCCTGCGACCCGTCGTACGACCCGTCGTACTTCCCCCCGTACTGCTCCTCCGCCCCCGCGCTGATCGCGAGCATGCGGCGGCGTAGGTCGTCGTCGATGTTCGCGTAGCCGTTGTGCGAGGCGAGCACCGCGATGCTCATGCCCTCGATGCAGTCCGAGAGCAGCTTGGAGAGCGACTCCAGCTCCGTGATCACCGTCTGGTACGACGTGAACAGCGAGGCCGCCTCGGCCCACCGGTTCTCGCCGCCGCCGAACTGACCGCGCGACATGGGGTCTTCGCCCAGCTTCCCGGGTCCCGCCGGGGACTCCTTCAGGTCGCGCAGAAGCTCGTCTATGCGGTTACGGAACTTCGTGAACGACGTGAGCTCCGTCGCCAGGGACGCCGCCGCGATGCCCGCCCCCGCGAACCCCGGCATCGCCATCGCGGCCAGCCCCGCTCCAACCTCACTCGGCGCCACAGCACCCTCCCCCGGATACAGCCGACCGACCACAACGTCAGGGGCACTGTATCCAGCACCGGTGACAGACCGCGCCCCTGGTTGCACGCACGGTGCCCAACTACGGCCGAAGTGTTACGCCTTGGGCGTGGCCGCCACCGCTGCCTGCGGGCGGATCGGGAGGCGGTTGACCGGGCGGCCCGTCGCGGCGCGGACCGCCGATGCCACCGCCGCCGGGGAGGTGACCACCGGGGCCGCCGAGGCCGGCTTGGCGCCGAAGGGGGCCACCACGTCGCGCTCCTCGACCAGTTTGACGATCCGGATGTCCGGCGCGTCCAGAGCGGTCGGAAGTGCGTAGCCGGTGAGGTCCGGGTGGCGGATCAGGCCTCGGGCCGTACGGAGGTTCTCCGTGAGGGCCGCGCCGATGCCCTGGGTGACGCCCGCCTCGATGCGGGTCGCCAGCTGGGACGGGTTGAGGATCCGGCCGACGTCCTGCGCGACCGCCATCTCGACGACCCGGACCGAGCCGAGTTCGATGTCGACGTCGACCACCGCACGGACCGCGCAGAAGGCCAGGCCCACGAACGCGTCGCCCTGGCCCGCCTCGTCCAGGGGCTCCGTGGGGTGGGGGCGGCACTGGGCGGTGGCCCAGAGTTCCTTGCCGTCCATCGCCTCCATGACCGTCGTGGACAGCACACCGTCGTACGAGGTGATCTTGCCGTCGGCGATCTGGAGGAGCTCCGTGGACATGCCGAACTTGTGGGCCAGCGGCTGGAGCAGCTGGGTGCGGACCATCTTCGCGGCGCGTTCGATCGCGCCGCCCGAGACCCAGGTGTGGCGGCCGTGCGTCGCCGGGCCCGCGGGGGGCTGGTCGGTGTCCACCGCCGCCACATGGACCTCTTCGACGCCCAGGGTCTCCTGGACGATCTGGCGGGCGAGCGTCGTGAAGCCCTGGCCGGTCTCGACGGCCGCGCAGATCACGGTGGCGATTCCGTCGTGGACCCGGACCGTGGCCGTGGAGACCTCGTCCGTGCCCTCCGCGCCGAGCATGTGGACCATACCGAGTGCGTAGCCGACGCCCCTGCGTACGGCCCCGGGTTCGCCGGCGCCCTCCGGGCCTCCGGGTAGCAGCCAGTCGTCCTCCGGAGCGTCCTTGGGGAGCGCGGGAAGCGGGAAGTCGCGGAGCTCGGTGAGGAGTTCGGCGACGGGCGCGGGGCAGGTCACGGTCTGGCTGGTGGGGAGTATGTCGCCCGTGGAGAGGGCGTTGCGCAGCCGGAGTTCGACCGCGTCGATGCCGAGCTTCGCCGCCAGCTTGTCCATCTGGCCCTCGTACGCGGCACAGACCTGCATCGCGCCCTCGCCGCGCACATGCCCGGAGGGCGGGTTGTTCGTACGGACCGCCCAGCCCTCGATGAAGGCGTGCGGGACGACGTAGGGACCGCAGGCGAAGGCCACGGCTGCGGCCAGGGATTCGGACGAGGAGTCGGCGTACGCGCCCGCGTCGAGGAGGATCTGCGCCTCGACCTTGACGAGCCTGCCCTCCGCGTCCGCGTGGTGCCGGTAGCGCAGCAGGGTGGGGTGACGGTGGGCATGCCCGAGGAAGGACTCCTCGCGGGTGGCGGCGAGTTTGACCGGGCAGCCGGTGCGCAGGGCGAGCAGGCCCAGCGGGATCTGGAAGCCGGGGTCCTCGCGGTCGCCGGTTGCTCCGGGGACACCGGTCACGACGACCTTGACGCGCTCGGCGTCAAGGCCGAAGCAGGCGGCGGCCAGATCGCGGTCGGTGTGCGGGTCGGTGGACGCCGTGTACAGCTCGACGCCCCCGTCGGGGCGGGGCACGGCGAGGCCGGCCTCCGCGCCGATCGGGGCGGGGTCCTGGCGGCCGATACGGTACAGGCCCTCGACGATGACCTCGCCCACGGTGTCCGGGTCGCCGTAGCGCAGCGGGATGTGGCGGATGAGGTTGCCGTCGGGGTGCAGGGGTTCCGCGGCGAAGGCCTTCTCGGGGTCGGTGACCGGTTCGAGTACTTCGTACTCGACGGCGATCGCGGCGGCGGCCAGCCGCGCGGTGTCGGGGTGGTCAGCCGCGACGGCCGCGATCGGCTCGCCGTGGTGGCGTACGAGCTCGGAGGCGAACACGGGACGGTCGACGACCCGGCGGCCGTACGAGCCGTCCCCGGGGATGTCCTCGTGCGTGACGACCGCGCGTACCCCGGGCATGCCGACCGCTGCCGTCGTGTCGATCGACAGGATGCGCGCGTGCGGGTGCGGGGAACGCAGCACCGCGGCCCAGAGGAGCCCCTCGGCCCACAGGTCGGCCGCGTACGGGAAGGTGCCCTCCGTCTTGGCACGGGCATCGGCGGGCGGCAGCGAGGTGCCCAGGCCGAGCGCGGGCAGCTCCTGGTCCGGGTCGGGGCCCTCGGCCGGCGGTGTCGTGCGCGTGGTGCTGGTCGCGGTGGCTGCGTCGCTGGTCACGCCGCCTCCTTGTCGTTCGCTCCGCTGTGGCGGCTGGTGGTGGGGAGGGCCGGTGGTGCGGGGGACGGCGCGGTGCTCACCGGACGTCTCCCTCGGGCCCGGGTGCCTGGACGCTGCCGGTGCCGGGGGCGGCCTGGTGCGGGATGCGCGGCTCGGCGGCTTCCTCCGGGGCGGCGGCCGCCGCGTCCGCGGTCGCCTCCCGGGACTCGACGACGTCGCGTACGGCGTCGAGCACACCCCGGTAGCCGGAACACCGGCAGAGGTTGCCGCACAGGGCCTGTCGGGTCTCCAGCTCGCTGGGGGCGTGGTTGCCCTCCAGCAGGTCGTGGACGGTCATGGCCATCCCCGGGATGCAGAAGCCGCACTGGACGGCCCCGCACTCGGCCAGGGCACGCTGGACGTCGGAGGGTTCGCCGTCCACCGCGAGCCCCTCGACCGTACGGACCTCGCTGCCGGCCGTCGTGGCGGCGGGAACCAGGCAGGAGGCCACGAGACGGCCGTCGACCTGGACGTTGCAGGCGCCGCACTCGCCCTGCGAGCAGCCGTCCTTGGCACCGGCGAGGCCGAGGCGCTCCCGGAGCACGTAGAGCAGGGACTCGCCGATCCATGCGTCGCTGACGGGGCGGTCCACGCCGTTCACATGGAGGGCGTACGAGGTCGAGGCGTGCTCGCTGGGGCTCGGGCCTGGAGCGGTGGCGATGGCGGACTGGGGATCGGGGTGGCCCCCGGGCTCGTCCGCCGGCCCCAGGTCTTGTCCGGGGCCGTGTTCGGGGGCCAGGTCCGGGCCGTGTCCGGGGGCCAGATCCGGGCCGTGTCCGGGGGCCAGGTCCGGGCCGTGTTCAGGGCCGTTCTCCGGGGCCGGGTCTCCCTCGTTCGCGGTCTCGGTCCCGGTAGCGGTCTCGGTCCCGGTGCCGGAAGCCTCGGATGCGTCCGGGGTCCCGGCCACCGGCTCCGCGGCCTCGGCTGCGGGTGCCGGGACCTCGGCTGCCGGGGCCTCCAGGGGCTCGTCCGGCTCGTCGGCGGCGTGCACGGGCTCCGTGGGCCCGGACGGCACCTCGGCCGGGGCGGCGGCCTCGGGTTCGCGTTCGGGTTCGGCCGCGCGCTCCTGCGTCGCCCAGGGCGCGGGCGCGCCGCCAGGCAGCGTCGCCGGGGGCGCGTCCGCGTACCACTGGGAGGCCATCGTCGACGACGCGAACTCGCCGGACTCCTCCGGGAGGTCGCCGTTGGCCACCGGGATCGTCCACTCGCCGGTGTGACCCGCGGGCTCGGGCGCCGGTTCGGGCTCGGGCTCGGCGGGGACGGCCCCGGTGAAACGCGCGTCGGTGACATGCGCGTCGGTGAAGTTCCACTGGGCCGTCGTGGACGAGGTCTGCGCGTACTGCGAGGTGTCCGGGTACGGCTGCTGGTACGGGTCCTGCTGCTGGTTCGGATCGGGCCAGTGCACGGCCTCCGGCGCGGAGTCCGGGCCCGCCGACGGGCCGGCCGTCTGTCCCTGCTGCTCGGGCGTCCGCACGACCCAGCTGCCCGTCGCCGCGGGGTCGAGACCGGCTGCCGGGGTCAGCGGCAGGATCATCGGCGGCACATAGCCCTGGCCGGGGGCGGCCAGCGGGTCGTTGCCCAGGTCGGCGAGGTCCTCCGGGGGCAGGTGGACGAAGGCGGTCGCCTCCGCGTCGTACTCACCGCCCTGCGGGGTCGGCTGCCAGCCGGCGTACGGGTCGGGCTGCCCGTGCTGCTGCTCGGGGTTCTCCTCATTGCTCACGACAGTGCCCTCCCCAGTGCGCGTCGGGCGAGCGCGGCGACGGTGCGCCGCAGGTGCAGGACGGCGGGCGACAGCGGAGGTGCCTCTCCCCCGTCGTCCGGTGGAGCCTGGTCAGGGATACAGGCCGCCGCGACGTACTCGCCGAAGGCCGCCAGCGCGTCGGGGGCCAGGCCCCGCTCGCCGTCCCAGTCGATCAGGGAGGCGATCCAGCGCTCGGCCTCCAGCGGCCGCAGGGGCATCGGGGCGATCGCGCCGACCGCGCAGCGCACCCCGCGCCTCGCCGGGTCCAGGACGATCGCGACGGACGCTGTGGCGCGGCCGGGTCCTGTGCGCCCGGTGGCCTTGAGGAAGACCTGGGGGGCGTGCAGCAGCGGTACGCGGACGAAACCGATCAGCTCGGCGGGTTCGAGCATCTCGCGGCCCGCCAGCAGGTGCGAGACGGGGATCTCACGGCGGGAGCCTCCGGAGCCGGCGATGACCAGCTCGGCCTCCAGGGCGGCCAGCACCGGCAGCGCGTCGCCGGTCGGGGCCGCGGTGGCGATGTTCCCACCGAGCGTCCCGGCGTTACGGATCTGGGGCGGGCCCGCGGCGCGCGCGGACGCGGCCAGCGCGGGGATGAGCGCGGCGAAGTCGGGACGCCCCATGCGCGCATGGGTCAGTCCGGCGCCGAGCAGTGCGTGGCCGTCCTGGTAGTGCCAGCCGCGCAGCTCGCTGATCCGGCCGAGGCCGACGAGCCCCGAGGGCCGCAGGAGGCCCTTGTTGACGGCCGCCATGAGGTCCGTGCCGCCGGCAACGGGGACGGCTGCGGGCATGGCGCCGAGTGCCGCCACGGCCTCGTCGAGCGAGGCCGGGAGCGTCACCGACTGCATCGCCTGCGGTGCGTGCGTGGTCAACCCAGCTGCCCCTTCCCGGTGTCCCGGCAGTCCCGCCTGTCCGCCGTACGGTACGTGCTCACGGCCGGGACGTGGCAACTCTGGCACATCTTCCGGGCTGCCCGACGCGAGGGTCCGCGAAGGGTGTTTCCGTCCCCGACCAGGGGAATAGTCTGCTTTGACAGACCTTCTGCCGGGCGCACGAATTGACACTCTTCAGCGGGTTCGTACGACTTATTCGGGCCCCCTGGCCGGCGCGGGGCAGCGGGTCACACGGTCGGCGGCGGTCCCTCGATCGGGCGACCCAGGATGCCGGGCCGGCGTTGCCAGGGCAGCGGACCCGCCGGCGGCCGAAAGGCGACGCCCAGGGCGTCGAGCCGGGCGTAGTGAGTGTTCATCCGGCGTTCGAAATCGGCGAAGTCCCGCTCGTCCGGGGCCGGGAGCCGCGACCAGGCGACCTCCGCGAGTGCGGCGAGCCTCGGAAACACCTGGTAGTCGACGCGGTCCCGGTTCTGCATGACCTCGCTCCAGGCGTTGCCCTGGGTGCCCATGATGTGTCCGGCGGCCTCGTCGGAGAGCCCGGGGGGAACGGGTTCGAAGCGGTAGACGTCCTCCAGGGTGCGGACGAAGCCGATGGGCATCGGTTCGTCGGCGCCGCCGTCCTGACGGTGGTCCAGGTACACCTGCTGCTCGGGGCACATCACGACGTCGTGCCCGTCCTCGGCGGCGGCGATCCCGCCCGCGTATCCCCGCCACGACGTCACGGCCGCGCCCTCGGCGAGACCGCCCTCCAGGATCTCGTCCCAGCCGATGGAGCGGCGGCCCCTGGCGGTGAGCCAGCGGTCGAAGTGGCGGATGAACCAGGACTGGAGCTCGTCCTCGTCGGCAAGACCGGCCTCGGCCATGCGGGCCTGTGCCGTCGGTGACGCCTTCCACTGGTCCTTGGGGCATTCGTCACCGCCGATATGGATGAAGGGCGAGACATCGGCGGGGAACAGGTCGAGCAGTTCTTCGAATACGCCCTCGAAGAAGCGCAGGGTGTTGTCAGTGGGGGCGAGTACGTTCGGATTGACCCCCCAGGTGTCCCACACGGAAAGCGCGGAGGTGTCGATGACGTCGGTGTTGCCCAGTTCCGGATACGCGCTGATGGCTGCCTGCGAGTGGCCGGGGATGTCGATCTCCGGGACCACCCGGATATGCCGCTCGGCGGCGTAGGCGACGATTTCGCGGATGTCGTCCTGCGTGTAGAAGCCGCCGTGCGGAGTCTCGTCCCAGAGTTCGGAGGCGCGGTGGCCGTATTTGGTGCGTGCGCGCCAGGCGCCGGTCTCCGTGAGCCGGGGATGGCGCTTGATCTCGATGCGCCAGCCCTGGTCGTCGGTGAGGTGGAAGTGGAAGACATTCAGTTTGTGGGCGGCCAGCAGGTCGAGCATGCGCAGCACGCCGTCCTTGGGCATGAAGTGCCGGGCCACGTCGAGCATCAGGCCCCGCCAGCCGAAGCGCGGGCCGTCCTCGATCTCCGTGCGGGGCACGGCCCGCCGCGCACCGGGGCGCACGGGGGCTCGGCGGAACGCGTCGGGGCCGAGGAGCTGACGGAGCGTCTGCGCCCCCCAGAACACCCCTGCGGCGCTCCCTCCGGTGAGGCGGACACCGGAGCCCGGCGCTACGGACAGCCGGTAGCCCTCGCGCTCCAGAGTCGCGTCGATGCGCAGGTCAATGGTGTTCGCGGGCTCGTCCGCCGGGGTGCCCTGGGCGAGCGGCAGACCGAAGGCCGCTCCGAGAGTGGTGCGCAGCCAGCGCTCCGTGCTCCCGGTGCCTGGGCCCGCCGTGAGGGTCGTGGCCCCGTCGAGGAGGAAGGCGCCGCTGCCGTCCCCGCCGTTGTCGTCGGCCCCGCCGCCGCTGCTGCGTACGGGTGCCGGGATCAGGTTGTCCATGAGTCAGTCCTTCACCGCGCCGCCGAGTCCGGAGACCAGGCGCCGCTGTACGAGGACGAAGAAGACCAGCACGGGAATGGTCATCACCGTGGAGGCCGCCATGATCCCTCCCCAGTCGTTCTCGTCGGGTTTGAAGAAGACCAGCAACGCCATGGGGAGCGTCGACTGGGAGACGTCGCTGATGATGAACGATTTCGCGAACAGGAAGTCGTTCCAGGTCGAGATGAACGAGAAGACACTCGTCGCCACGAGGCCGGGAAAGACGAGCGGGAAGAGGATCTGCCACAGGAACCGGGCGCGGCTCGCCCCGTCGATGTAGGCGGCCTCCTCCAGAGCGTCCGGGACGGCCTTGACGAAACCGCGCAGCATCCAGATCGCGAACGGCAGCGAGAAGGCGAGATGGGGCAGGATCAGTGATCCGAGCGTGTTCAGCTGGCCGAAGTCCCGCATCAGGAAGAACAGCGGAATGGTCAGCGCCTCGACCGGCACCATCTGCGCCACGAGGAACATGATGAGCAGGGTGGTGCGGAATCTGAAGCGGAAGCGGGTCACCGCCGTCGCTGCGAGGAAGGCGATCAGCGCGGACACGACGACGACGGTGCCGGCCACGATCAGGCTGTTGAGGAAGTAGCGCCCGAAGTCCTGCTGTTCGAACACCCGGCGGAACGAGTCGAGGGACGGGGACAGGGTCCAGGGGCGTGCCTCGGTGGACTGGATCTCGCCGGCCGGCTTGAAGGCGGAGAGCACCATCCAGTAGAGGGGGAAGGCGACCACGACGGCGATGAGGAGGGCCGCGGCCTCCGCCGCCAGCCGCCCCGGCCGGCGGACACGCAGCAGCGCACGCGCGCTCACAGTTCCTCCCCCTGGCGCCGCACCAGGCGCAGATAGACCAGCGTGACGGCCAGCAGGATCACCAGCATCACGACGCCGATCGCCGATCCGAGTCCGTACTGCGAGGACGCGAACGCCTTCTGGTACGCGTACACGTTGAGCACGAGGTTCTGGCCGGCGATGCCGCCGCCGTTGGTCATGACGTAGATCTGGGTGAAGACCTTGAAGTCCCAGATGACGGACTGGATGGTGACGACGATCAGGATCGGCTTCAGCATCGGCGCCATGACCGACCGCCAGATCCGCCACTGCGAGGCGCCGTCCAGCGAAGCCGCCTCGAGCACCTCGGTGGGGATGGCGCGGATACCCGCGTACACGGTCACCATCACGAACGGGAACGAGCACCAGAGCACTTCGAGGAGCACCAGCGCGAAGGCGCTGTAGCGCCCGTACGTCCAGGAGAAGTCGCCGATCCCCAGCACGTTGTTGACCGGTCCGAAGTCCGGGTCGAAGAGGAACACCCAGACGGTCGAGCCGGTGATCGCCGGTGTGGCCCAGGCCCCCAGCGCGGCCATCATGAGCGCGAGCCGGGGCAGGGCGCGCACACGCGTCAGCAGGACGGCCAGGGCGCAGCCGACGAACAGGGTGGCCAGCACACAGGCCGCGGCGAACACCACGGTCGCCAGGAGCACCTGCCAGAACTGGCTGTCCCTGAAGAGCGTGGCGTAGTTGCCGAAGCCCTGGAAGGTGGTGGGTTCGCCGCCGCTGACCTGGGCCTGGGTGTACTCCAGGAAGGAGATCAGGCCCAGCTGGTAGATCGGGTAGACGAGGAGCCCGCCGAGCAGGACGAGCGCCGGCAGCAGATAGAGCCAGGGGGTCCAGCCGGCGCGCCGCGCGGGTGACGCCGGGCGGCGCCGGGGCGGGCGGGCCTGCGCCCCGCTCGCCCCGGGCCGTACGGGGATCTTGGGCGGTGCGGTGTTCGCTGCCATCGTCAGCCCGCTTCGGCGAACGCCGCGTCCATCTTCTTCGCCGCGTCGTCCGAGGCGGTGGCCACGTCCTTACGGCCGCTGACGATCTCCTGGAACATGTTCGGCAGGACCAGCGAGGCGTCGATCTGCGCCCAGGCCGGGGATGCGGGGACGAACTTGGCGCCCGCGCCGAGCGTGTCGACGAAGGGGCCGACGAAGGGCTCCTTCTCCGCCGCGGTGTCCAGCACGTCCGTGTACGTCGGCAGGAAGCCCATCGCGTCGAACATCTTCGCCTGCGTCTTCTTGCCGGTCAGCGACTTCATCAGGTCGACCGCGAGGGTGCGGTGCGAACTGCTCTTGAGTACGCCGACGTTGTTGCCGCCCGCGAACGCCGGGGCGATCGAACCCTTCTTCGCACCGGGCAGCGGCACGACGGCGTACTTGCCCTGCACACTGCCCTCCTCGACCGATGCGTGGTTGAAGTCGCCGCCGATCGCCATGGCCGCCTTGCCCGACGCGAAGGCGGTGACGGTGTCGTTGCCTCCCATGGAGGCGCACTTGGCCGCAGGGCAGTTGTCGTCGCCGAAGAGCGAGGTGTAGGCCTCGATGCCCTTTCGGGCCTTCGCGCTGTTGATGGCCGACCCGTAGGTCACCCCGGTCTCGTCGGCCAGCTCGCCGCCCTGCGCCCAGATGAAGGGCATCGCGCCGTAGGTGTACGCGCCGCCGACCGCGAGGCCGTACAGATCCGGCTTCTGCTGGCGGATCTTCTTGGCCGTGGAGATCAGCTCGTCCTGGGACTGCGGGGGCTTGATACCGAGCTCGTCGAAGACGTCCGTGCGGTAGTAGAGCGCCCGTACGCCGACGAAGAGCGGCGCCCCGTAGACCTGTCCGCCCACCGTCACGGACTGCTTGGCGGTCGGGTCGGTGTCCTTGGCCTCGTCCCAGGCGGCGAACTCCTTGCTGACGTCGGCCAGTCCGCCGTCCTTCACGTAGCCGGCGGTGTCGGTGTTGCCGAACTCCATGAGGTCGGGGGCGCTCTTCGGGTCGTTGAAGGCGGCCTTGACGCGCTGGGCCCGGGTGTCGACGGGTATGTACTCGACCTTGACGTCGGCCCCCTTGTGGGACTTCTCGAAGTCGGCGACAGCCGCGTTGACGACCTTCTCCTTGGGCTTGTTGCCGACCTCCTGGAAGAGCCAGACGCGGAGCGTCCCGGTCTTCTCGTCGCCCTCGGCGCCGGTGTCGGAGGTCTGCGGCGCGCAGGCGGTGGCGGTGAGGCCGGCCAGCACAAGTGCCGTGACAGGAACGGCGATTCGGGCAGAAAGCTTCATCCGGGACCCCTACCGGTCAATCGTTGCATTCCATGCAACGTGCGTTTCGTTCTGCACAACTCGCAGGAGACTAAGGGGGCCTCAGCGCGCCGACAAGTGGTCTCAACCACTCTGTGACCCGCGGTGCAGCCCGTGCAACGCGGACCCCACGATCCGGCCAGTCGGACCGGCCCGCGAACGGGCATACGAACGGCCCCCGGGGCGCGCGTCGCCACGCACCCCGGGGGCCGGGATCAAGGTCCGAAAAGAAATATAAGAGGCGGAGCGGACTACTTCTTGCTGTTGTCCTTGCCGCCCTTGCCCTTGTCCTTGTCGCCACCGGCGCCCATGGACTCGTAGATCTCCTTGCACATGGGACAGACCGGATACTTCTTGGGGTCGCGCCCCGGGACCCAGACCTTCCCGCACAGTGCCACCACGGGAGTGCCCTCGAGGGCACTCGCCATGATCTTGTCCTTCTGGACGTAATGGGCGTAGCGCTCGTGGTCACCGTCGCCGTTCGACACCTGCGGCGTCGGCTCTACGAGGGTCCCCGTACCTGCCCCGCGCTCGGGCTCAAGAGTGCTCATAACTGCCAAGCGTACTGAAAGCTCCGCGCATCAGTTCAGCGAAGGGTCGTCCGGATACGTCGCGATCATCGCCAGTTCGCTGCGCTGCCGCCGCAGAACCGACCGCCAGAGCTTCTCCGGGCGCGGCGACGAGACGTCGCCCGGCTCCGACTCGACCACGTACCAGGCTCCGTCCGTCAGCTCCGTCTCCAGCTGACCGGGCCCCCAGCCCGCGTATCCGGCGAAGATCCGCAGCGAGCCGAGCGCCGCTGCCAGCAGCTCGGGAGGCGCGTCCAGGTCCACCAGACAGATCGCCCCGTGCACCCGGCGCCAGCCGACGGGCTCACCCCTGTCCGAGCGGAGCCGGGAGCCCGGGGACGACTCCTCCCCGTCCGAGCGGGGCCGGGAGCCCGCGAAGGACTCCTCGCCCCCGGGGATCACCGCGACGCCCAGCGCCGAGTCGAGCGAGACAGGGCCGCCCTGGAACACCACGTCCGGCTCGCCGGTCAGACCGGCCCAGGACGCGAGGATGTCCCCGACGCCGACCGGGGTCGGGCGGTTCAGGACCACGCCGAGTGAGCCCTCCTCGTCATGGTCGAGGAGCAGCACCACCGCGCGGTCGAAATTCGGATCCGCCAGGGCGGGAGCGGCCACGAGCAGCCGTCCTGTGAGCGAGGACACCTCCGTCATGGCACAGATGATCCCGCATCCCGGCCCTCCGCGGGGGCCAAGTCGCCCGCACGGATCCGGGCGGCGCCCTTCCGCAGCTCAGGGCGCACGAACGCGGCACGGGTGCACGGGGAGCGCACGCCCGCGGGTCCGGCGGAACGGCCCTGCGGGTGGTGACCCTCCGCAAGCCCTGGGGAGCGGAACGTGTTGTGGCGAATTCATGACGTTCGAGTAGCCCCCGACGCCTTACGGAAGGGGGGCCGGGGGCCATTACCCTTTTGATGGCCCCCCGCCCGACCACTCCGGAACGCGAGTTACATGACCGGCACAGACGATGTCCTGCTTGTCCACGGCGGCACCCCGCTGGAGGGCGAGATCCGCGTCCGAGGCGCCAAGAACCTGGTGCCGAAGGCAATGGTCGCCGCGCTGCTCGGCAGCGGGCCCAGCCGGCTCCGCAACGTGCCCGACATCCGCGACGTGCGGGTGGTCCGTGGGCTGCTGCAGCTGCACGGCGTGACGGTGCGCCCCGGCGACGAGCCGGGCGAACTCATCCTCGATCCCTCGCACGTCGAGAGCGCGAACGTCGCCGACATCGACGCGCACGCGGGCTCGTCGCGCATCCCGATCCTCTTCTGCGGCCCCCTGCTGCACCGTCTGGGGCACGCCTTCATCCCGGGCCTCGGCGGCTGCGACATCGGCGGCCGGCCGATCGACTTCCACTTCGAGGTGCTCCGCCAGTTCGGCGCGACCATCGAGAAGCGGGCGGACGGCCAGTACCTGGAGGCACCGCAGCGGCTGCGGGGCACGAAGATCAGGCTGCCGTACCCGTCGGTGGGCTCCACCGAGCAGGTGCTGCTGACCGCCGTCCTCGCCGAGGGCGTCACCGAACTGTCCAACGCGGCCGTCGAGCCGGAGATCGAGGACCTCATCTGCGTACTGCAGAAGATGGGCGCGATCATCTCCATGGACACCGACCGGACCATCCGGATCACGGGTGTCGACCAGCTGGACGGTTACACGCACCGGGCGATCCCGGACCGCCTGGAGGCCGCCTCCTGGGCCTCCGCCGCGCTGGCGACCGAGGGCAACATCTACGTGCGCGGCGCCCAGCAGCGCTCGATGATGACCTTCCTCAACACCTTCCGCCGTGTCGGGGGCGCCTTCGAGATCGACGACGAGGGCATCCGCTTCTGGCACCCGGGCGGCGCGCTGGACGCCATCGCCCTGGAGACGGACGTGCACCCCGGCTTCCAGACCGACTGGCAGCAGCCGCTCGTGGTGGCCCTGACGCAGGCCACTGGGCTCTCCATCGTCCACGAGACGGTCTACGAGTCCCGGCTCGGCTTCACCTCGGCGCTCAACCAGATGGGCGCGCACATCCAGCTCTACCGGGAGTGCCTCGGCGGCTCGGACTGCCGCTTCGGGCAGCGGAACTTCCTGCACTCGGCGGTCGTGTCCGGGCCCACGAAGCTCCAGGGCGCGGATCTGGTCATCCCTGACCTGCGCGGCGGGTTCTCTTACCTGATCGCCGCCCTGGCGGCCCAGGGAACATCCCGGGTGCACGGCATCGACCTGATCAACCGCGGCTACGAGAACTTCATGGACAAGCTCGAGAAGCTCGGCGCGAAGGTCGAGCTCCCCGGCGGCTCACTCGTCTGACACGGGACGCGCCCCCCGCACCACAGTCCGCCGCCCCGGCCCCCCGCGAGGGACCGGGGCGGCGGACTTCTCCGTGGTCCCGGCGCCCGTTATCCACCCAGGGGCCGCAGAACGCCCGTACAGAGCCGAACGGGGCACGCGGCCTCCCCGGGGGGCCGACCGGCGGTGCCAGGCGCCGCAGACCGCCTCACAGCGCCCGCACGGGCGGTGTGCGCGGGAATGAACACCCTGGGCGCGGCTCCGGCGGCCCCGGGACAGCGCGAAGGGCGGCCGCCCCGGTCGGGGACGGCCGCCCTTCTTGATGCCTTGGGGACTTACTTGCCCTTGGCGGCTTCCTTGAGCTTCGAGCCCGCGGAGACCTTCACGCTGTAGCCGGCCGGGATGTTGATCGGGTCGCCGGTCTGCGGGTTACGAGCGGTGCGAGCGGCACGGTGGGTGCGCTCGAAGGTCAGGAAGCCGGGGATGGTGACCTTCTCGTCGCCCTTGGCGACGATCTCGCCGACGGTCTCGGCGAGGGCGGCCAGAACGGCGTCGGCGTCCTTGCGGGTCACCTCGGCACGGTCGGCCAGGGCGGCCACCAGCTCACTGCGGTTCATGTTTGTACTCCCGTGTTCTTCTTGCCTGTGAGGCGTGAGATCGAAGCCGATGCTGCCAGGGCCCTCTGACAGTCCCCGGACCCGGGTCTGCTGTCAGACCCTCGCGCCCGGATACGCATCCTGCCCCCACCTGCGGCGCTAACGCCAATCCGGAACCCCTCGACGTCACACGAATAGCACCACTGATTGCCTGTGATGACGTTCCGTCGACTTGTTGGAGCGTTCCGCAGCGGATGCAGGCCTGTGGGGCTCGCTGCCCGCCCACCCTAAAGGGGCGTTTGGGACCCTGCGACCCGCGACGCGCCGTACGGACCCCGGACGTGACCTACGGCACCGTCCGGGGGAGTCCCCGGCCAGGGCCTGTCGTCAAACTGCCGTCGTCGCCCGAAGGGCGGCAGACGACAGGCCCCTCAGGCCGGGCTGGAGACCGCTTCGGCGACTCCGGCCGCCTTCGCGGCCTCCCGGACGGCGTCCGCGACAGCGCCCGCGACCTTGTCGTTGAAGACCGAGGGGATGATGTAGTTCGCGTTCACCTCGTCCTCCGCGACGACGTCGGCGAGGGCGCGCGCGGCGGCGATCATCATCTCCGTGTTGACGGTGCGGGACTGAGCGTCCAGCAGACCCCGGAAGACACCGGGGAAGACCAGCACGTTGTTGATCTGGTTCGGGAAGTCGGAGCGCCCGGTGGCGACGACGGCGGCCGTCTCGCGGGCGACTGCCGGGTCCACCTCGGGGTCCGGATTCGCGAGCGCGAACACGATCGCGCCCTCCGCCATGGCCGCCACGTCGGCGCCGTCCAGGACGTTGGGGGCGGAGACACCGATGAAGACGTCGGAGCCCGCGACGGCCTGCTTGAGGGTGCCGGTGACGCCCTCGGGGTTGGTGTTGTCCGCGATCCAGCGCAGCGGCGAGTCCGGCGTGGCGTCCACCAGGTCCTCGCGGCCGGCGTGCACCACGCCGTGGATGTCGGCGACGACCGTGTGCTTGACGCCGGCCGCCATGAGCAGCTTGAGGATGGCGGTACCGGCCGCGCCGGCTCCGGACATGACGACCCGTACGTCACCGATCGCCTTGCCCACCACGCGCAGCGCGTTCGTCAGCGAGGCCAGGACGACGATCGCGGTGCCGTGCTGGTCGTCGTGGAAGACGGGGATGTCCAGGGCCTCGCGCAGCCGCGCCTCGATCTCGAAGCAGCGGGGGGCGGAGATGTCCTCCAGATTGATGCCCGCGAAGCCCGGGGCGATCGCCTTGACGATCGCGACGATCTCGTCGGTGTCCTGCGTGTCCAGGCAGATCGGCCAGGCGTCGATGCCCGCGAAGCGCTTGAACAGGGCCGCTTTGCCCTCCATCACGGGGAGCGAGGCCATGGGGCCGATGTTGCCGAGGCCGAGCACCGCCGAGCCGTCCGTGACCACCGCGACGGAGTTCCGCTTGATGGTCAGGCGGCGGGCGTCCTCGGGGTTCTCCGCGATCGCCATGCAGACCCGCGCCACACCCGGGGTGTAGATCATCGAGAGGTCGTCACGGTTGCGGATGGGGTGCTTGGACGCCATCTCGATCTTGCCGCCGAGGTGCATCAGGAACGTACGGTCGGAGACCTTGCCGAGGACGACGCCCTCGATGTCGCGCAGACCTTCGACGATCTCGTCCGCGTGCGAGGTGGAGGAAGCCGCGATCGTGACGTCGATCCGCAGCTTCTCGTGGCCGGAAGCGGTCACGTCGAGGCCGGTGACCGAGCCACCGGAGGACTCCACGGCCGTGGTGAGCTGGGAGACCGCTGTGCCACTCGCGGGCACCTCCAGCCTGACCGTCATCGAGTACGAGACGCTGGGCGCCGTTGCCATGGCCGAGTCCTTCGCTTTCCTGAGCTTCGTTGCCGCACGCGGATGGGGGTTCAGTCCCGCACGTGCGTTCCGATCGTCGCACCTACCGGCCGGTAGCAGGTAATGACTGCCACCTTTCGGAAACTTTTTTCCACCATACGAGAAGTGAGGATTCTGCGTAACCCCGGAAACGACGACAGACCCGCGCCACCAACAGGTGACGCGGGTCTGTCTTCCACGTAGGTGACACCGGCCCGCCATGCTCGCCTCGCGGCAAGTGGTCGCTCGTAGCGACGAAGGTTGGGCCCGGGGGCTTGGATCGAGCCGGTGCCGACTCCAGGCTAACAAAGACCCCGGAAAAGTGATTCCCGTGCGACGGACCGACTCGGAAAAGTACTCCGCACGCCGGCCCTCGCCGCCCCCGGATCAGTCCCTCAGCAGGTCCGGGACACCGTACTCGTCCGGCATGTCACGGTCCCCCGAGACCACGGTGAGCTGCTGCGTCGCACGGGTGAGTGCCACGTAGAGCACCCGCAGCCCCGCCGGGGACTCATCGGCGATCTCCGCGGGAGAGACCACCACCGTGGCGTCGTACTCCAGGCCCTTCGCCTCCAGGCTCCCCAGCGCCACGACCCGCTCCCCGAGCTCCTCCAGCCAGGCACGGGCCTCGGCGCGGCGGTTCATCGCGACGACCACGCCCACGGTGCCGTCCACCTGCGCGAGCAGCCTGCGGGCCTCCTCGCGCACGGTCGAGGCGAGGTCCCCGTCCCGCACCGTCTCGAAGCACGGTTCGACGCCCGTCGAGCGGACCGCGGCCGGGGACTCCATCCCCGGCATGGCCAGGGCCAGCACCTTGGCGGCGAGCTCGGCGATCTCCGCCGGATTGCGATAGTTCACGGTGAGGGTGAAACGGCGGCGCGGCCGGTTGCCGAGCGCCTCGTCACGGGCCGCGGACGCCTCGTCCGGGTCCGACCAGGAGGACTGCGCCGCGTCACCGACGATCGTCCATGTCGCGTGCCGGCCCCGGCGGCCCACCATCCGCCACTGCATCGGCGTCAGGTCCTGCGCCTCGTCGACGATGACGTGGGCGTACTCGGTACGCTCCGCCGCCAGCCGCTCGGCCCGCTCCCGCTGGGTCTCCTCGCGCTGCGGCATCAGCTCCTCCAGACCCGTGAGCTGGTCCAGCGGGTCGGCCTCCCGCTGCCTCTTCGGGCGGGCCGGCGTGCCCAGCAGGGTCTGCAGCTCGTCCAGGAGTGCCACGTCGTGCACGGAGAGCGGGCCCGTGCCGTCCTCGTCGAGACGCCTCAGCGAACGGGCGAGACGGCGCACCTCACCCTGGTTGAGGATGCGGCGCGCCCACCTGCCGAGACGCCGCTCGTCGGACATGGAGGCCAGCACCCGGCGAGGGGTGAGTTCCGGCCACCAGGCGTGCAGGAAGGTGAGGAACGGGGTCTCGGTGGACACGTCCTCGTCGAACGAGGAGCGCAACTCCGCCGCGAGCTCGGGGTCGGTGTAGCGGCCACGGCCCGACGACTTGTTCCAGAGGGCGTCCAGGAGCAGTTTGCGGGCGCGCGGGCGCAGCAGGTTGACGGGCGCCGTGCCGCCGAGGACGTTGTGCCGGATCCGCCGGAGCTCGTCTGCCTCCAGCTCGACGCGGGCGCCGAAGGCCACCACCCTCAGCCGGGTGGGGGTGCCCTCATCGGCCGGGGCCTCGTCGGCCTCGCCGAACTCCAGCTGCCCCTCCTGGGGCGCGGGCCTCGGCGCGGGCTGCTCCAGCGCCCCGCGTGCCGCCTTGCGCAGCACGTGGAGCATCCGGGAGGAGCCCTTGATCCGGGCGACGGCGGGCTCGTCGTAGGTGGTGGCGCCCTCCACGCCCGCGGCCTCGTCCGACAGCGAACCGACCGCACGGATCGCGACCTGGCCCTCCTCGCCGAGCGAGGGCAGCACCCCTTCGGTGTACGCGACCAGGAGCGGGGTCGGCGAGACGACGAGGATGCCGCCCGCGTACCTGCGCCGGTCCTGGTAGAGGAGATACGCGGCCCGGTGCAGGGCGACCGCCGTCTTGCCCGTGCCGGGGCCGCCGGAGACCTCGGTGACGGAGGCGGCGGGGGCCCTGATCACCAGGTCCTGCTCGGCCTGGATCGACGAGACGATGTCCCGCATCGTGTGGCTGCGGGCCTGGCCCAGCGCGGCCATCAGGGCGCCGTCGCCGATGACGGGCAGTTCCTCGCCCTTCAGCCTGGCGGTCAGCTCCGGGCGCATCAGGTCGTCCTCGACGCCGAGGACCCTGCGGCCCTTGGAGCGGATGACCCGGCGGCGTACGACCCGGCCGGGGTCCTTCGGCGTCGAACGGTAGAACGGCGCGGCGGCCGGCGCGCGCCAGTCGATCACCAGCGGTGCGTAGTCGGAGTCGAGTACTCCTATGCGGCCGATGTGGAGGGTCTCCGCGATCTCGGCGGTGCTGTCCTCCCCCACGGCGTCGTCGGCCGCCTCCACCGACGTGAAGGCGCCGTCCGGGCCGCGTTCACCGTCCTTGCCGCGCAGCAGGTCGATCCGCCCGAAGAGGAAGTCCTCGAACTCACTGTTCAGCCGGTTGAGATGGACTCCGGCGCGGAAGACCTGCGCGTCCCGTTCGGCGAGGGCGCCCGGGGTGCCTACCTGGCCCCGTTTGCCGGCGTCCCGCATGAGAAATTCCGCCTCGTCGATCTTCTCTTCGAGACGGCGGTAGACCCGGTCCAGATGTTCTTGTTCGACACCGATTTCCCGGTCCCGCAACGAATCGACAGCGGCATCCTGCGCGGCCACCGGGGCCCCCTTCTGACGTGCATCGAGCAGCCGTCAACCGTACGCGAAAGGGAGCCCCTGGCGCACCTGCCGCCCGGGTCGCGTTTCGGGTACTTTTTCCCGGTGCTGCCGAGCTCACGGCGTCACGGCGTCACGGCGTCACGGCGTCACGGCGTCACGGCGTCACGGCGTCACGGCACAGCCTTCACGCGGCGCCGGTGCCTGGCCACCCGCTCCCGGTTGCCGCAGACCTCGCTGGAGCACCAGCGGCGCCGCCGCCCCCGGGACGTGTCCAGATAGAGCCGCCGGCAGGCATCGCCCTCGCACCGCCGCAGCCCCGCCCGCGCGACCGGGTCCGTCAGCAGGTCCACCGCGTCCCGGGCCACCGCGGCGAGCAGCTCCCCGCACCCCGGGGCGGCGCTCAGCTCCCGTACGAGCGCCCCGCCCTGCCCGCGCACGGCCCGCAGCCCCGGCGGGGCGCCCGCCGCAAGGGCGTTGACCAGCTCCAGCGCCTTGTCGGCGCTGCCACCCGTCAGCTGAGCCGCCATCAGCCGGTCGACGCCGGCCCGCAGTTGCCTGAACCGCGCCACCCAGGTCTCGTCCACGGCCACCAGCGGCGTCCCGCGCGGGACCAGCCGCGAGGCCACCAGCCACTCGGCGAGACGCGCCGGACAGTCGAGCCGCTCACTCCCGTCGGAGGCCCCGGCGCCTGTCGCGACCAGGTCGAGACAGACACGCCCCGGGTCGAACCGCCGGTCGTACGCACCCGTGCCCGCCGCCATGAGCCTGTCACCGCCTAGGGGTCACCTGTGGGGGGAGAGCCACCCCCAGAGTGCCCGCATCCGGCCCGGCCCGGAACCCCTCAGGACACCGCCGTACCGTGTCCGCCATGAACGACGCGACGGTCACGCTGACGGCAGGCACCCTGCTCCTGCGCCCCTGGCGCCGGGACGACCTGCCGGCGCTGCTCGCGGCGTACGACGACCCGGCGATGCGGCGGTGGCTGCGGACGCAGGTCCCCGACGCCGGGGAGGGGGAGCACTGGCTGACCGTCCAGGAGGAGGGGTGGGCGTCAGGTACCCGGCTGAGCTTCGCCGCGACGGACACCGCACGGGACGGCGAACTCGTCGGCAGCGTCGCCCTGAACCGCCCCGTACCGGGCGTGGAGAGCGCCGAAGCCGGCTACTGGACCTCGGCGGGTGCACGCGGACGGGGCGTGGCCCCGCGGGCACTCGGGGCGCTCACCGACTGGGCGTTCACCACGTTCGCCGCGGAGGGCCTGCGGCGGCTGGAGCTGATCCACCAGGTGGACAACGAGGCGTCCTGCCGCGTCGCGGAGAAGTCGGGCTACGCGCTCGCCGAGATCCTGACCGCGCTGCCGCCGGAATTCCCGCTGGACGGCCACCGGCACATCAGGCACGCGCCCCTCCCCGCACCGTAGGAGCGCCTCAGCGCTCCGGCCGGCCGTCGTGCAGGATGCGCTGGAACATCCGGTGGTCCTGCCACGCGCCGTTGATGTGGAGGTAGCGCGGCGCCGTGCCGTAGAGCTCGAAGCCGCACTTCGTCAGCACCCGCTGCGAGGCCGTGTTGTCCAGGACCGTCCCCGCCTCCACCCGGTGCAGGCCGAGCTCGTCCCGTGCCGCTTCGCAGACGCGGGTGACGGCGGCCGTGGCCAGGCCCCGGCCCGCCCGGTCGACGTCGATCCAGTAGCCGAGCCGGGCGTTGCGGAACGCGCCACGCTCGATGGAGGACAGCGTCATGGCCCCCACCACCCGGTCCGCGTCGTCGGCCAGCGCCCAGGGCATCGCCCGCCCGTCGTCCCGGTCGGCCAGCAGTGCGGTCAGCCGCCGGCGCTGGCCCTCGGGGGTGTAGAAGGCCTCGGGACGCACGGGGTCCCAGCGCCGCATGTAGGCGCGGCTACGGGTCAGGGTCTCGGCGAACGACCCCGCGTCGTCGAGGGTCACGGGCCGCAGCCGGACACCGTCGGTCAGGGGATGGCTGTCATTGAACATCCCCGCACCGTAGCGGCCGGTCAGGAGCCGTCGTACTTGGTGTCCGCCGAAGGATCGAGGGCCAGCCGGTAGCCCCTCTTGACGACGGTCTGGACCAGCCGTGGCACACCCAGCGCCGTACGCAGCCGGGCCATCGCCGTTTCCACCGCGTGCTCGTCACTGCCGCTGCCCGGCAGGGCGCGCAGCAGGTCTGCCCTGGAGACGACCCAGCCCGGCCTGCGGGCCAGCGCGTGCAGCAGGGCCATGCCGGCCGGGGGCACGGGACGCAGGGCTCCGTCGACCAGCACGGCGTGGCCCCGGATCTCGACCTGGTGGCCCGCGACGGGCAACGTACGGGCGCGGGCGGGCAACTGCGCGCAGAGCACCTGCACGAGCGGGCCCAGCCGGAAGCGCTCCGGCTGGACGGTGTCGATGCCCTTCGCCTGCAGGGGCAGGGCCGTGACCGGCCCGACGCAGGCGGCGACCACGTCGTGGCTCAGTGCATCCAGCACCTCGGGGAGCATGCCGCGGACCTCCGCCCGGTTCAGGTAGGACGCGGCGGCGGGGGCGCTGGTGAAGGTGAGGGCGTCAAGACCGCGGGCGACGGTGACGTCGAGCATGCGGTCGAGCGGGGCGATGTCCTCCGGGGGCATCCACCGGTAGACGGGTACGCCGACGACTTCGGCGCCCGCCGCACGGAGCGACTCGACGAAGCCCGGCAGCGGTTCGCCGTGCAGCTGGAGAGCGACCCTGCGCCCCGCGACGCCCTCGCCCAACAGGCGTTCAAGAACCTCTGCCATCGACTCCGACTGCGGCGACCATGCCTCGGTCAGCCCGGCCGCCCGGATGGCGCCCTTGACCTTGGGACCACGGGCGAGCAACTCCGTACCGCGCAGCAGTTCGAGGAGCTGGTCCCCGATGCCCCAGCCGTCGGCGGCCTCCACCCAGCCGCGGAAGCCGATGGCCGTGGTCGCGATCACGATGTCGGGTGCCTGCCCGATCAGTTCCTTGGTGGCGGCCAGGAGCTCACTGTCGTCCGCGAGCGGCACGATCCGCAGGGCGGGCGCGTGCATGACCGCGGCGCCCCTGCGCGTGAGGAGCGTCCCGAGCTCCTCGGCGCGACGGGCTGCGGTCACCCCGACCGTGAAGCCCGCCAGGGGCCCGTGCTGTGCGTCGTCGTCGTGCATGGCGTGATACCCGGCTCTCGTCCCGCTGTTGCTCGATGATGCGGAGGACCGAGACTGTCAACGTCGCGTGACGGTCTCGGTCCTCCTGTATTTCCCGCCCGTTACGTCCTGCGTCGTACCGAGGACATCTTCACACCTCGGCGTAGCTGAGCTGGGGCTTCGACGCCACCGCCGCGGGACGCCGAAGGTATACCGCCCAGGTGAGGGTGAAACACACGGCGTAGAAGCCGAGGAAGCACCAGAAGGCGGCTGTTCCGGCGCCGGAGGCGGCGAAGGACTGGCGGAACGCGAGGTTGATCGCGAGACCGCCCAGGGCCCCGACCGCCCCGATGAGCCCCATGGCCGCCCCTGAGAGCCGCCGCCCGTACGCCGCGGCGCCCTCGTCGCCGAGGCCCTTGGCGACGCCCTGTGCGTGGAAGATGCCCGGGATCATCTTGAAGGTGGAGCCGTTGCCCAGCCCCGTCAGCACGAACAGCGCGATGAAGCCGACGAGGAACTCCGGCAGCGACTCGATGCCGGAGGCATGGACGACCACACCCGTCGCGGCGGCCATGGCCGCGAAGTTCCACAGGGTGATCCTGCCGCCGCCGTACCGGTCGGCGAGCCGGCCGCCGACGGGCCGGATCAGGGAACCGAGCAGCGGGCCGATGAAGGTGAGCGACGCGGCCTCCAGCGGAGTCCGGCCGAACTGGGTCTGCAGGACGAGTCCGAAGGCGAAGCTGTAGCCGATGAACGAGCCGAAGGTGCCGATGTAGAGCACCGACATGATCCAGGTGTGCGGTTCGCGTACGGCCTGGAGAGCGGCCCCCGTGTCGTTCCTGACGGGCCGGAGGTTGTCCATCCGCAGCGCGGCGCCGAGCGCAGCGACGACGATCAGCGGTACGTACGCCCCGAGCACGATCCGCGGGTGCGCGGCGCCCGCCGTGCCGATCACCAGCAGACCGGCGAGCTGGACGACCGGGACCCCGATGTTGCCGCCGCCCGCGTTGAGCCCGAGCGCCCAGCCCTTCTTGCGCAGCGGGAAGAAGGCGTTGATGTTCGTCATCGACGAGGCGAAGTTACCGCCCCCGATGCCCGTGAGCGCCGCGACGACGAGGAACGTGGTGTACGAGGTCCCCGGCTCCATGACCCAGAAGGCGGCGAGGGTCGGCACCAGGAGCGACAGCGCGCTGAAGATGGTCCAGTTCCGCCCGCCGAACAGCGCGACCGCGAAGGTGTACGGCACCCGGACGACGGCACCGACCAGGGTGGCCGTGGAGATCAGGAAGAACTTGCCCGCCGGATCGACGCCGTACTCCGGCCCCATGAACAGGACCATGACGGACCACAGGGACCAGACCGAGAACCCGATGTGCTCCGAGAGCACGGAGAACCACAGGTTCCTGCGGGCGGTCCTCTCGCCCGTCTCCCGCCAGAAGGCGTCGTCCTCCGGGTCCCACTGCTCGATCCAACGACCGGCCATCACGCGCCTCCACAGGGGGTCGGGGTGTTGTCCTGCCCACGCTAGGGAGTCCGCGTTTCGGTGCGGTGCCATGAGGTGACCGGTGCGCAACCTTGCTCTCACTCGGCCGGGAGGGGTGCGGTGAGCCGTCCCACCGCACCCCTCCCGGCCGTGTTCAGGCCTTGCGTGCCCGGTCCGCGCCGTTCGGCCACAGGCGGGGCCGGCGCTTGGCGGCGACGTCCTCGACCCAGCCGAACGCCAGGATCGCGAGCCCTATCAGGGGCCAGATCGCGATGAGGATCAACACCTCGTACGACTGTTCTATGTACGTGTCGAACGTGTCGCCGAACCACGGTATGGACCAGAGCTCGTCCACCAGCTGCGCGGCCGCCATCAGCAGCAGGTTGTGCCACAGATAGATCGTCACGGCCCTGTTGTTGGCCAGCGTGACCAGGCTGTCCCACCCGGCGAGCCTGCCGGGGAGCTTGCGCCAGGACGGGGCGTAGACCAGCAGGATCGCGCAGAAGCCGAGGGACCAGGTGGCCTGGGCGAGCGGGATCTCGTCCAGATTCCAGCCCTCGTCGGTGAGGTGCCCGGACGCCCACCACAGGCCGAAGCCCATGACGATCGCGGCGGAGGACACCGCGATGTAGCGCGGGACCTCCTTCAGCAGCCCGTCGTTGTGGGCGAAACCGAGGATCCAGCAGGACCCGAACACGGCGAAGTCGACGAGACCCTCGCCGAAGGTGCCGGGAACCGTCACGAGACCGGTGCCGATGACGGCGGTGAGGCCGATCGGGGCGAGCAGCGTGACCCACGGCAGCCTGCGGAACGCCTTGAGCAGCAGCGGTGAGGCGAGCACGAACCAGAGATAGGCCCGGATGTACCAGAGCGGTCCAGCCGCCTGGTCCGCCCAGGACAGCTCGAGCCAGCCGCCCTCGGAGCCGCTCTCCCAGGGGTAGGGCGGCGAGCCGAGCGGGAGGATGTAGCTGCCGAGCTTGATGAACCACCACAGCCCCTCCTCCCGGACGGGCTTCCAGCTCAGCGCGAACATCACCGGCACGATGACGAGCGAGAACGCCCACATCGGCGGGAGCAGCCTCCGCAGCCGGCTGCGGATGACGCTCACCGCCGGGCGGGACAGCGAACGCGCCATCAGCGAACCGGCCAGGGCGAACATCACGCCCATGGACGGGAAGAGGACGGTCAGCCAGGCCCACCCGAAGAGGTGGAAGACGACGACCCGGACCAGGGCCACGGCCCTGAGCAGGTCGAGGTAACGGTCCCGCCCGGGCTTGGCGCGGGGAGCGGGGGCCGCCTCCGCGGTGTCCGAGGTGTCCACGGGGGCGGGGGCGGCCGGGGCGTGCTCGGGGTAGGCCGCACCGGCGTGCCCCTGGTTCGCCTCGGTGTGCACCTCCTGGTACGCCGCGGTGGCCGCGTACTCCGGGTACGCGGCGGTGTCGGGCGGGACGGGGTGGACTGGCTCGACGACAGGCAGCGGAGCGGTGTGCGCGACGTCGGCGGGTGGCGGGCAGGGCGGATAGGCACTGCCCTGCTGCTGCACGGGCGCCCAGGCGTCATCGCCGTAGCCGTGTCCGCCGGCACTGTCGCCGTAGCCGTGTCCGCCGGCACCGTCCCGCTGGGGCCTGCCGGGGTCGGGGTAGGTCATGCGACGGGCCTCCGGTCCTTGTCCGTGTCCCTGCGGCGGTTCTGCGTGCCGCCCGGCGCCTCCACCACGCCCGTGCGCCGCAGCTTCTGCCAGCGCAGCCGGCCGCCGGTCAGAGCGGTGATCCAGGACTGGAGCAGCACGACGTACATCAGCTGCCGGTAGAGGATCTGCTGGAGCGGCAGGGAGATCAGATGGGTCATGCGCTCCCGGTCGAGCCGGAAGGCGTACGCGGCGCAGACGGCCTGCACCAGCAGGACGCCGAACCAGGCCGCGACCGTCTTCCCCGTCGGGCCGAAGACCAGTCCGTAGAGCAGGAAGACGTCGATCAGGGGCGCCAGCAGCGGTGCGACGACCATGAACAGCGAGACGAACGGCAGGCCCACGCGTCCGAAGCGGCCCGAGGGACCACGCTCGATGACCGCGCGGCGGTGCTTCCAGATGGCCTGCATCGTGCCGTAGGACCACCGGTAGCGCTGCGACCACAGCTGCTGCACGGACTCGGGGGCCTCGGTCCAGGCCCTGGCGTTCTCCGCGTAGACGACACGCCAGCCGTCGCGGTGCAACGCCATGGTGACGTCGGTGTCCTCGGCGAGGGTGTCCTCGCTCATGCCGCCGATCCGGTCCAGCGCGTCCCGGCGGAAGGCACCGACCGCGCCGGGGATGGTGGGCATGCAGCCCAGCAGGTCGTACATCCTGCGGTCCAGGTTGAAGCCCATCACGTACTCGATGTGCTGCCAGGCGCCGATCAGCGAGTCGCGGTTGCCGACCTTGGCGTTGCCCGCGACCGCCCCGACCCTGGGGTCGGCGAACGGCTGGACGAGCTCACGCACGGTGGACGGTTCGAAGACGGTGTCGCCGTCCATCATCACGACGATGTCGTAACGGGCGTGCGCGATGCCGTTGTTGAGCGCCGCGGGCTTGCCGGCGTTGCGCTGGCGCACGACCCGGACGTTGGGGATCCACATCGCTTCGACGAGGTCGGCCGTGCCGTCCGTCGAGCCGTCGTCGATGACGATGACCTCGATCGGATAGTCGCTGGCCACCAGCGACCGCACGGTGGCCTCGATGCACTCGCGCTCGTTGTACGCGGGTACGAGGACGGACACGGGCCGGGTGAAGTCCTCGCCCCAGCGGAAGTTCCTGCGGCGCACCTTCCTGGCGTGCAGGAAGGACAGCAGCAGCATCAGACCGAAGCGGGCCATGACGAGCACGCCGATGACGGCGAGGCCCACCACCATGACGCCGGTGACCTTCTCGGAGATCTCCACCGCCCCCACGAACGCCTTGCCCTTCCAGAGCGCGAACCCGGTGACCGGGGTGTGCGCGCTGGGGGCACCGAGCGCCGTCGTCAGGTCGGTGAAGTCGTAGCCACGCTCCTGCATCTTCGGCAGGAACTTGTCCAGGGCGGCCACGGTCTGGGACCGGTCGCCACCGGAGTCGTGCATCAGGATGATGGCGCCCTTGCCGTGCTTGGGCGTGGCCCGCTCGATGATCGAGCGGACGCCGGGGCGCTTCCAGTCCTCACTGTCGGTGTTGTTCACGACGGTGAGGTAGCCGCGGCTGCCGATGTACTGCGTGACCGGCCAGGACTTGTCGTCCATGGCGTCGGCGAACGAGGAGTACGGCGGCCGGAACAGCGAGGTACGGATACCGGCCGCACCCGCCAGCACCAGCTGGTTCTGGGAGAGCTCCCAGTCGATGCGGCTGGTGGACTGGAAGGAGAGGTCGGGGTGGTTGAAGGTGTGCAGCCCGATCTCGTGCCCCTCGTCGACCATCCGCTTCACGAGGGCCGGATAACGCGAGGCCATGGTGCCGGTCACGAAGAAGACGGCGTGCGCGTCATGCTTCTTGAGCTCGTCCAGGACCCGCGGGGTCCAGACCGGGTCGGGGCCGTCGTCGAAGGTCAGGACGATCTTGTGCTCGGGTATCCGGAGCGACTTGGCTTCCTCGCCCGCGGTACGGGCGTCGATGACCGGGCCGCCTTCGAGGACCCTGTCCGGCACCTGGTCGGTGGGCGCCGGTTTCTGGATGCGGTGGTCGGCGAGTACCTCGCTGTGCACGTATCCACGCAGCATGAGCATGGCGAGCAGGGCCACAAGAAGCAGCGACGGAAGCAGGTAGCGCATGGGAAGTCTGCGCCGGACGGTCCGCTTCTTCTTCCGGTTGTGCCTGCCCCGCGAAACGGGGGGTGTCATGTACTTCAGCCTTCTTGTGATTGCGCCGGCGAGTCAGAGGGGTCCGGGGAGTCCGGCGGGCTCTCGTCGACGGGAGCCTCTGTGTCGTCGTCCGTCGGCGACGGGTCGCCGGTCGGCTTCTCCGACGCCGAATTGCCCGGGGCCGGGGCCGAAGCGGTACCGGTCCTGGACGGCTTGCTGGACACGGAGGCCGAGGCGGACGCTCCGGGCACGGCCGGGCCGGACACGGAGGCGGTCCCGGAGGGAATGGCCGAGGGGGCAGCCGGGTCCGAGGCGGACGCGGATGCGCTGGGTGTGGCTCCGGGGCTCGCCGACGCGGAGGCGTCGCTCGGGGCGGGCTGCACCTCGACCTCGTCCGACTGATTCTCGTCCTGGCCGGATATCGGCAGCCAGGGAGCGCTGGAGTTCCCTCCGAGCACGGCGATCACGAGCGTCACCGCGTAGACCGCACAGATCGTGGCGAGCACCCAGCCGACGCGCCGGTACGTCTTGCTGCGGCGGCCGCTCTCGTCGACGAACACCGGGCCGTCGGAAGGATCCGGAGGGCCAGGCTCCACGGGCAGCTCGGAGAGCTGACGACCCAGCCCGTCCAGTTGGACGGTCACATCGTTCGGCTCATGCGTATGCCCGGTTCGGGTACCTTCGCGCCAATTTTCCACAGGTGTTCGCACTTCCCCCACTCAACGAAACAGGTGCGCGGGAAATGACTTGAATCGTGCCATCGGATCCGGGCCCCCACCCGTCCGTTCGGCACCCGTCACCGTGCACCCGAAACCACGAATGTAGCGCACGCCGACACCCCTCAGAGGCCCGTATCGGCGGTTGTTCATGAACAGTGACCCATGAGTGATACATCGGCATCCGGCAGCCACGAGGTACGTGGCCGTACCATCCATCCCTCCACCCCGGCGAGTTCGGCCACCGCAGCGCGCAATGCCGCCAGGCCGGGGTGGTCGAGCCCCCTGCGCCACACCATGAGCAGCGGCGACAGCGGCATCGGCCCGACAAGCGGACGCAGCACCGTCCCGGGCAGACAGGGGAAACCGACGACGGTCAGCACAGGGGCGCCGTTCTTCGCCATGACCCGTTGAAATTCGGCCACCCCTACGGCGAGCGGGGCGGGCGGCGCCAGGACGACACCCCACTCCGCGAACAGCCTCGTCGCGAGGTCCGTCCACTCCAGCGTGCGCGCATTGCCCGCCCCCGCGTAGACGGTTTCGCCGGTCAGATCACTCATCGCGATCTCTTCACACCCGGCCAGACGGTGACCGTGCGGCAGGAGAAGAGCCATCGGCTCGTACCGCACCGGCTGTACGGAGAGCTGGGCGAGCACGGCGGGATCAAGTCCTGCCGCCCGCCCGAAGGAGACATCGAGCCGGCCGGCGAGCACCTCGCCCGCCGCCCAGGTCAGCCCGCTCTCGAAGCGCGCCATCAGCTCGCACTCGGGCGCGAGCTCCCGCGCCCGGGCCAGCACCCGGGCCGCCGTCATCCCGTCGGTGTTGAGATCGACGAGCAGCGGGCGGTCCGCCGGATCCACGAAGGCCGCCCCGAGCGCGGCATGCGCGTCGAGCACCCGGCGGGCATACGGAAGGAGGCGCTCCCCGTCGGGGGTCAGCGTCACCTGCCGGGTGGTGCGCACGAACAGCTCCCGGCCCAGCTCGCGCTCCAGACGGCGGATGTCCCGGCTCAGCGCCTGCTGGGCGACGTAGAGCCGGGCGGCGGCCCGGGTGAAGTGCAGCTCCTCCGCCACCGCGACGAATCCGCCCAGGAGCCTGGGATCGACATGAAATGCGGCAACCACCCGGACAATTTACAACACAGGTGCGTCAATGGACCCCGATCAGGTGTTGGACGCCACCACCGGCACGCCCCGAGGCTGAACGGGTGCCTCACAAAACTTCAGCCCTGCCCACCCCTTCCTCCGCCCCTTCCCCTCCCCCTTCCCCTCCCCCTCCCTCCACCCCCACCCGCTCGAATCCATATCGACGACTGCTCGCCACCCCGGGCGCCCGGGCGTTCACGGCGGGCAATCTCCTGGCCCGGCTGCCCATGGGCATGTTCAGCGTCAGCGCGGTCATCATGATCGCCGGGGCACACGGTTCGTACGCCCTGGCCGGCGCCGTCACGGCGACCGGGCTGGCCGCGACCGCCGTGGTCGCCCCCTGGACGGCGCGTCTCGTCGACCGCCACGGCCAGGCCAGGGTCGCCGTACCCGCCACCGCTGTCGCGGTCCTCGGCTCACTCTCCCTGGTCCTCTGCGTGCACTACGACGCACCGGCCTGGACCCTCTTCGTCGCCTACGCCGCGACGGCCACCACCCCGAACACCGGCGGCATGTCACGTGCCCGCTGGTCCCACCTCCACCGTGGCGACGCGGCAGCCCTGCACACGGCGAACTCCTTCGAACAGGCCGCCGACGAGCTCTGCTTCATGCTCGGCCCGGTCCTGGCCGCCTCCCTGTGCGGGGCACTCTTCCCCGAGGCCGGCACGCTCACCGGCGCGATCCTGCTCATGACCGGCATCCTGGTCTTCGCCGCACAGCGCGCGACCGAACCACCGGTGGCCCCTCGCACGACCCGGGCGGTCTCCCCCCTCCGCACCCCCGGCATACCCGCCCTGCTCGCCGTCTTCCTGGCCACGGGCGCGGTGTTCGGGTCCCTGGAGGTCGTCTCCATCGCCCACGCCGGAGGCGCGATCCTGGCACTCCAGGCCGGCGGCTCCTGCGTGGCAGGACTGGTCTACGGCTCACTACGCCCGGCGACGCGGATCGGACGCAGGCTGCTGCTCTGCCTGGCGGGGATGACCGCGCTGATGTCCCTCCCCCTGATCGCCACGGCCACGACCGATTCACTGCTGGTCCTGGCCGGCTGCCTGCTGCTCGCGGGAGCGGCCACCGCCCCCACCATGGTCACCGGCATGACGCTGATCCAACGGCTCACCCCGCAGGCACAGCTCAACGAGGGCATGACGCTCGCCGTCACCGCGCTGCTCGGCGGAGTCGCGGCGGGTTCAGCGGCGGGCGGCTGGGCGGTGGAACACACCGGCACGGCGACCGGATACGCGGCACCGATGTGCGCGGCAGCCCTGGCCCTGGCGGTCGCCACCACGACCCACGGGTCCCGACGCCGCCCGACGTGACGTCCCGGCCGCTCCCCGGGGGAAGTCACGGACGCCGATATCGGGCATAGGGGGCTACAGCCGGTCCGTAACCCCAAGGCCGGGGCTGGAGGCTGACGACGAGTGAGACGTTCTGGCCGCCGAAGCCGAAGGAGTTGCTCAGCACGGCTTCCTGAAGTGCTTCTCGTCGCTCCGCTACGACGTCGAGATCGATGTCGGGACCGACGGCGGACCCGGTGAGGTTGCGGGTCGGTGGGATGACGCCGTGCTCCACGCTGAGGACGGCGATGAGCGCTTCGATCGCGCCGGCGGCGCCGAAGAGGTGGCCGAGCCCGGCCTTGGGGGCTGTCACGGTGGCGCGGCCGAAGACCTTCCCGATCGCGTGCGCCTCGGCGGCGTCGCCGAGCGGGGTCCCGGTGGCGTGGGCGTTGATGTGGCTGATCCGCTCGGGAGCCAGGCCGGCCTGTGCGAGGGCCTTCCGCATGGCCGAGATCTGACCGGATCCGTCGGCAGCCGGCGCCGTGATGTGGTGGGCGTCCGCGGCGACGCCGGCGCCCGCGAGTACCGCGTGGACGTGCGCGCCTCGGGCGTCGGCGTGTTCCGCGCTTTCGAGCACCAGGACGGCCGCGCCTTCGCTGAGGACGAACCCGCTGCGGTCCGCGGCGAACGGCCGTGATGCCGAGGCGGGGTCGGCGGTGTGCCGCGAGAGTGCCTGGGCCTGGGCGAAGCCTGCGACGGTGATCGGGGTGATGGCGGCCTCGGTTCCGCCCGCGATGACCATGTCCGCCTCGCCGGCACGGATGAGCCTGGCTCCCAGAGCGATCGCCTCGGCGCCGGAGGAGCAGGCCGAGACGGGCGTGAAGGCCCCGGCCCGTGCGCCGTACTCGATGCTGATCAGCGCCGCCGCCGCATTGGGCATGAGCATCGGGACCGTGCGTGGCGAGACGCGTCGCGGCCCGGCGGTCTCCAGTACGTCGTCCTCCCTCAGCAGGGTCCGCACACCCCCGATGCCCGTGCCGATCGCGGCTGCGAGCCGGTCCGGGTCCACCTCCGGGGTGCCGGCGTCGGCCCAGGCTTCGGCAGCCGCCGTGAGGGCCGCCTGCTGTGAGCGGTCGAGCCGCCTGGCCCGTACCGGCGGCAGCGACTCGGCGGGGTCGGCCGCCATCGTCCCCGCGACCGTGTCGGGGAGGCCGGTGTCCTCGTGGCCGCGCAGGGCTCCGCCGCGGATGCCGGACTCGCCGGCGAGCAGGGCTTTCCAGGTGGACGCCACGTCTGCCCCGAGTGGTGTGATCGCGCCGAGTCCGGTCACGACGACTTGAGTCCGGTGCATGCCCTTCAGCCTTTCTTGTATGCCATACAACAAGCGTGCCCAGCTGTTGTATCACATACAATTTCGGCGTGGACGAGAAGAAGCGGACCGAAGTCCGGTCGTCGTCGGCCCGGTCGCGTGACCGCGGTCGCACGACGAGGCGCCGGCTGATCGAAGCAACCGCACAGCTCTGCAAGGAGCGGCCAGGCGCCGAGGTGAGCGTCGCGGAGATCGCGAAGGCGGGAGGCGTCTTCCCCAACCAGGTCACGTATTACTTCGGCTCCAAGGACTCGCTGCTCGTGCACGCCGCCTTTCTCGGCTTGCTGCACGACGCCCGAAGGATCGAGCGCATCGGCCGCCAGGCCCCCGACGCGGCGGCATTCCGGCGGAACATCGCCCGCGCCGTGCTGGCCATGCCCTCGCTGCCGTCGGTCGCACGCGCACTCGCCGCCGGGATTTCCAAGCCGGAACTCGCCCCCGTGGTCGACCAGCACCTCCAGTTGCTGTTCCGGCAGTCCGAGCGTTTCGTGGACCGGATCGTCGAGAGCCGCGGCTGGAGGGCCCGCCGGCCGCTCGAAGCGGAGGCCAGGACCTTCTGGAGCACCGCGCTCGGCGCCGTGCTGCTCGTCCGCGCGGGGGCTCACGGCACTGTTGCCGACCTCGATCTCGCCGGAGCTTTGACCATTCACGACGAGTCCGAGTCCGAACAAGAACCTGGCTAGCAGCGCATACAAAAAGCCCCTGACCTGGCGAATTACTCGCAGGTCAGGGGCTGTATGTACATGGGGTTGTGGAGATGGCGGGAATCGAACCCGCGTCCAACGGTGCGGAACCAGGGCTTCTCCGAGTGCAGTTCGCTGCGCTTTTCTCGGCCCCGGAGGTCACGCGAACAAGCCTCCGACAGGCCCAGTCACTGTTAGATTTCCTTCAGGGCCCCGTGACCGGGCTCAGAAGTTTAGATCCCTGAATGATGCCAGGATCCGGGTCGGGATCACCCCCGGGCTGACACTCCGCAGAGTCTTCGCTTAGCTGCTAATTAGGCAGCGAGGGCGAAGGCGGAGGAATCGCGCTTGGAATTGGCGATTATTGGTTGCGACATATGGTTTACGAGATCATTGCCGCTTCCTCGACTCGCTTCCCCTGCTTCGACATCCGCTGTCGAAACCGATCATCCCCATGTTGATTTTTCAATACGCGCACCCTCTGTGGGGTGCACGGCCCATCGTACGTGACCAACGCACGCGGATGCCACCGTATTCCGGCAGGCTCCGGGGCGCGGGCCCCGGACAGCGGCCGCCTACGCGCTGCGCTGGCGCCGGCGGGCCGCCGAGATCGCGCGGTTCGTCTCCCGCGTGTCCTGCTTCTCGCGCAGCGTCTGGCGCTTGTCGTACTCCTTCTTGCCCTTCGCGAGCGCGATCTCGACCTTGACGCGCCCGTCCCTGAAGTACAGGGCGAGCGGCACGATCGTGTGACCGGACTCCTGCGACTTGGACGCCAGCTTGTCGATCTCGGCCCGGTGCAGGAGCAGCTTGCGCTTGCGCTTGGCCGAGTGGTTGGTCCAGGTGCCCTGTACGTACTCGGGGACGTGGATGTTGTGCAGCCACGCCTCTCCGTTGTCGATCTGGACGAAGCCGTCGACCAGCGACGCCCTGCCCATCCGCAGCGACTTGACCTCTGTGCCCATCAGCACGAGACCGCACTCGTAGGTGTCGAGGACGTGGTAGTCGTGCCGCGCCTTCTTGTTCTGCGCAATCATCTTGCGCCCGGTGTCTTTTTCCTTGGCCATAGTGCGGTCATTTTCGCACTACGACCCACCCCCGAGGCCACTCAATACTGTTTCGCCCCGCTGCTGGGCCTCCGGACCCGCCCCGACGTCCGGCGTGATGCCGCTCCCCTCGACGCTGCGGCCCGCCGGAGTGCGGTACTGCCCGACGGTCAGCTCGGCCACCGAGCCGCCCGGGAGCTTGCTGGGCATCTGGACGGAGCCCTTGCCGAAGGTGCGGGTGCCGACCGTCACGGCCCTCCCCCGGTCCTGGAGAGCGCCCGTCAGGAGCTCGGCGGCGCTCATCGTGCCGCCGTCCACCAGGACGACCACGGGCCGGCCTGTGTCCCCGCCGGACTCCGCGTACAGGGCGCGCTGCTCTCCGTGCACGTCGTAGGTGGCGACAAGACCGCCGTCCAGGAAGGCGGAGGAGGCGGTGACGGCCTCGCTGACCAGACCGCCCGTGTTGGCCCTGAGGTCCAGGAGGATCCCGGCGTCCCCGGGCGCCTCCCGCACGGCGTCACGGACCTCGCCGCCCGCGCCCTTGGTGAACGCGGTGACCTTGATCAGCACGGCCGATGAAGAGTCCTGGCCGAGGCGCCGGACACTCACCGGTTCCGTGCTCAGCCGCGCCCTGCGCAGCGTCGTGGTCCAGGACCGCCCGCCACGGCTCAGCCCGAGGTCCACGGATGAGCCCTCCGGCGTCTTCAGCCGGTCCCCGCGCAGCAGCGCGACCACTTCGGCGACGGGACGCTTACGGACCGGACGGCCGTCCAGGGTCAGCAGCAGGTCGCCCCTGCGCACACCGGCCAGGTCCGCCGGTCCGCCGGGCTCGACCCCGGTCACGGTGACCTCACCGCGGGCCGAACGGCGGGCGGAGACCCCCACGCCCGTGTACGAACCGTCGAGCGCCTGCTCGAAATCCTCGTACTCCCGCTCGTCGTACACCGCGCCCCAGCGGTCCCCGCTGCGGCTGACGACCTCCTGGGCGGCGTCCGTGCCGGACTTGCCGTCGGCCTCCGCGTCGGCGACCGCGTCGGCGATCTCCTCACGGTCCACGGAACCGGCGGCGGAGGACACCGCGTGGGCGTCTATCTCCGTGCCCTTTCCGTCCTCACGGGGCAGGGACCCGGTGGCCGCGGCGGTGGCCAGCACGCTCGCGAACACCAACGTCAGGGCCGCCCCGCGGCAGACACCGCGGGGTTTCAAAAGGTGCGTAAGGCCCAGCATGTGGCTGAGTGTAGGACAACGCCCCGGCCGCATACGGTTGGTTGGCCGCATGCGGGACGGGGCGCTCGTCACACCTTGAGGTACTTGCGCAGCGCGAAGAGAGCGGCAACCGCGGGCATCAGCAGGCCGATCGCCAGGACCAGCGGAAGCTTCGTGAGAACCGCCTCCCAGCCGATGAAGTCGATCAGATTCAGCTTCTGCTGGAGCGCGAGTCCGCCGTCGATCAGGAAGTACCGTGCCGCTATCAGGATCACGCAGGCGAGCAGGCCGCCGATCAGGCCGGCGAACGCGGCCTCCATGATGAACGGCATCTGGATGTAGAAGCCGGAGGCCCCCACGAGCCGCATGATCCCCGTTTCCCGTCTCCGGCTGAACGCCGAGACGCGGACGGTGTTCACGATGAGCATCAGAGCAATGACAAGCATCAGCCCCATCAGGAAGATCGCGGCCACGTTCATGCCGTTCATCAGCCCGAAGAGGTTGTCCAGGATGCTTCGCTGGTCCTGGACGGACTGCACCCCGTCACGGCCCGCGAAGGCCGTCGCGACCACCTTGTACTTCTGCGGGTCCTTCAGCTTGACGCGGAACGACTCCTGCATCTGGTCCGGGGTGATGTTGCCGGCCATCGGCGAGTCGCCGAACTGCTCCTGGTAGTGCTTGTACGCCTGGTCGACCGTCTCGAAGAGGACCGGCTTCTCGACGGCCTCCATCTTCTCCAGGTCAGCCTTGATCTCCTTCTTCTGCTCCGCCGTGACAGCGCCCTTGGCACACTTGGGGACGTCCTTGGCGTCGTTCTTGTTGCAGAGGAAGATCGAGACGTTGACCTTGTCGTACCAGTAGGTCTTCATCGAGCTGACCTGCTCGCGCATCAACAGCGCTCCGCCGAACAGAGCGAGCGAGAGGGCGACGGAGACCACGACCGCGAAGGTCATCGTGAGGTTACGACGAAGACCGACGCCGATCTCCGACAGGACGAACTGGGCGCGCATGGCGTCCTTTCAGTACTCGATGCTCAGTGCTGGTAGCCGTAGACGCCGCGCGCCTGGTCACGTACGAGACGGCCCTGCTCGAGCTCGATGACGCGTTTGCGCATCTGGTCGACGATGTTCTGGTCGTGGGTCGCCATGATCACGGTGGTGCCGGTCCGGTTGATCCGGTCCAGCAGCTTCATGATGCCCACGGAGGTCTGCGGGTCGAGGTTGCCGGTCGGCTCGTCCGCGATCAGCAGCATGGGGCGGTTGACGAACGCCCGCGCGATGGCGACACGTTGCTGCTCACCACCGGAGAGCTCACCGGGCATCCGGTCCTCCTTGCCCCCGAGACCCACGAGGTCGAGAACCTGCGGCACGGCCTTGCGGATCTCGCCGCGCGGCTTGCCGATGACCTCCTGCGCGAAGGCCACGTTCTCGGCGACGGTCTTGTTGGGGAGGAGCCGGAAGTCCTGGAAGACCGTGCCCAGCTGGCGGCGCATCTGCGGCACCTTCCAGTTGGACAGTCGCGCGAGGTCCTTGCCGAGGACATGGACCATGCCCTGACTTGCGCGCTCTTCCCGCAGGATGAGCCGCATGAAGGTGGACTTACCTGAGCCCGATGAGCCCACCAGGAAGATGAACTCGCCCTTCTCGATGTCGAGTGAGACATCCCGGAGAGCTGGGCGGCTCTGCTTCGGGTAGGTCTTGGAGACGTTGTCGAATCGGATCACGGATGCACCACGGTCGGCCGGGGGTAGGTGAGCGTGACACTACGCGAAGCGGGCGGACGCGTGCAGTCGGCGTCCAGCAATGGGTGTTATGTGAGGGAACGCGACGGTGCACGAACCGGGGCGTGCCGGACCTTGCCCGCCGGGCCGCGCCGAAAGCGCCGCGACCTGGCAGAGTGGTAGGGGGAACGGTTGAGTTTCCCGGAGCGTTGTGCGGAGAGAAGGCTGGTGCGGCTCCGCCGCGCGGGAGGAGGAATGCGCATGACCTATGACCGACTGGTGTGCGCGAACTGCGCGGCTCCCGTGAACGAGGGCCGCTGCCCCGTCTGCCGGGCGAGCCGGCAGCGCAAGCAGGACGAGGGCCCCTTCGCGGGGCTGAATCCGGCGATGCTGATCGCCCTGATGGTGATCCTGATGGCGGCCCTGGCACTTCTGGCGCACCAGGCCGTCTGAGCCGGAGGGCGCATCGCGCGCCACCCGAGCCGGAGAATCGTGACACCTGTCCGGCGGGGCTGAGCCATGAGCGTACGGCCCCAGGAAGCCCCCGCACACGAAAGAGCCCGGGAAGGCCATGTCGGCGCTCCCGGGCCCTTCAGTGTGCGCTGACGGGCGTCAGGCGGCCGTACGACCGCCGCCGGCCAGACGCGGCAGGAAGCGGAAGCCGATACCACCGGCGATCATCGTCGCGGCACCGATCACCAGGAAGGTGGTCTCGGCCGCACCGGTCTCGGCGAGCTCGTCCTTGCCCTTGCCCTGCTCGACCGGCTGGTTGCCGGCACTGTCCGTGTCGGTGTTGTCACCGGCGTCCGGGTAGGACGGGTCCGACGGCTCACCCGTGGGTGCGCCCGTGGGCTGGTCCGTCGGCTCACCCGTGGGCTCGTCGGTCGGCTCACCGGTGGGCTCGTCCGTCGGCTCACCCGTCGGCTCGCCGGTCGGCTCACCGGTGGGCTCGTCCGTCGGCTCACCCGTCGGCTCACCCGTCGGCTCACCCGTCGGCTCACCCGTCGGCTCGTCGGTCGGCTCACCGGTGGGCTCGTCCGTCGGCTCACCCGGGTTGGTCGGGTCCTCCTCGCCCGGGTCGGTCGGGTCATCGGTCGGAGTGCCCGGGTTGGTCGGGTCACCGCTCGGGGATTCGGAAATCCCGAGGAGGTCACCGAGCCCCGACGCCTGCGCCGCACCCGCGGCGGTGAGCGAGGCGCCCGCGGCGATCACTGCGCACGCGGCTATGCGCGCCACGCGGATGCGCGTCTTCTTCGTCATCTGTTTGCTACCCCCAGTAGCTGATCTCGTCGATGGAGCAGCCCTATGCGGTCCACGGCCCTGCGGGGTCACACTCTCTGCAGGGCCACGCCGTACCGTGGTCATCCCGCCCGCCCCCGATCACACCTGTCCCAGACATAAGCGTGCTGCTCTAGCACCCTGTCCAGAGATAAGAACTACGTCAAGGCCGTTCCGGTGCCATACGGGCCACTATGGGGGTTCTTGACGGGTATTCGGAATCACGACTGTGACCCATTCGCCACGCCTCTCCCTCAACTCCCCTGCGCTCCCAACAGGGTGAGCGCGCCGGGAACGCGTTCGGGCCCGGACAGAACAACCTGTACGGGCCCGAACGGCCTTGCGGCCGTGGTTACTTCTCGCTCTGCTTGCGCCAGCGGATGCCGGCCTCGATGAAGCCGTCGATCTCGCCGCCGAAGACCGCTTCCGGGTTGCCCATCTCGAACTCCGTACGCAGGTCCTTGACCATCTGGTACGGGTGGAGGACGTAGGAACGCATCTGGTTGCCCCAGGAGTTGCCACCGTCGCCCTTGAGCGCGTTCATCTTCGCCTGCTCCTCCTGGCGGCGGCGTTCGAGGAGCTTCGCCTGGAGGACGTTCATCGCGGACGCCTTGTTCTGGATCTGCGAGCGCTCGTTCTGACAGGAGACGACGATGCCGGTGGGCAGGTGGGTCAGGCGCACCGCGGAGTCGGTGGTGTTGACGCCCTGGCCGCCGGGGCCCGACGAGCGGTAGACGTCGACGCGGAGCTCGGACTCGTCGATCTCGACGTGGTCCGTCTGCTCGACCACGGGAAGCACCTCGACACCCGCGAAGGAGGTCTGGCGCCGGCCCTGGTTGTCGAACGGCGAGATGCGGACGAGCCTGTGGGTGCCCTGCTCGACGGAGAGCGTGCCGTAGGCGTACGGGACCTCCACCGCGAAGGTGGTCGACTTGATGCCGGCCTCTTCGGCGTAGGCCGTCTCGTAGACCTCGGTCTTGTAGTTGTGCCGCTCGGCCCAGCGGAGGTACATGCGCTGGAGCTTCTCGGCGAAGTCGGCGGCGTCGACACCGCCGGCCTCGGCCCGGATCGTGACCAGGGCCTCGCGCGCGTCGTACTCACCGGAGAGGAGCGTGCGGACCTCCATCTCGTCCAGTGCCTTACGGACGGACTCCAGCTCGGTCTCCGCCTCGGCGCGCGCGTCGGCGTCGCCCTCGTCCTCGGCGAGCTCGAACAGGACCTCCAGGTCGTCGATGCGACTGCGCAGGGCCTCGGCCCTGCGGACCTCGGCCTGGAGGTGCGAAAGCTTGCTGGTGATCTTCTGTGCCGCCTCCGGGTCGTCCCAGAGGGACGGGGCCGCCGCCTGCTCCTCGAGCGCGGCGATGTCGGCCCTCAGCGCATCCAGGTCCAGGACGGCCTCGATCGACCCCATGGTCGAGGAGAGGGACTTCAGCTCTTCGGAAATATCGACGACTGCCACGGGTCCAGCGTAACGGCTGGGCGGATGAACATGTCCCTCCCCCGGGTCCAGGCCCCCGGGGGACGGGCTCTCAGGGGGCCGACGGAGCAGAATTCCGGGTGTCGTCGGGTGCGGTGCCCGGGTCGTCGCCACTCGTGGCGAACCAGCCGCCGACCCCTATCGCCACACACACGGCGACCGCGGCGACGCCCAGGGTGATCCTGCGCTTCCGGACAACCGCCGACTTGTTGCGGGCCGAACCGGGGCGGGGCCGGCCGGGCGCGCGCGGGGCGCGGGCCGTGCCGAGGGGGCCTCCGGAGAGTTCGTCCGGGGCGGGGACCCGCATGCTCGTATGGGTGTCCCGGTTGGAGTCGGGGGAGGAACCGGGCACCAGCGGGACCGCGCCGCGGCGGCGGGGCTCCTCCTCGGGGGCCGGGGTGTACTGCTGTTCGTCGTAGGCCTGCGGTTCGCTCTCGTTGCCCGGCTCGTCGACGTCGAGCGGGGGTATCCCGGACAGCAGCGGCAGCAGCTCCCGCAGCCGGGTCGCCAGCTCGGAGGCCCGCAGCCTGGAGGCCGGGGCCTTGGCCAGGCACTGCACCAGGAGCTGCCACAGCTCGTCGGGGATGCCCGGGAGCGGGACGACCGTCTCGGTCACATGGCGGCGCAGGACGGCGCCGGGGTGGCCGCCGCCGAAGGGAGTGAAGCCGGCCAGGAGCTCGTAGAGCACGGTCGCCAGGGCGTAGATGTCCACGGCGGCGCGCGGCGGGAGGCCTTCCACGATCTCGGGCGCCAGATAGTCCGGTGTGCCGATGATCTGGGTGGCCTTGGTGCGGCGCGGGGTGTCGATCAGCTTGGCGACGCCGAAGTCGGTGAGCAGCGCGGGGTGGGAACCGCCGGGACCGAGAGGGCCCTCCATGTCGAGCAGGATGTTCTCCGGCTTGACGTCGCGGTGGACCACTCCCGCGCGGTGCGCGGCGGCGAGGCCGTCGGCGACGTCCGCGATGATCGCCGCGGCGGCCTCGGGCGCGAGACGGCGTTCCCGGTCCAGGCGGGTACGCAGATCGGTGCCCCGCACCAGATCCATCACCAGCGCCAGGTCGGTGCCGTCCACCACGAGGTCGCGGACGGCGACGACATGCGGATGCCCGAGCCCGAGCAGCGCGGTACGTTCCTGCACGAAGCGGCCCACGAGCTCCTGGTCGGACGCGAGGTCCTCACGGAGCAGCTTGATGGCGACCGGGCCCTCGGGCCCGTCGCCGAGCCACACCGTGCCGGCGCTGCCGCGCCCCAGGATCTGGTGGGCGGTGTACCGGCTGCCGATATTCCGTGCCAAGACTGCTCCCTCAGCGGCTGGCGTTGACCCCCGGTCGACAAAGTTACGCGGCCGATGGGGTGTTGCGTGCCCCGGATGACGCCAACCTTCACTTCTGCGGGCGAATTGGGCCGCAGAAGTCGACAAAGAGACGAGGTGTGGCCGTTACTGGCCGCTTCCGCCCAGATCCCTGGCCCAGTCGGTGACCCTGCCGATGCCGTCCCCTATGGCGTGCCAGAAGCTCGTGCCTTCGTCGACCCAGTCCTGAAGCGGCGTCAGTTCCCAGATGAGCCAGCCCGCGATGATCAGCAGCACCACCGTGAACAGACACCCCTTGAGGCAGCCGAGGCCGGGGATGCGCATCGGGTTGGCGCTGCGCTGCCTGGGCTGGCGGGGCGCCGGCGCCTGCGGCTCGGGCTGCTGCGGGGGCGCGTACTGCTGCCTCTGCTGCGGCTGGGGCCGCTGCTGCTGCTGAGGCTGCGGCTGGTAGCGCTGGGGCTGCTGCTGCGGATACTGCTGGGCCTGCTGCTGCGCGTACCGCTGGTCCTGAGGCTGCGGCTGCGGCTGCGGCTGCCGGCGCTGGGGCTGCTGGGGCTGCTGAGGCTGCTGCTGGGGCTGTTGGCGCTGGGGGGCGCGGCGCAGCGGGTCCTGGCTCGGGTCGAGGTACTGGACCTGCGTCTGCTCGTTACGGTCCCGGGCCGCCCTGAGCTGGGACTGCCAGGGGTGCGGCTCGTCGGACTGCGGCGCGCCGTCGGGGCGCGGGGGTACGGGCGGCATCATCGCGGTCGGGTCGGCGCCGCCGCCCGGGGTCTGCTGCATCACGCTGGTCGGGGCCGCCGGGTCGTGCGAGCCCGCGTTGGTCGGCAGCACCTGGGTCGGGTCGGCCGCGCCCGGGGCGTCCGGGACAGCCGCGGGTGCCGGGTCGGGGGTGAGCAGGGCGCCCACGCCCTCGGCCGCCGCGATCTGCGCCGCGTTCGCGTGGACGCCGATACCGGCGCCGACCGTACGCAGCGCACGGGCGAGGTTCACCGCGCTGGGACGCCGGTCCGGGTCCTTGCTCAGGCAGCGCTCGATGACCGTCCACAGCGGTTCGGGGACGGTGCTCGGGCGCCGAGGCTCCTCGCTGAGGTGCCGTTGCAGGACCTCGAGCGCGGTTCCGCCCGCGAACGGCGGACGGCCTGTGACCAGCTCGTAGAGCAGGATGCCCGCGCCGTAGATGTCGACGGCCGAGGTCTGCGGACGGCCCTCGGCGGACTCGGGCGCCACATAGGCGGGCGTGCCGACGAACTCATGGGTCCTGGTCAGGCCCGGGGAGTCCGCGAGGCGCGCGATGCCGAAGTCGGTCAGCATCGGGTGCATCTCGCCGTTGCGCTCGTCGAGCAGCACGTTGGCGGGCTTCAGGTCGCGGTGCACGACACCGTCGGCGTGGCTCGCGGCCAGCGCGTCCGCGATCTGGGCGGTGAGGAGCGAGGCGGCGACCGGGGTGAGCGGCCCGTTCTCGCGGAGGTAGCGGTGCAGGTCAGGGCCGTCGACCAGGTCCATCACCAGGGCGAGGAGATCGCCCTCGACGACGAGGTCACGGGTGCGCACGATGTTCGCGTGGGTGAGCCGCAGGAGCACGGAACGCTCACGCAGGAACCGCATCACGACGTCCGCGTCGTTGGCGAGCTCCTCCTTGAGCACCTTGATCGCGACGGTCTCGCCCGGCTGCCCGGCGACGGCCGCCTCGGCGCCCGCGGTCTCCCGCTGGCGGGCTCGCCAGACGGTGCCCGTGGCGCCGCGTCCGAGCGGTTCCTCGAGCAGGTACTTGCTGCCTACCGGCCGCACGTCATGCGCTCCCTGCTGATCGTTGTGCTTGCGGATCCCCGGGCCCTCCCGGATGTTCCGGCCCACTCTAATGCCGCCGTACGGGGCACCGGTCGGTCGTCGTCGCGTCGTGTTGCCGCTGTGTCAGCGGGAAGACGCAGACACGGAAGAGTTGGTTGCCGAACGAGTGTGCAGCACACCCTCGGCGGGACCAAGCAGGCACTTTTGCACGCACACTCGGCCATTCAAGATCACTAAGCGGTCACCCCCGGGCGTGTTGTCAGTGGCAGGTGCGAGGATGCGTGCAAGCACGGAACCGTCAGGTCGGGAGCCTCACGGTCCGTGACGACCTGTACCGGACGACGCGTCCGTGCCGGGTGGGGGGAATCACAGGGCATTTCCCCTGCCGGGCACCCCGCGCAGAAGGGACCGCTGACGGCGATGCAGATCCGGCTGACCGTCCTCGCGCCGCGCAGCGGCCAGAACCCGGCGCGCGCCTGCGACGTGCTCGTGACCGCCCCCGCCGGGACGGCTCTCGCGGCCGTCGCCTCCAGCCTGGCCGCCGCGGTCTCCGGCCCGGAGGGCTCCCTGAGCGGCGGCGCCACCGTGCTGTACGCCGGGCGTGAGCGGCTCGACCCACAGCGCTGCGCCCTCGGCGAGCCGCCCCTGGTGGACGGCACGGTGCTCTCGCTCCAGGTGCCGGGCGAGGACGAGGCGGCCGACGACGCCGTCCCGGCCAGGCTGCAGGTGATCGCGGGACCTGATGCCGGCGGGGTCCATCTGCTGCACGGCGGGCAGATCAGGATCGGCCGCTCGGCCGAGGCGGACGTACCGCTCGACGACCCCGATGTCTCCCGGCTGCACTGCGCGGTGACGGTCTCGGACGACGGACGGGTGTCCGTCGCCGACCTGGGCTCCACCAACGGCACCTCGCTGGACGGCACGGACATCCACGACCGCCCGGTCCGGCTGGTCCCGGGCGCCCTGCTGCGGCTCGGCGAGTCCACGCTCCGGCTCACGCCCGGCATCCGTACGCCCGCACTGGCGACGGCGCCGGACGGCGAGGGCCATCTGCGGGTGGCCCGTGTGGACGCTCCGGGCGGCGCGCACGGGGCGGCCGGGGGACCCGACACGGACCCGGCCGGCACCGAGGGGCACGGCCCCTCCCACGCCACGCACCCCGCACACGAGGGATACGCCGAGGGCCCTTCCGGCCAGGACGCCGGCCAGGGGGAGCCCTTCGCCCAGGTCACCCATGGCCGCGGCGCCCCGCTCGCTCCCGTGGAGGTTCCCAGACGCGGCATAGGCGCCTGGGCGCGCCGGCTCGCGAGCGGCAAGGGCGAGCAGACCCACGGAGCGCCCTCAGGCGGCTCACCGGCGACAGGACCGGAGTCCGTGTCCGCCCCGCACTCCCCCTCCGTCCCCGTTCACACCCCGTCCGCCCCGGCCGGGACCTGGCCCGACCCCGCGACCGTGCTCCTCACCGCGCTCGGCCCAGGACCCCGCCTGTGGGAGCGCGACACCGCGCACCCGGAGGCCCTGGTCGTGCGGCTCGGGACCACGGAGCGGGCCGACCTGCCCGCCGTGCCGGTCACCGTGGGGCTGCGCGAGGCCGGCTCACTCGGGCTCGCGGGCCCTCGGTCCCGGCTCTCCGGGCTCGCCCGCTCGACGGTGGCCCAGCTCGCCGCGCTGCACTCCCCCTTCGACGTGGAGATCGTGCTGATCAGCACGGACCGCACCCGGAGCCTCGATGAGCGGCGGCGCGAGTGGTCCTGGCTGGGGTGGCTGCCCCATCTGCGCCCGATGCACGGCCAGGACTGCCGCCTCCTCCTCGCGTACGACCGTGAGCAGGCGGCGGCCCGCGCGGCGGAGCTGGTGCGCCGCATGGACGAGGGGCCGCTGGGGCACGGCTGGGCGAGCGCCGACCGCGCCACCGTCGCCGAGGCTGCCCGGCAGCACGCAGGGCCGTACACCGTGGTGGTCGTGGACGGCGATCCAGGCTCCGCCGCCCTGCGCGAGACGACGGCCGCCCTGGCCGGTGCCGGAGCCGCCGCCGGAATCCATCTGATCTGCCTGGCCGACACCCCGGCCGCTTCGCCCACGTCCCCCGTCGCCGCGACCTACGACACCGCGTGCCGGGCCTCGATCGCCTTCCGTGAGTGCGGTGCGGTCGCCATGCTCAGCGGCGATGTGGCGACCGCGCTGCGACTGCTGCGCACGGCGGGCGGCCAGGCCGCGGGCCATGGCACGGTCGCCTCTGTGGACGCGGTGTCGGTGGCCTGGGCCGAGCGGTTCGGGCGCGCCCTGGCCCCGCTGCGCGACGAGGGCACGGCCGCGCTGTCCGGCCGGCCGGTGGCCGCTGCCCTGCCCCCGTCCGCCCGTCTGCTGGACGAGCTGGGGCTCGCCCGTGCCACTCCGGCCTCCCTGATGGCGCGCTGGGCCTCCACCGCCGATGACCAGCCGGGCGCGACGGTGCCCGCGACCGCGCCGGGCGCCTCGGACCTGGACACGACGAGCTCCGGCCGCACCCTGAGCGCGGGGCCCCGGGTGGGCGCGCAGCGCGAGTCCCCCGACTCCGGGCGCACTCCCTTCCGCACCAGCGGGCCGACCAGCTCGGGCTCGGGCCGCTCCTCCTACACCCCCGCCGCCGGAAGCGGCTCGCCCCGGATCGGCGCGCAGCGCCGCGACAGCGGCGCCGCGGAGACCGGCCCCGCAGGCGTGTCCTCCGGTTACGCGGGCCGGCCGGTGATCGTCCTCGGCGCCGGTCCTCGGGGCCCGCTCTCCGTCGATCTGGCCGACGAGGGACCGCATCTGCTGGTCGAGGGCCCCGCCGGCAGCGGCCGTACGGAGCTGCTGCGCGCCGCCGCCGCGTCCCTGGCATCCGCCGCGCGTCCCGACCGGCTCGGCATCCTCCTCATCGACGGGGCGGGCGGCGAGCACGGGGAGCGCGGCGAGGGGCTGCGCCCCTGCACGGAGCTCCCGCACGTCTTCACGCACCTGGTGGCCTCCGACCCCGTACGCATGCGGGAGTTCGCCCAGGCGCTGGGCGGCGAGCTGAAACGCAGGGCGGAGCTGCTCGGCACGCTGGACTTCACCGAGTGGCACGCGCGGTACGAACAGTCGCAGGAGCTCACCGGCCGTCGCCCCGCAGGCGCCGCCGAGCAGCGCGGGGACCTCGAATCACCCGCCAGCGGCACCCTGCGGCTGCGGCCCGCCACAGCCCGTCCGACGGACCCCGGGCCCTCCCCTCTTCCCCGGCTGGTCGTCCTGGCCGACGATTTCGACGCCCTGGTGGCCCCGGCGCTCGGCAGCCCGGGCCGCCCGTCCGCCGGGTCCGTGGTGCGCGTGCTGGAGGCCGTCGCCAGGGACGGCGGGCGGCTCGGTGTCCACCTGGTCGCCACCTCGGCCCGCCCGGACCGCACCGAGGACACGGAGCTGGCCAGGGGCGCGCGGCTGCGCATCGTCCTCGATCCGCCCGTCGTCCCACCGTCCCCGGACGAGGCAGCGCCGGGCCGGGGGCGGCTTGGGCATCCGGACGGCCGGGTGACGCCGTTCCAGGGCGGCCGGGTCACCGGCCGTATCCCTCGCACGGCGACGCTGCGCCCCACCGTCGTACCGCTGGAGTGGGAGCGGATGGGGGATCCGCCGGCCCGCCGCCCGGTGCGCGAGCTGGGCAACGGCCCCACCGACCTGGCCCTGCTGGCCAGCGCCCTGGAGAGGGCGGCCCGTTCGGTGAACGCCGAGCCACTGCCTCCGCTGATCCCCTGACCCGAAGGCCCGCGCCACCGGGTCCCTGACGCTACGTCACGAGCCCATCACGATCACAGGGTTGCCACAGGCCGCGGTATTGCGGCGCCGGTGCGCCGGGCATAGGACTGTGCGCACGGACGACGTGAACCGCAGGAGAGACGGGGCAGGGATGCGCAGAACCCTTCGCATGCGCAGGGCAGCACTGGTGTTCACCGCCATCGGGGCGCTGGCCCTCACCGGGTGCAGCGGTGACGACGACGGCGACAAGGACAAGGCCGGCAAGGGCTCGGGAAAGAGCTCCGGCAAGAGCGATGACAGCGCGTCGACCGTCAATCTGCCGAAACTGGACGGCGAGAAGATATCGGTGGCCGCGGTGTGGACCGGGCCCGAGCAGGCCAACTTCACCAAGGTCCTGGACGAGTTCGAGAAGCGGACCGGCGCCACGGTCACCTTCGTCCCTGCGCAGGACCCGATCGTGAACTTCCTCGGTACGAAGATCGCGGGCGGCCAGCCCCCGGACGTCGCGATGATCCCGCAGGTGGGCGCGATCCAGCAGGCCGTCGCCAAGAAGTGGGCCAAGCCGGTCGGCCCCGAGGCGCGGGCCCAGCTCGGCCAGAACTACGCGCAGGTCTGGCAGGACCTCGGCGCGGTCGACGGCACCCAGTACGGCGTCTACTTCAAGGCCGCCAACAAGTCCCTGGTCTGGTACAACACGAAGGCGTTCGAGAACGCCGGCGCCGGCGAGCCGAAGACCTGGAAGGACTTCCTGTCGACGGCCGAGACGATCTCCGCCTCCGGTGTCACCCCGGTCTCGGTGGGCGGCGCGGACGGCTGGACGCTCACCGACTGGTTCGAGAACATCTACCTCTCCCAGGCAGGCCCCGAGAAGTACGACCAGCTGGCCGAGCACAAGATCAAGTGGACTGACCCGTCCGTCAAGGACGCCCTGACCACGCTCGCCGAGCTGTTCGGCAAGCCGAGTCTGATCTCCGGCGGCGCCGACGGCGCCCTGCAGACCGAATTCCCCGTATCGGTCACCCAGACGTTCACCGGCGGGGACCAGCCCAAGGGCGCGATGGTCTTCGAGGGCGACTTCGTCTCCATCAACATCGCGCAGACCAAGGCGAAGATCGGTACGGACGCCAAGGTGTTCCCGTTCCCCGCGGTCGGCGCCGACTCCCCCGTGGTGACGGGCGGCGACGCGGCCGTGGCGCTCAAGGACAGCAAGGGCGCCCAGGCGCTGCTGACCTGGCTCGCCTCCGAGGACTCGGCGAAGATCTGGGCGGAGGCGGGTGGGTTCATCTCACCCAACAAGTCGCTGGACGCCGCCGCCTATCCGAACGACGTGCAGCGCACGATCGCCGAGGCGCTCATCGACGCCGGTGACGACGTCAGGTTCGACATGTCCGACCAGGCACCGCAGTCGTTCGGCGGGACTCCCGGCAAGGGCGAGTGGAAGACGCTTCAGGACTTCCTGAAGAACCCGAAGGACATCGCGGGGGCTCAAGCCAAGCTGGAGTCCGACGCGGCCAAGGCGTACAAGAGCTGACGGGGTGACCACAGCGACAGCGGGGGGCGCCGGAGGCGTGCCCCCCGCCGACAAGCGTCCCGACACGGGCACGGGTACAGGTGCGAGCACCGGCAAGCGCCCACGCGGAAGCGTGACCGGCACCAGGAGGGCCGTCGCGGTGGCGTTCCTGCTGCCGGCCCTGGTGCTGCTCGGCGCACTCGTCGTCTATCCGATCGTGTACTCCGTCTACCGTTCGTTCCTCGACCAGGCCGGCACCGGCTTCGCGGGCCTCGACAACTACAGGGCACTGTTCACGGACGACACGATCAGGACGGCCGTCAAGAACAACGCGATCTGGGTCGTGTTCGCACCGACGGTCGCCACCGTGCTGGGGCTGATCTTCGCGGTGCTCACCGAGCGGATCCGCTGGGGTACGGCGTTCAAGCTGGTCGTCTTCATGCCCATGGCCATCTCGATGCTGGCCGCGGGCATCATCTTCCGCCTGGTGTACGAGCAGGCGCCGGAGCGCGGTGTCGCCAACGCCGTGGCGGTGGGGGTGCACGACACGTTCGCGCAGTCCGCCGGCTTCCCGAAGGCGCATCCGCTGCCCGTCCATCCGCTGAAGGCGGGCGGCGGCGGTTCCTTCGTGACGAAGGATGCGGTGCGGACCGGTGAGCCGGTCAGCCTGCCGCTGGTCGGTGTGGTGCCGGCGAAGATGCCGGACGACGCGAAGCCGGCGAAGGCGCCGACCACGTCGGACGGGGAGATCACAGGGACGGCCTGGCTCGACTTCACCAAGGGCGGCGGCGGCAAGCCCAACGTCGTCGATCCGCAGGAGCTCGGCCTCAAGGGCATCACCGTCGAGGCGGTGAAGGACGGCAAGGTCGTCGCCTCGGCCACAGCGGGTGCGGACGGGGTGTTCACCCTGCCCGCCTCGGCGGACGGATCGCTGCTCCGGCTTCCGGCGGACAACTTCCGCGAGCCGTACAACGGCGTCGACTGGCTCGGGCCTTCCCTGGTGACGCCGGGGATCATCGGCAGCTACGTCTGGATGTGGGCCGGATTCGCGATGGTGCTGATCGCGGCGGGTCTGGCGGGTCTGCCGCGCGAACTCCTCGAAGCGGCGCGGGTGGACGGTGCCAACGAGTGGCAGGTGTTCCGCCGGATCACGGTGCCGATGCTCGCACCCGTGCTCGCGGTGGTCCTGGTCACCCTGATGATCAACGTCCTGAAGATCTTCGACCTGGTCTTCATCATCGCGCCCGGCTCATCCCAGGACGACGCGAACGTCCTGGCCCTCCAGCTGTACCGCTCCTCGTTCGGCACGGACGCCGATCTCGGGGTCGGCAGCGCCATCGCCGTACTCCTGCTGCTGCTGGTGATCCCGGTGATGCTGTTCAACATTCGCCGCATGCGGAAGGAGGGGCGCCGGTGACTCGGGCCTGCACGGCACCATCCTCCTGCCGGGGGTCCGGGGGTCGCTCCCCGGGAAGACACAGCACCATTCGCCGCATGCGGAAGGAGGGACGCCGATGACGACGACCGGGACCACAGAGGCCAAGCAGTCCCTCGGTGCGCGGATCGCCGCCAGGGCGGGCGGTGGCACCATGCGGGTCTTCCTCATCCTGGTGGGCCTGTTCTGGCTGATGCCGACCATCGGGCTGCTGCTCTCCTCGCTGCGAGGGCCCGAGGACATCGCGGCGACCGGCTGGTGGAAGGTCTTCACCGCGCCCTCCGAGCTCACCTTCGACAACTACCAGCGTCTGCTCGACAATTCGACGATCACCGATTCCCTCCTCAGTACGGTCACGATCACCGTCCCGGCCACCGTCCTGGTGGTCGTCATCGGATCCCTCGCCGGATACGCCTTCGCCTGGATGGAGTTCCCCGGCCGCGACTGGTGGTTCCTGGTCGTCGTGGGACTGCTGGTGGTCCCCGTGCAGGTCGCCCTGATCCCGGTGTCCAAGCTGTTCGGAACCATCGGGATCTTCGAGACGACCTTCGGCGTGGTCATGTTCCACACGGCGTTCGGCCTGCCGTTCGCCATCTTCCTGCTGCGGAACTTCTTCGCCGAGATCCCACGCGAGCTGCTGGAGGCCGCGCGGCTGGACGGTGCGGGTGAGATCCGGCTGTTCACCCGGGTCGTGATGCCGCTCGGCGGCCCGGCCATCGCCTCACTCGGGATCTTCCAGTTCCTCTGGGTGTGGAACGACATGCTGGTCGCGCTGATCTTCGCGGACTCGGAGTCCCCGCCGATCACCGTGGCCCTGCAACAGCAGGTCCGTCAGTTCGGCAACAACATCGACGTACTGGCGCCCGGGGCCTTCGTCTCCATGGTGATTCCGCTGGCGGTCTTCTTCGCCTTCCAGCGGCAGTTCGTCTCCGGCGTGATGGCGGGCGCCGTCAAGTAGCGCGCGGGGAACGCGCCCCGGCGACAACACAGCCCCGGCAACACCACACATCAGCACATGTGTTCGTCAACACCAGGGCGGCCCGTTCACTCGTGATCGGGCCGCCCTGGCTCGGTATTTCCCCCGAACGCCACATCCCGCGTAACCAAGTCACTCCATCAGCCGTTTGCGGGCCACCTGCCCTCTCGCGAGCGACCCCTGGATGTGTTGTGCCCCGGTTCAGTGTCATCGTGCCCGCGTACCGGGTCCAGGCGTATCTGCACGCGTGCCTCGACTCCGTGCTGAACCAGTCCTTCAAGGACTACGAAATCATCGTGGTCGACGACTGTTCACCGGACGCCTGCGGCTCGATCGCCGACGAGTACGCCACACGCGACCCCCGGGTCAGCGCCGTCCACCTGCCGCACAACGCCGGCCTCGGCCCCGCCCGCAACGCCGGGGTCGCCAGGGCTGCCGGGGACTACCTGCTCTTCCTCGACGGGGACGACACCTTCACCCCCGAGGCGCTCCAGGCCATCGCCGACCGTCTGGACGCCACCGACGGCCCCGACGTACTGGTCTACGACTACGCCCGTACGTACTGGTCGGGCGCGAGCGTGCGCAACACCTTCGCCGAGCACCTCACCGAGGCCGGCCCCGCCTCCTTCCGGCTCACCGAGCGGCCCGAGCTGCTCAAGGTCCTCATGGTCGTCTGGAACAAGGCGTACCGCCGCGAGTTCATCGAGGCCGAGGGGTTCACCTTCCCGCCCGGCTACTACGAGGACACCCCCTGGACCTACCCGGTGCTGATGTCCGCCGGGTCGATCGCCGTGCTGGACGCCGTCTGCGTGGGGTACCGCCAGCGGCGCCGGGGCAACATCCTCTCCACCACCACCCGTCGGCACTTCGACGTCTTCGACCAGTACGACCGGGTCTTCGCCTTCATCGACGCCCGCCCCGAACTCGCCGTCTGGCGACCGGTGATCTTCCGCCGGATGCTCGACCACTTCTCGACCCTCTTCACCTCCCGGGACCGGCTGCCGCGCGGCAGCCGCGCCCAGTTCTTCCGCCGCGCCCGCGCCCACTGCCGCCGCTACCGCTCCTCCGGCGCCCGCGTACCCCGCCGCGCCCGGCTGCGGCACGCGCTGTTCCGGCTGGGCGCCCACCGCACCTACCGCGCCCTGTGGCTCGCGCAGCGCCTGGGCGGCCTCCTCGGCCGCGCCGCCACGGCGGCGCGCCGGTCGGTGCGCGGGGCGGCACTCCAGCTGCACTACCGCGTCCAGCTGCGGCTGCCCGTCCGCAGCGGGGACGCCGTGTTCGCCGCCTACTGGCACCGTGGCTACACCTGTAGCCCCGCGGCGCTGGAGGCCACGGCCAGGGCCCTGGTGCCCGGGCTGCGCACCTCCTGGATCTGCCGCCCCGAGGACGCGCACACGGTTCCGGACGCGACCCGTGTGCTGCACCCGGGAACAGCGGCGTACTGGACGGCCCTGGCGCGCGCCAAGTACCTCGTGAACAACGTCAACTTCGACCGCAGGCTCGTGAAGAGACCCGGCCAGGTGCTGCTCCAGACACATCACGGGACCCCGCTGAAGACGATGGGCACCGACCTCGTGCACCGGCCCGCCGCGGCCGGCTCCATGGACTTCGGCCGCCTGCTGCGCAACGTCGACAAGTGGGACTACTCGCTCTCGGCGAACCAGCACTCCACCCTCGTGTGGGAGCGCACCTACCCGTCCGGCTACACCACGCTGGAGTACGGCAGTCCGCGCAACGACGTCCTCCACCGCACGGGCCCCGAAGAGACCGCCCGGCTGCGCGAGCGCCTCGGTGTCCCTGACGGCGGCTGCGCCCTGCTGTACGCGCCGACGCACCGGGACTACCGCCGTGCACAGAGGTACTCCCTGGACCTGGAGCAGCTGATCCGTGTCCTCGACCCGCACTTCGTGATCCTTGCGCGCTCCCACTACCTGGACGCGCCGGCCCCGGCCTCCGCCGGCCACACCCGGCACCCGCGGATCATCGACGTCACCTCCCACCCGTCCGTCGAGGAGCTCTGCCTCGCCTCCGACGCGCTGATCACGGACTACTCGTCGCTGATGTTCGACTACGTCAATCTGGACCGGCCGGTCGTCCTGCACCTGGAGGACGCGCAGGCCTACGAGGCGGCACGCGGCACCTACTTCGATCCGGCGGCCTTCCCTCCCGGGGCGGTGGCCCGTGACCAGGAGGAGCTGCACGAGACGTTCACCTCGGACCAATGGCGCGGGCCGCGGGCCGCGCAGCTGCGTGCGGCGTTCCGGGCCCGGTTCTGTCCGTACGACGACGGGAACGCGTCGGAGCGGGTGGTCCGCCGGGTCTTCCTCGGCGACACCTCGGGCCTGCCGCTGCCGGCCCCGCTGACGGACTGCGGGTCCACCGGGGTGCCTCGGCAGACGCCGGTGCGGGAGTACACCGGCGGGTGAGGCCCCGGGGCGGCGGGGCGCGCCGAGCCGTTCCGGGCACGCCCGAGCTCTCCTTGGTGAGCGGGCACACCCGAGCTCTCCCTGGTGAGCCGGGCACACCCGGCCGGTCAGCGCTCCAGGAGCGCGAACAGCTCTTCCCAGCGGCCCATGATCTCCGCCTCGGAGAACCGCTGGACATTGAGCCGCGCCCTGTCCCCCATCGCGTCCCGCATCCGGGGGTTGCCGGTGAGCCTGAGCAGCCGGTCGGCGAGCGCGCCGATGTCGCCCGCCGGCGCGAGCAGCCCGTCCTCGCCGTCGCGCACGATCTCCCGTACGCCCGGCGCGCAGTCGAACGCCGCACACGGCAACCCGCTGGCCATGGCCTCCAGCAGCGCCAGCGGGAAGCCCTCGCCGCGTGAGGACTGGACGAAGACCGAGGAGGCGGCCAGCGCGCCGGGGACGTCGTCCGTACGCCCCCGCCACACCACCGATGAGTCCAGCCCGAGACCGGTGCACAGCGCCCTGAGGTCCGCCTCGTCCTCACCCGTCCCGTACACGTCGAGACGCCAGTCCTGGCGCTGCGGTGCCACCAGCGCCCAGGCGTCCAGGAGCATGTCGATGCCCTTCTGGTCGGTGAGCCGGCCGATGCTCGCGACCGACTTCTCGCGGCGCGGGGAGGGCAGATCGGGCAGCGCGGCCAGGGCGTTGGGCATGAAACCCACGTTGTTCATCCCGTCGCCCGCCCACTTGTCGGCGTCCTCCTCCGTGAGGACGAGCCAGCGGTCGAGCGGTGGGTAGTGGCTCTTGATCCAGCGGTAGCGGTGGCTCGCCCGGGAGTAGTCGTAGGACTCGTGGCTCATCCCGATGACCCGCAGCCCGCCGGTGTCCGCCTCGCCGACCCACTCCATCGCCCAGACCTGGCTGACGATCACCACCCCGCCCGGCCCCGCCGCCCGGAAGATCTCCGACAGCTGGTCGACGGCGCGCAGCTTCCGTGCCGCACGGCCTGCCTCGGCGCGCCGGGCAGGGATCCGGAAGCGGTCCCGCAGACCCCTGGGGGCCCAGGGTGTCGGGGGATGCGCCGGGTACAGGGCGGTCACCGGGTAGCCGGGCGGCTCGGGCAGGGCCATCTTCCGCTCGGCGGCATGGATACCGATGGTGTGCACCCGGTGGCCGGCCTCCTGGAACAGCTGGGCGGTCCGGTGCATCCAGCCGGTCACACCGCCGAGTTCATCCGTGCTGTTGGAGACGATGAAGACATCACGGCCGTGGTTCATCGACGGGCCTCCCCGGTGCGGGCGGTACGGGACAGGGCGTTACGGGCGTTACGAGCCGTACGGGGCGGGACGAGGTGCCGGGCGAACACGGCGTCCACGACCGCGCGGGCGGAGTCCCCCCGGTCGTACGCCCCGAACTCCTCGGCGAAGGCCGCGCGCCGGTCCTGGAATCCGGTGTCCGCGCCCTTCAGCCGGGCCAGCACGGCGAACAGCTCCTCCTCGGTCGCCGTCACCGGTCCCGGCGCCTTCTCGCGCAGGTCGAAGTAGCTGCCCCGCTCGGCGGCGTAGGCATCGAGATCGGGGGCGAAGAGGACCACGGGACGGTCCAGGAGGGCGTAGTCGAACATGATCGACGAGTAGTCGGTGACCAGGACGTCGGCGAGCGTGAGGAGCTCGCTGACGTCGTGATGGCCCGACACGTCCACGACCGTGCCCGGCGGGCAGGGAGGCAGGCTCGCCGCCTCCAGGTAGTGCGCGCGCACCAGCAGCGTGTACGTGTCACCGAAACGCTCCGCGAAGCGCGCGGCGTCCAGCAGCAGCCGCTGCCGTTTACGCCTGCCGGGACCGCCCCGGAAGGTAGGCGCGTACAGCACGACCTTGCGGTGGTCGGGCAGGCCGAGTTCGGCTGCGAGCGCTGGACGGGGCAGCCGCCCCTCCGCCTCGTCCCGGGCGCGCGCGGCGAGCAGCACGTCGTTGCGGGGGTATCCGGTGCGCAGCAGTGCCTTCTCGGGCAGCCGGTAGGCGCGGGCCAGGGTGCGCTCGTCGTGCTCGGACCGTACGAGGAAGTGGTCGAAGCGCCGCACCGCCTGCTGGAGCCGTTCGCGCTGCGGGGCGTTCTGCAGGCGCACCCTGGTCTCGTCCAAGCCCATGCGTTTGTACGCCGAGCCGTGCCAGGTCTGGAGGTAGACCGTGCCGGACGGCTTGTCGAGGTGCTGCGGGAATCCCTGGTTGTCGACCCAGTACTCCGCCCTGGCCAGGGCCCACAGATACCGCCAGGACCAGCGGCGCACGAGCCCGGCGTCGGCGGGGAAACCGGCCGGGGACTCGGCGTACGACCAGACGCAGCGCAGCGGGAGCCCCCGGGCGCGCACCTCCTCGTGTACGGCCCGGGGGCTGTCGCCGTAGCAGGTGCCCATATGGCTCTCGAAGACCACGGAACCCTTGCGTACGGGCAGCCGGAGCAGCCAGGAGCGGTAGACGGAGGTCTTGAAGTCCTTGGCGTGCAGCCCGTCCCACCGCTTGCGCAGCGCGCGCAGCAGGAGCCTGGCGCGGCGGGCGGGGCGGAAGTGGGTGGCGTAGTGGACCAGCCTGCGGGCCGTGCGGGCGGGCCTGCGGCGGGCTTCGAGCCGGAGCGCGAGGTGGTCCCGGAGCGTGATGTAGGGCTCCCAGGTGTCCCCGGCGGCCCTGCCGAGCCGGGGGCGCGCGGGGGAACGGTCCGACGGGCCGACGAGGTCATGGGCGGCGAAGAGGTCGCTCACCGAGCGGGTCCGGCCGTCGTCGAGCACCAACCGTGCGTCCCACACCGTGTCGCGGGGGCCGAGGGGACGCACCAGGCGGGTGAGATCGGCGCGGGCGGACCAGCTGATCCCGGTGGCGTCGGGCCGCAGCGCGTCGACAGGGGCGCGGAAGACACGGGAGCCGTCGCGTACGCGGAACTCCAGATGGGCGGTGAGGGCGCCGTCCGGGTCCGGCCCGGTGTGCGCGGGCAGCACGAGCCTGCCCTCCAGAAGGACACGGTGCCCCTCGGCCTCGTAGCGGGTGAGCCTGTTCATCAGCTTCAGCTCGCCGAACGCGCGGTGCTGATGCCCGAGTTCGGTGACGTCCAGGGCCGGATCGAGGGCGGGTCCGGGGCCGGAGCCGGTGCCTTCCGGCCAGTACACGCGGCCGTCATCGCCCGTGACGAGGGGCGCGGCCACGGTGCCCCTCCTGCGCAGGGCGTACGCCGCGCACAGCGACCCGTCCGCGTCACCCCGCTCCAGAAGCCGGATACCGACACGCTCGACGGGCGGGAGGGTGAGCAGCGCGGCGTCCGGGACGCAGTCGGGCAGCACCCTGGCGGCCGTCAGCGCGAGGTGTTCGCGGCGGGCGGCGGGCAGTTCGGGGAGGCTGCGCACCAGGGGCACCAGGTGGTCGAGCAGGAAGGCGCGGTCCCTCTCCTCGCGCAGTTCCGTCAGCCCCTGGGCCACCAGCACGTGGCACACCCGCCGGTGCGCCTCCACGAGCCCGGCGAGGTCCCGGCCGGCGTCCGCCGCCGCCCGCCCGGAGACGATCCGGCGGCGCACGAGGGCGATACGGCCGACGACGGACGCCGCCAGGACGCCGAACGGGATCGTGCTGTGCATGAGGTCATCGTCGTAACGAAGGGCATGGCGCTCCAATGCCGCGCGCCGCAGGCAGAAGCCCGTCACCAGGGCGTCGTGCACGGCCAGTTCGGAGGCCTCGGTGAACCGGACGACGGTGCGGGAGCGGAGGAACAGCGGGTGCTGCCAGGAGGGTTCCCGTTCCTTCGTCCCGTCGCCGGTGAGCCGGCTCCAGCGCCCGGCGACCAGGTCGGCGTGGCTCCGCTCGCCGGCTTCCCAGAGGTTGCGGCAGGCGTGCCGCTGGAGGCGTTCGCCGACGTCGAGCACGAGGACGTAGCGGCCCCGCGCCGCGTCCAGGCCGGCGTTGCGCAGCGAACCGACCGAGTCCGTACCCGGGTCGAGGACACGGACGCGGTCCGGGGCCTGCCCGGCGAGCGACGCTGCCGCCGTCCGCAGGGCGGTGGGTGCCCCCTGGGGCAGCACGACGAGGGCTTCGACGGCGCGCAGGCTCTGGTCGAGCACGGACTCCACGGACGCCGTCAGGGCCTCTGTCCCGCCCTCGGCGGCGGTGACGACACAGCTGAAATCGGGCGCGCTCATGCCTGGGCACCCTTCAGCATCCGGTCCACGACCTGGGCGGACGCCGTCCCGTCGTCGAGGTCGCAGAACGCCTGGCGGAAGCCGGTGTACGCCTCGCGGTGGCCGGCCGTCGCTGCCTCCGGGTCGCGGAGCGCCTCGACGACATCGGCGGAGCCGGTGATCAGCGGGCCGGGCGCCCGGTTCTCGAAGTCGAAGCAGAAACCGCGCAGGGTGTCGCGGTAGTGCTCCAGGTCGTAGGTGTGGAACAGCATCGGCCGGCCGGTCTGCGCGAAGTCGAACATCAGGGACGAGTAGTCCGTGACCAGCACATCGCTGATGAGCATCAGCTCGGCGACATCGGGGTGGCGCGACACATCACGGACGAAGTCGCTCGAAGGGATGCTGCCGCCGACCAGATAGTGGCGGCGCACCAGCAGGACGTGGTCGTCGCCGAGCACCTTCCGCGCCTGGGCCAGGTCGAGCTGGAGGTCGAGGCCGTACAGCCCGCTCTGCTTGGGCCGGTCCTCGCGCCAGGTGGGGGCGTAAAGGACGATCCGTTTGCCCTCGGGCACACCGAGTGCCTCCCGGACGGCTGCGGCGACCTTCGCGCGGTCGGCGGCGTACAGCAGGTCGTTGCGCGGGTAGCCGCACTCCAGGACCTCGCCCGTGTGCCCGAACGCGCGGCGCAGGACGGGCGTGGAGAAGCGGTTCGGCGAGACGAGGACGCTCCACTGGGCGGCCCGTCGAGGCATGGACTCCATGTACGCGGGGTCGGCGTACGCGGTGCCCGCCAGGTCACGGCCGATGCGCTTGAGCGGCGTGCCGTGCCAGGTCTGGACGACGAACTGGCCATCGGCCCGCTCGAACCAGTCGGGCAGCTGGGTGTTGGTGACGATCCACCGGCTGCGCGCCAGCGCCTGGTGCCACTCGGCGCTGTGCAGGGCGACGGCGCGGACCCCCGCGGGCACGGCCGCCTGCTGGTCCCGCACCACCCAGAGATGCTCGACGCCGGTGTCGCGCCCGGCCAGTTCCTCGTGTACGGCACGGGGCGAGTCCGAATACTGGCGCCCGTCGAAGCTGGAGTACAACACGGTGTCCCGCAGTTTCCCGCCGCGCGCGCTCGCGTACCGCTCGCGCAGCCGGCGCTGCGCGTACGCCCCCCGGTCCTCCGGCGGCAGGGCGCTCCCCGACCGCAGACAGAGCCGGTCGTGGAAGCGCCGCTCAAGGGTGAAGACGCGCCCCGCCGACTCGCGCGACAGCGGCAGGCCGGCGTGCAGCCTGTGCTCCACACGCAGCGGCAGATAGCGCTCCGGGTCGGTCTCGCCACGGTCCCGGAGGAAGGGGTACCAACGGCCCTCGGCGAGCGGCAGCGTACCGCCGGCTCCGTCGACCGCCCCGGGGGACAGCACCGTACGGAAACGGGCAGCGGCACCCGCAGAGGCACCGCCATCCGCATCACTGTCGGCATCCGTGCGCTCCACGGCGAAGGAGTGCTCCTCCTGATGACCGCTGTGACGCAGGACGAGCTCCACCGTGCCGTGCCGCACCGCGGGGAAGGTCCCCTCCAGCGCCGCACCGGTTTCGTCCGTCCATGTCACAGCCGTCACGACGGGCCGTACGTCCCTGTCGGTGAGCACCAGGTCCCCCGAGGGGTTGGCGGCCGCGTAGACCTCACGGCCGCCGGGCAGCGGATAGCGCCCGGCGGCGGTCTCCGGACGGGCCGCGACCGTCAGCCGGCCGGCCCCGCCGGTCAGCTGTACGCCCCAGTCGCCGTCGGAGCCACGGAACGTCACCAACGGCACCTCGGCCACGACGGCGCGGCCGTCCGTACCCTCGGCGGCCACCAGGGGGAACTCGCGGGTCTCCTTCGTACGCCACTCCTGGATCCGCAGAACCTTCGGAGTGTCACCGCCCGGCAGCCGCACGGCGATCCGGATCCCGTCCCCGGACTCCGTCGGCCCGTGCCCTGCGAGCACGGCGTCGACCCGCTCGGCGCGCAGCTCCAGCTTGTTCCCCGAGAGCAGCGGGACGACCCGGGTGCGCTCGTCGACGTACCGGACGGCGGGGGCCGCCGGATTGCCGAGCAGCCGCATCGGTCCCCTGCGGGGCCGTCCCGCGCCGACGACGAGGGACTCCAGCTTCCAGACCGTGCGGGCACCGCGTGCCGTACTCCGGGTGACGAGCCGGACCGGGTCGATCACGGTCTCGAAGCCTGACCGCTCGTAGCGGTGCAGGGAGCGGCCCGAACCGGCCGTCGCCTCGTCCGTCGCCGTCCGGCGCAGCCGCAGCGGGATCAGCCGGCGGCCCGACCGCAGCCAGCCTGTCCCGGCGGACCTGCCCGGGGCGTTACGGACGTACGCGTACCCCTTGAGGTGCAGCAGCCCGTCCTTCCACACCGCCTCGGTGAGATGGGCGTGCACGGGAAGGTCATCCGCGGACAGGGCCGTGACCTTGCGCGGAAGTCGGGCGTCGACACCCGGGTACTGGGCGCGCGGCCGCAGCCGACCCCGGACGTGGAAGGTGCCACGGTCGGTGGACTCGTGGTCCAGGACGGCGAGCAGTTCCGCGATCCTCCGCTCCCGGATGAGCTGCCACTTGACCCTCAGATGCAGGGGCAGCGCGTCGAGGACGGCGGGTTCGACCGTCGCGGCGAAGGCGCCGGCGTGGGTGAGGAAGGCCTGATGGAAGCTTTCGTCACCGTCCGGGAGGGCCTCGATGAACAACCACAGGTCACCGGAGAGCGCGTGCTCGTCGTAGCGCCGTTTCGCCTCCGTCATGCCCCGGTCCGCGAGGAACCGGCTGACCGTCGTGACCGCGGTGACCCGGTCGCGGATGCCCCGGGCCACCGCACGCCGGGTGGTGATCGAGCCGTCACGGTCGCGCCAGTGGTAGACGGGCTCCTCGACGACGTCGACGCTCCCGGCCAGGAAGTGCGCAGGCAGCACCACGGCGATGTCCTCGTACAGCACGCCCGTCGGGAAGGCGAAGGCGTGCCGGTCCCAGAAGGACCTCCGGAACACCTTGTTGCACGCGATGCGGTCGCCGAGCAGGATCCAGTCCCGGGTGACATGGGTGGCGCGGCGGGACTTCTCCATCGGCCTGCGGAACATGGGGGACTGTTCGAGTGCCCCGTTCGCCCGGAGCCTGAGGACGTTGCCGGTCGCGAAGTCCGATCCCGATGCGTCCAGTTCGTCGAGCATCCGGGCGAAGGCACCCTGCGGCACCACGTCGTCGCTGTCGACGAACGTCAGGAAGTCCGCGTCAGGGTGGGCCTGTGCGGCGCCCGCGTTGCGCGCCGCCCCGAGCCCGGCGTTCTTCTGCCGGATCAGACGGAAGCGGGCGTCCCGCCGGGCGAACTCCATCGCCACATCGGCGCTGCCGTCCGTCGCGCCGTCGTCGACCATGACGACTTCGAGGTCTGCCATGGTCTGCCCGGCGAGCGAGGCCAGGCAGGCGCCGAGGTACTCCTCGACGTTGTAGAGGGGGACGACGACGGTGAGACGGGGTGCCATGGCGCTGCGCACGATCCTTCCGGACGGACGGGACTGACTTCTGTGTATGGAACGAGCCCCGTGCCGGGGAGGCACGGGGCTCACAACGGGGCACGGCCCGCGCGGGGTTCGGCCGGGCATCGCCCGCTCAGGGTTTGACGGCGATACGGCCCTCGTCCATGCGCAGCAGCAGGAGCTGCTCGCCGGTCTCCTCCAGGAACTCGTCCACGGCCTGGCGCGATCCCTGCCAGTAGCCGTAGTCGTCGATGAGCAGTACCCCGCCGCTCACCAGCCGCTCGTACAGGTACCTGAGCTCGTGCTTCGTCGACGCGTACCAGTCGGTGTCCAGCCGGAGGATGGAGATCCGCTCGGGCGCCTGCCCGGGGACGGTCTCCTCGACCTTGCCCCGCACGTAGTGGACACGGTCCGCCGGATACGGGACCTTCTCGAACCCGGCCTGCACGTCCTCCAGGGAGGCCACCGCCCAGATCGGCCGGTCCTTGCCCTGCGCGTCCAGCAGTTCCTTGGCCGGCCTGCCGTCCCGGCGCAGGTCCTCGTCGGTGGGCGGCGTCATGCCCTCGTAGGTGTCGAAGAGGTAGAGGTCACGCCCCGTCTCCCCCAGCGACAGCAGCGTCTTGGCGCAGGCCTGCATGGAACCGCCGCGCCAGACACCGCACTCGACGATGTCGCCCGGGATGTCGTGCTTGACGATGTGCCGGGTCGCGAGGACGAAGGCGTTGAGCCGCTCCGGGGAGGTCATCGTGTACGGCTTGACCGCCCGGATGATGTCCTTCGCCTCGTCGTCGTAGTCCGCGGGGAGCTCCGGCGGCTTCCTGACCGCGGCCTTCGGGGCGGGCGGCGGCTGAGCGGGGGCCGAGCGGGGAGCGGGCAGGGTCGCACGCCTGAGCTGGTATCCGGTGAGTTGCTGAAGGACGCCGTTGACGGCGTTGCGCCAAGCCATGGGGCCGGACAGTACGCGCGCTTTGCGACGCATGTCACTTTTCGTCAACCGGTGGTTGATGGAACCGTACGGCTGTCCGGACGCCCGCACAGCTCCCGCCCGTCCAGCGGGCGCGGCAGCGGCACCCGGTCCACCCCGCCGGCCCGGTTGGCCCACCACACGGCCGTCTCGCGCACCGCGAAGTCCACAAGCCCGTTCTTCAGCCGGGTCACCGGCCGCCGGTCAGGCCGCGGACGGCGGAAGACACCCACCGAATCGCCCCAGTAGGCCGCCTCGGTGTCGATGGATGCGTAATCGTGCCGGATGCCCTTGACGGGCGGGAAGTCCGTGTACGCCTCGCAGAGTTCGAGACGGGAGTGGGCGGCCATCGCCCGGAAGCCGTCCGGGTAGTAGCGCCAGCAGTCCTGCGCGTCGTGGACATGGCCGCGCGAGGGCGCGGTGATGAAGGCGTAGCCGCCGGGCCTGAGCACCCGGGCGATCTCCATCATCGACACCCAGAAGAAGGGGATGTGCTCGAAAGCCTGGCCGGACAGCACCACATCGGCGCTGCGCGACTTCGCGGGGATCCGGTAGGGCCGGTCCATGACCGCGTCGACGTTCGGACCGTCGAGGACGTCGACCCCGAAGTAGTCGATGTCGTGGCCGGTCAGGAGTCCCCGGTGGGTGCGGGTCTGCTTCCCGGAGATCCGCGAGCCGAGGTCCACGACGCGGTGCCTGCGTGTTCTGGGCAGATATTCCTCGACGCAGAGCCGCATCTGCTCGTAGGCGGACCGGTGCATGAGCTTCTCCCGACGTTGCCGTGTGCGCTGTTGAGCACAACGACGCCGTGGTGCGGAGGGATCGCCCCGTACGGGTGACTCCGGCGTTCAGTTCGAACGCGCCTCGTCCGAGAGCGGCCCGTCCGAGAGTGGCCCGTCCGGGAGCGGCCCCTTCGCGCGCACCGGGAAGACCCTCCGCACCACGCGCTCCGCCGCGTGTCCGTCGTCGTACGGGCAGAAACGCCTGCGGAACGCGGCGCGCCGCGCATCGGCCTCCGGGGACCTCCAGGCGCCGCTCCGCAACACCTCGCGCAGCTCGTCCTGCGTGGTGGCGACCGCCCCAGGGGCGTCACCGGGGCGCCCGGACAACAGGTCGACGTAGGTGCCCCGGGCAGCACGGTAGGCGTCCCAGTCGGGCACATAGGTGATGATCGGGCGGTCCAGACAGGCGTAGTCGAACATCAGCGACGAGTAGTCCGTGATCAACGCGTCGGCGGCCAGGAAGAGTTCTTCGACGCGGGGGTGGCCGGTGACGTCGACGACCCGGTCCCCCACCGCCTCCCCGGCCGACCGCCCGTAGAAGTAGTGGGCGCGCACCAGCAGCACACAGCCGGGCACCGTCTCGCGGCTGAGCCGCTCCAGGTCGATCCGGGGGACGAAGCCCTCGCGGTAGTCGCGGTGGGTCGGCGCGTACAGCAGCACGGTCGATCCGGGCACGATGCCGAGCTCCGCCCTGATCTTGTCGGTCTGTTCGGGGGTTGCGGTGCACAGGATGTCGTTGCGCGGATAGCCGTACGGCAGTTGCTCGTACGAGGAGGGGTAGACCCGGTCCCAGATCTCGGTGCTGTGCGGGTTGGCGGAGAGGCTGAAGTCCCACTGGTCGGTGTGTGCGAGGACCCGTTCGAAGCTGACGCCCTTGGTGAGAGCGGGGTACGGAAGCTGGTCCAGGCCCATGGTCTTCAGTGGCGTCCCGTGGTGGGTCTGGAGATAGACCTGTCCGGGCCGTTTGGTGAACCCGCCGGGAAAGCTGGAGTTGTTGACGAGGTACGTCGCGGTGGCCATGGCCCGCCAGTAGGCGCGGGAGCCCTCGATGACGTACGGCACACCGGGCGGCATCCGGTCGCTGTGACGGGAGGAGACGACCCAGACGCCCCGGATGTGCGGGACCAGTTCACGGGCCTTGGCGTAGACGGCGGCGGGATTGCAGGCGACGCCCCTGTTCCAGTAGGCCCCGTAGACGGCGAGGCAGGGGTCGAGCGCCCGGTGCAGGTCGGCGCGGTAGACGGCTCGCAGCACGCGGGCGCGCAGCGCCTTCCTGCCCGCGCGCACGGCGGCCCGCGCCCGGGTGCGCCCGGCGCGCACGGCCTGCCTGCTCCGGTGGGCGACGTACCGGCCGGGCAACCCGGCCGCCCGGAAGAACGCGGCGCGGTCGCCGGGTGCGATCCGGCCCGGGTCGTCGAGCACGGCGGTGAGGTGCGCGATGCGGGCGGCCGGGACCCGTGGGTCGCCGCCGGTCTCGTCGGCCAGCCGCTCGTAGGCCTCGATGACGGCGAAGTGCGCGCGGCCCGGTGTGGCGGCGGCCGGACCGGTGCGGCGCAGCCGGTGACGGACGCAGAGCCGGTCCAGCGAGGCGAGGGTGCCCGCGTCGGAGGCCAGGAAGGCCGCGCGGTGGACGGGCACCACGTCGTCGTACGGGCCCTCGGTGAAGCCGAGCCTGTGGGCGACCCAGAAGGCGCGGCGGAAAAGATGGTTCCGGGCGGCGGGGAGGGCGTCGTCCGGCTGTACCGTGCCCCACCAGTCGATCCGGTCGTGGCCAAGACGCAGCACGTCGGGGCGGTCATCGGCGAGCCGCGCTGAGATCTCCGCCACCGCTGCGGGAAGGAGCAGGTCGTCCCCGCCGAGGAAGAGCAGATAGGTCCCACGCGCCGCCGCCGCACCGGCGTTACGGGCCGCGCCGGCGTCCGGGGGGCCGTCGAGTACACGCACGCGGGGGTCGTTCCCGGCGAACTCCCGGGCGATGGCGAGGTCCAGCCCGCCGTCGGCCGCTCCGACGACGAGCAGCTCCAGATCACTTGGCCCGCCCTCCGGCGGCGACTGCCCGGTCACGGACTCCAGGGCCGCCCTGAGATACCCCTGGACACGATGGGCGGATACGACGACGGTGAGCAGCATGGCAGCCGAGCGTAACGGCGACCGCGCCGTCCGCCCCAGGGATCTTCACCCGTTCGGGGCAGTGGCGTGACCCGGGGCGCTCACCCCTGTTGAGCCCTCCATGAAGCCACTCCTCAGCGTCGTCGTCCCCGTGCACAACGTCGAGGACTACCTGGAGGAGTGCCTCGCCTCACTGGCAGGACAGTCCCTGACGGACATCGAGGTGGTGCTCGTCGACGACGGCTCGACGGACGACAGCCGCAGGATCGCCGAGGACTTCGCCGCCCGGGACGACCGCTTCCGCTGTGTCCACCAGCCCAACGCCGGCCTGAGCGCCGCACGCAACACGGGGGTCGCCCACACCGCACCCGGCGTCCCCTACCTGGCGTTCGCAGACAGCGACGACACCCTCGTCCCCGACGCGTACGAGCGGATGGTCGCCTCCCTGGAGTCCACCGGCTCGGACCTGGTGACGGGCAACGTGTGGCGGCTCACCGAGCAGGGAAGGCAGCAGGCCTGGCAGTACCGGTGGCTGACCGCCGACCGCCCCCGCACCCACATCACCCGCGACGCCGGGCTGCTGGCCGACCGTGTCGCCTGGAACAAGGTGTTCCGGCGCTCCTTCTGGGACCGGCACGCCTTCTCCTTCCCGGTGGGCAAGCTCTACGAGGACACCCCGGTGATGATCCCCGCGCACTACCTCGCCGGGACGGTGGACGTGCTGCACGAGCACGTCTACCACTGGCGTGTGCGGGAGGGTTCCATCACCCGTCGGCGTACGGACGTGCGGGGCGTGCGGGACCGGATCGCCGCCTGTGAACAGGTCAGCGCGTTCCTCGCGGACCGGGGTGACGGGCAGCGGCTGCGCTACGACGCCTCGTGCCTGCGCGACGACTTCGTGTACTTCCTGGAGGGGCTGCCGATGGGCGGCCCCGCCTACCGCTCCGCGTTCATGTCCGACGCGGGCGCCTTTCTCGACCGGGCGGGCGACGCGGCTGCGGCCGGGCTGCCGGCCGAGGCGCGCATCCGCTGGCAGCTGGTGCGGGAGCGCAGGACCGACGAGCTGCTGGCGGTCCTGGAGTTCGAACGGGCCAACGGTGCGGGCACGTTCACCGTCGCGGGTCCGCCGGGCCGGCGGCGCGCGGTGCACCCCGGGGTCGGAGGGGTCCGGAGCGTCTCGGCACGACTCGGCAGGAGTGATCTGCCGGCCGTGGCACGGCTGGTGGACGCCACGTGGGGCGAGGACGGCAGGCTGCGGCTGCGCGGATACGCGTACATCCGCAACCTCCCCGCCCTGGCCGCCCGGCACTCGCTGAAGGCCGGACTGGTGCGGGACGCGGCGGGAGGACTGCCACGGGCCGTGCCGGTGCGCACGATCCGGATGGACCGGGCCACCACGGACTCCGGCCAGGAGTCGCACTGCTACGACTACGCCGGGTTCGAGACGGTCCTCGACCCGGGGCGGCTCGGTCCCGGCAACTGGCTGGTGGGCGTGGTGGTGGCCGGACACGGCGTCGTACGCCGGGCCGCGCTGCGCGCCGTGGAGGCGTCCGCCGCGCAGCCGCTGGTCCACGACCTGGGCGGCGGCAGGCGAGCGGTCCTCGGCTACCGGGACGGCCGCCTGGAACTGGCCGTGTCCCGGCTGTCAGCCCTGGCCACCGGCCACAAGCAGGTGCCGGGCGGCCTGGAGTTGACCGGGCGGCTGTACGGGGGCGCCCGGCCGACGGCGCTCGTCCTGACCCGCGACGGGGCAACGGAGCGCGTCTGCCCGGTGCGGCCCGAGGACGGGGGCGGAGCCTTCAGCGCCCTGATCCCGCTCGCGGAGCTCACCGCCGAGCCCGGCGGCGTCACCGGCCCCGCCCCCGTCCTCGCGTCCGCCCCTGCCTCCGGGGGCCGTTGGCGGGTGGCCCTCCTGGCCGACGGCGTCCGGGTGCCGCTGGCGGCGGCGCCTGACCTGCCGCCACCCGCGTACGCGGACGCGGCGGGCCAACTGGTGGTGGACACGTCCGGCGAACCGCGCGTGGACCACGCGGAGCGCGTTCCGGGCGGTGCGCTGCGCATCGGCGGGACCGGGACCGGCGCGCTCGAACTACGACACAGCACCCTCGGCGAGACGGTGGCCGTACCCCTGACCGACTCCGCCGGGAGACACAGCCCCGGTACGGCGCACGAGGGCTGCTTCTCGGCCCTGCTCGCGCCACCGCCCCGGGAGGGTGAATGGGAGGTGTTCCTCGGCGGCAGGCCCGTGCGCGTGGGGGCAGCCTTCGCCGCTCTCCTGCCCGTGGGCGCCGCCGGCGCGCGCTTCCGCATCGACCGCCGTCACGGCGACCGGCTGACCGTGCACTGCGCGCCGGCGCTCGACGACGCGGAGCGGAGCGCGTACCGCCAGGGCCTGTTGCGGACGGCGCACTATCCGGCGCAGCGCCGGCTGCCCCTCCGGGACATCGTGCTGCACTCCGGAGAGGGCTCCCCGCGCGCCGTGCACGCCGAGCTCGTGCGCCGGAGCACCGATGCCGAGCACCTCTGGGTCACGGACGGCTCCCCGGGTGCCGCGGCCCGCGTACCCTCCACCGCTGTCCCCGTCGTGGCGTACAGCACCGCCTGGTACGAGGCGCTGGCGCGGGCCCGCCGGATCGTCGTGGCAGGGCAGCTGCCCGCGTGGTTCGAGCGCCGCCCGGGCCAGACGGTCGTACAGACCTGGCACGGTCCCCCGCTCGGCAGGTTCGGCCTTGACCTCACCGGCACCCTGTACGCGGACCACCAGGACCTCGCCACACTGGAGCACCGCTCCGCCCAGTGGTCGGTCCTGGTCTCCCCCGGCGCTTCGGCCACCGCGCGGCTGCGCCGTGCCCTGGCCTACGGCGGCGAGGTGCTGGAGGCGGGCTGCCCGGCCGATGACCTGCTGTTCGCGCCCGGCCGCGACAAGACCGCCGAGCGGGTACGCCGGCGTCTCGGCATCCCGGACGGTCACCGTGTGGTGCTGTACGCGCCGACGTACCGCGACCATCTCGCGCACCCGACGGCCGGCGTCCCCGCCGGCTCCTCGCCGCTGTACCGCTGGGATCCCGCGCTCGACCTGCCCGCGCTGGCAGGGTCGCTGGACGGCCGGACCACGGTGCTGGTCCGCAGGCATCCCCGGGTGACGGGCAGCGTGCCGGCGCACCCTGCCCTGCGTGACGTGTCCGCGCACCCGGACACCACCGAACTGCTTCTGATCGCCGATGTGCTGATCACCGACTACTCGGGCCTGGTGTTCGGCTTCGCGCACACCGGCCGTCCGATCCTCTTCCACACCTACGACCTGGAGCACTACCGGGACACCGTGCGCGGCTTCTGCCTGGACTTCGAGACCCGGGCCCCCGGGCCGCTGCTGGTCACCACCCAGGAGGTGACTCAGGCCCTGCGGGCCACGACGGCGTCGGCGGAGCTGCACGCGGAGGCGTACGAGAGCTTCCGGCGTGAGCACTGCGGCCCCGGCGGCGGCGACGCGGCCCGCAGGGTCGTGGACCGGCTGCTCGACGCCGACACGTCGAGCCCCGTCAGCCCTTGAGCGCCCGGACCGCGGACTCCGCGAGGTCGTCGAGATACCCCTTGGGCAGATCGCTGCGGACCACGACGAGGCGCCAGTACAGCGGACCGACGATGAGGTCCAGCGCCCGGTCCGGGTCGCTGCCCTCGGGCAGTTCGCCGCGTGCCACGGCTGCCCGTACGACGACGGCGGCCACCCCCTGCTGCTGGTCGAGCAGCGCCGCCTTGATGGCCTCGGAGATCTCCGGGTTACGGGCCGCCTCGACCAGCAGGTCGGGGATCACCTGGGAGGCGACGGGGTGACGCAGGGCGTACGCGGCGAGTTCCAGCACGGCACGCACATCCCCGTACAGCGAACCCGTCTCGGGCGCCGGCATGCCCTGCGCGGCGACGGCCGCGACCAGGTCGAGGACGAGATGGAGCTTGGACTTCCAGCGGCGGTAGACGGCGGTCTTGCCCACCCCCGCCCGCCGCGCGATGCCCTCGATCGACATCCGCGCGAATCCCACGGCGGCCAGCTCCTCGAAGACGGCGCCGCGGATCGCGTCGGTCACGTCCTCCCGAAGCACCGCGGCACCTGCCGGGATGCGGCGCCCGGTTCGCCGTTCGGTGTTCATCTCCCGAATGATAGACCGTAACGACGAAACGGTTGCGTTGCGACGTACAAACGTCCTACTGTCGACGTTGCGACGATACGGTGTCGTCCCATCGCTCCGGATCTGTCCGCCCTGTTTCCCCGACCCCGTCGAAAGCGACCGTGGTGAGCCAGACAGCAGCCCCGCCGTCCCCGGTGGACACCGCACCTCCCGCCCTCCTCCCCGTGTACGAGCCCGGTGAGCTGGCCGCGCTCGCGGCCCGGCACGGGCTGACCGTCAGCGGGGCCCGGCCGACGCTCGGCGCTTACGTCCGGCAGCTCTGGGGGCGCAGGCACTTCATCACAGCCTTCGCCACGGCCAAGCTGACCGCGCAGTACAGCCAGGCGAAGCTCGGCCAGATCTGGCAGATCATGACCCCGCTGCTCAACGCGACGGTCTACTACTTCATCTTCGGCGTCCTGATGGACACCAAGCGCGGAGTCCCCGACTTCGTGCCCTTCCTCGTCACCGGCGTCTTCATCTGGACCTTCACCGCCAGCTCGATCACGGCCGGCACCCGGGCGATCAGCGGCAACACCGGGCTGGTCAGGGCCCTGCACTTCCCGCGCGCCTCGCTGCCGATCGCCCTGGCGATCCAGCAGCTCCAGCAACTGCTGTTCTCGCTGGGCGCGCTGTCCTTGATCCTTCTGCTCTTCGGCCAGTACCCGCGGCCGTCCTGGCTGCTCGCCGTCCCCGCGCTCGCCCTCCAGGCCCTGTTCAACACGGGGATCTCGATGGTCATGGCCAGGCTGGCCGCCAAGACCCCCGACATCGCCCAGCTGACCCCCTTCATCCTGCGCACCTGGATGTACTCATCGGGCGTCATGTGGAGCCTCGATCACCTGCTCAGCGGCGACCGGGTGCCGAAGCTCGTCCTGCTGGCACTCGAGTGCAACCCGGCGGCCGTCTACATCGACCTGATGCGCTTCGCCCTGATCGACAGCTTCACCGGCGCGCAGCTGCCCCCGCACGTATGGGCCGTCGCGACAGGCTGGGCCCTCGTCTGCGGCATCGGCGGATTCATCTTCTTCTGGAAGGCCGAGGAGAGGTACGGACGTGGCTGACACCCCCGACACACGTGTGCCCACCGTCGTCGTCGACGACGTCCACATCACCTACACGGTGAACGGCGCCCGCACCGGAAGGGGCAGCGCCACCTCCGCCCTGAACCGCATCGTGTCGCGCGGACAGCCCAGGGGCGCGCGCCAGGTGCACGCCGTGAAGGGCGTCAGCTTCGCCGCGTACAAGGGCGAGGCCATCGGCCTGATCGGCTCCAACGGATCCGGGAAGTCGACGCTCCTCAAGGCGATCGCGGGGCTGCTTCCCCCGTCGCAGGGCCGGGTCCACACCCAGGGCCAGCCCTCGCTGCTCGGTGTGAACGCCGCCCTGATGAGCGACCTGACCGGGGAGCGCAACGTCGTGCTCGGCGGCCTGGCCATGGGCATGACCCGCCGGCAGATCCGCGAGCGCTACCAGGACATCGTCGACTTCTCCGGCATCAACGAGAAGGGCGACTTCATCACCCTGCCCATGCGGACCTACTCCTCCGGCATGGGCGCCAGACTTCGCTTCTCCATCGCCGCCGCCAAGAGCCATGACGTGCTGCTGATCGACGAGGCGCTGTCCACCGGCGACGCGAAGTTCCAGCGGCGCAGCAAGGAACGGATCATGGAGCTCCGCGAGGAGGCGGGCACGGTGTTCCTGGTCAGTCACAGCAACAGGTCGATCATCGAGACCTGCGACCGGGCGATCTGGCTGGAGGCCGGCACCCTGCGGATGGACGGCCCCGCCAAGGAGGTCGTCGCCGCGTACGAGGAGTTCACCGGGCCGGCGAAGCGGCCCAAGCCTCAGGGGCCCAAGCCCCAGGAGGCCAGGAAATGACGCTCTTCTGACACCCTGAACGCCGTCCGCCGGACGGGCCCCGTCGGGCCCGTCCGGCGGACGGCTGTGTGGCGCGGGTCAGACGTGCCTGCGCAGCAGGGTCCTCATCGTCCGCATGGCGACGGACAGGTTCGCCAGGTCGAAGGACTCCGAACTCCGGATCTCCTCCAGGGTGGCGCGTGAACGCGCCAGGATCGCCGCGTTCTTCTCCTCCCAGGCCTTGAACCGCTGCTCGGGCGACGACGTGCCGTTCCCGACGGACAGCACGTCCGACGTGAGCGCGGCGTGCGCGGCGTACAGGTCCTCGCGGATGGAGGCGCGGGCCATGGACTGCCAGCGGTCGCCCCGCGGCAGCTCGATGATCCGGTCCATCAGCCCGGTGATCCCCAGCCGGTCACCGAGGTCGTAGTACACCTCGGCGACGGCCAACGGGTCCTTGCCCGTACGGTCCGCGATGGCGACGATGTCCAGCATCGGGAAGGCCGACGAGAATCCCGCCACCCGTCCCGCCAGCTCCTCGGGTACCCCCACCCCGGTGAGCTCGTCCAGGATCGACTGGTACCACTCGATGTCGGCGCCCCTGAGCAGCTTGGGCAGCTCGCTGCGGACGCGTTCGACGCCGTCCTGGAAGAACTCGATGGTCTCCGCGATCCCGACCGGCTGCGGCCGGTTGCCGAGCAGCCAGCGGGAGCCGCGCTCCACGAGCCGGCGCGAGTGCAGCCGGATCCGGGTCTGCACATCGGCGGCCACCTTGTTCTCGAGCGCCTCCACGGCGTCCCACACCCCGGAGAGGCCGAAGATCTCACGGGCGGCGTACTGCGCCCGCACGATCTCCTCCAGGGAGGCGCCTGTCTCCTCACGCAGCCGGTGCAGGAACGTCGAACCACCGGTGTTCACCGTGTCGTTGACCAGCACCGTCGTGATGATCTCGCGGCGCAGCGCGTGTCCGTCGACCGCCTCGGGGAACCGCTTGCTCAGCTGCTTCGGGAAGTAGGCGTGCACCAGCCTCTGCAGGTGGGGGTCGTCCGGCAGAGGGGTGGAGATCAGCTCCTCGGCCGCCGTGATCTTCGTGTAGGCGATCAGCACGGCCAGCTCCGGCTGGCTGAGCCCCTTGCCGTGGTTGAGGAGCTCACGGATCTGCCGGTCGGTCGGCAGGAACTCCAGCGCACGGTCCAGATGTCCCTCACGGCCGAGCCTGCGCATGAAGCGCTGGTGGGCGTGGAGGAGCGACGGCGCCTGGGCGAAGGCGTTGGCGAGGGCGACGTTCTGCGCGTAGTTGTTGCGCAGCACGAGGTGTCCGACCTCGTCGGTCATCTCCGCGAGCACCTTGTTGCGCTGCTTCACGGTCATGTCGCCGTCCCGGACCAGGCCGTTCAGCAGGATCTTGATGTTCACCTCGTGGTCGGAGGTGTCGACACCGGCGCTGTTGTCGATCGCGTCGGTGTTGATCCGGCCGCCGTTCCGGGCGAACTCGATCCGGCCGAGCTGGGTGGCCCCGAGGTTGCCGCCCTCACCGACGACACGGGCCCGCAGGTCCGCGCCGTTGACCCGGATCGGGTCGTTGGCCTTGTCGCCGACGTCCGCGTTCGATTCGGCCGTCGCCTTGATGTACGTCCCGATGCCGCCGTTCCACACGAGGTCGACCGACGCCTTGAGGATGTTCTGCATCAGCTCGGCGGGGGTCATCTTCGTGACCTTCGGCTCGATGCCGAGCGCCGCGCGGATGTGCGCGTTGACCGGGATCGACTTGGCGGAACGCGGGTGGACGCCGCCACCCGCGGACAGCAGGTCCTTGTCGTAGTCCGCCCAGGAGCTGCGCGGCAGGTCGAACAGCCGGCGCCGCTCGGCGTACGAGGTGGCGGCGTCGGGATTCGGGTCGATGAAGATGTGCCGGTGGTCGAAGGCCGCGACCAGCCGGATGTGCTCGGAGAGCAGCATGCCGTTGCCGAAGACGTCACCGGACATGTCGCCGACGCCGACGACGGTGAAGTCCTCGGTCTGCGTGTCGTGGCCCAGCTCGCGGAAGTGCCGCTTCACGGACTCCCAGGCACCGCGGGCGGTGATGCCCATGCCCTTGTGGTCGTAGCCGGCGGAGCCTCCGGACGCGAAGGCGTCGCCGAGCCAGAAGCCGTAGGAGACGGCGACGTCGTTGGCGATGTCGGAGAAGCTCGCGGTGCCCTTGTCGGCGGCGACGACGAGATAGGTGTCGTCCTCGTCGTGGCGGACGACCTCGGCGGGCGGCACGACCTCGCCCGTCACCATGTTGTCGGTGATGTCGAGGAGCGCCGAGATGAAGATCTTGTAGCAGGCGATGCCCTCGGCGAGCCAGGCGTCACGGTCCACGGCCGGATCCGGCAGCCGCTTGGCGACGAACCCGCCCTTGGCGCCCACCGGCACGATCACCGTGTTCTTGACCATCTGTGCCTTGACCAGGCCGAGGATCTCCGTTCGGAAGTCCTCCCGCCGGTCCGACCAGCGCAGCCCGCCGCGGGCGACCTTGCCGAAGCGCAGGTGTACGCCCTCGACGCGCGGCGAGTAGACCCAGATCTCGTACGCCGGGCGCGGCGCGGGGAGGTCCGGGATGGCCTGCGGATCGAATTTCATCGAGACGTAGTTGTGCGGCTCGTGGTCGTCCGCCAGCTGGAAGTAGTTGGTCCGCAGCGTCGCCTTGATGACCGTGAGGAAGGACCGCAGGATCCGGTCCTCGTCCAGCGACGCGACCTGGTCGAGCGCCCCGTCCAGCTCCTCGAGCAGCCCGTCCGTCAGCTCCGTGCCGGCCTTCTGGCGGGCCGGGGACATCCGGGCCTCGAAGAGGGAGAGCAGGAGCCGGGTGGTGTGGACGTTGTTGCGGAGGGTGTCCTCCATGTAGTCCTGGCTGAACGTCGAACCCGCCTGCCGCAGGTACTTCGCGTAGGCGCGCAGCACCATGGCCTGCCGCCAGTCCAGGCCGGCGCCCAGCACCAGGGCGTTGAAGCCGTCGTTCTCCGCCTCACCGGTCCAGATGGCCGCGAACGCCTCCTGGAAGCGGTCCCGGGCGTCGTCGGCGAGGTAGTCGCCGTTGCCCGCGGCCTTCTTCGGCATGCGCAGCCCGAAGTCGTAGATCCAGGCGTGGGTGCCGTCCGCACAGCGCAGCTCGTAGGGACGTTCGTCGACGACCTCGACTCCGAGTTGCTGGAGCGCGGGCAGGACGGCGGAGAGCGAGACCTGCTCACCGGTCCGGTAGATCTTGAACCGGCGCTCGGCGGGGCCCGCGCCGACCGGCTCGTACAGGCTGAGCGCGAAGTCCTCGCGCCCGCTCTTGAGCTCTTCGACATGGACCAGGTCGGCCACGGCCGCGCGCGGCGAGTGGTCGGCCTTGTAGCCCTCGGGGAAGGAGTGGCCGTAGCGGCGCAGCAGCTCGGCCGCGCGCTCCTCTCCGCACTCCGCGCCCAGTGCCTCCTGGAAGCCGTCGGCCCAGGAGCGGGCGGCCTCGACGAGTCGTGCCTCGACGCGGTCGGCGTCCGCGTCGGTGAGGTGCGGGAGCTCGGTGCCCGGCGGGACCCGGACGACGAAGTGCAGCCGGGAGAGGATCGACTCCGTGTTCCAGGCGGTGAAGTCGACGCTGGTGCCGCCGAGTTCCTCCTTGAGGATGTCGATCAGGCGGAGCCGCACACCGGTGGTGTAGCGGTCACGCGGCAGGTAGACGAGGGCGGAGTAGTAGCGCCCGTACTCGTCCTGGCGCAGGTAGAGCCGCAGCCGGCGGCGCTCCTGGAGGTACAGCACGGAGGTGACGATCGAACGCAGCTGGTCGACGGGCGTCTGGAAGAGCTCGTCGCGCGGGTAGGTCTCCAGGATCTGGAGCAGATCGCGGCCGTCGTGGCTGTTGGGTGTGAAGCCCGCGCCCTCCAGCACCTCGGCGACCTTGCGGCGCACCACGGGCACCCTGCGCACCGACTCGGTGTACGCGGCGGAGGAGAACAGTCCGAGGAAGCGCCGCTCGCCGATGACGTTGCCCTTGGCGTCGAACTTCTTCACCCCGACGTAGTCGAGGTAGCTGGGGCGGTGCACGGTCGCCCTGCTGTTCGCCTTCGTCAGGACGAGGAGCCTGTGCTCCCTCGCCTTGGCGCGGGCGTCCGCGGGCAGCCGGTCGAAGGACGGGCTCACCGGGTGCGCCTCGTCCTCGGTGTGCTTCGGGTCGGAGCGCAGAATTCCGAGGCCGGTGCCGGGGACGGCCGTCAGGGCGTCGGAGTCACGGAGCTCGTACTCCCGGTACCCGAGGAAGGTGAAGTGGTCGGCGGCCAGCCAGCGCAGCAGCTCGCGGGCCTCCTCGACCTCTTCCCCGTCCAGATCGTCGAGGGGCTCGTCCGGGAGGTCGTCGGCGATCCGCAGGGCGGAGTCCCGCATCTTCTCCCAGTCCTCGACGGTCTCCCGTACGTCGGACAGGACACGGAGCAGATCGGCGGTGATCTGCTTCAGGTCGGCGCGGTCCGTCTCCCTGTCGATCTCGACGTGGATCCAGGACTCGACGACCGCGTCGTGCGGCAGCTCGGTCCCGGCTTCCTTACGGCCGCCGGACCTCTTCGCGCCGTTGTTCCTGGCCGGGTCGGCGAGCACCTCGATCAGCTTGCCGGCGACATCGCGGCGGACGATGACCTGCGGGTGGATCACGAGGTGGATGCCACGGCCCTGCCGGGAGAGCTCATTGGTGACGGAATCGACCAGGAAGGGCATGTCGTCGGTGACGACCTCGACGACGGAGTGGCTGTTCGTCCAGCCGTTCTCCTCGACCGTCGGGGTGTGCACGCGGACGTTCGCGGTGCCCTGCGGGCGGTTCTCGGCGAGACGGTAGTGGGAAGAAGCGGCCCCGAAGATGTCGACCGGGTCGCGGTCGCTGATGTCCTCCGGAGCGGTGTGCAGGTAGTAGCGCTGGAGATAGGCGAGCAGCGTCCTCTGGCCCGGCCGCTCGTCCCGGCCGGCCTCGGTGCCTTCCTCTGCTCCGCTGCCGGACTCTTCGGCGAGGTGGACCCGGAGGCCACCTCCCGGGCCACCGACACCACCGCCCGGACTGTTGTCAGCTACCCGGGCCGCCCGTGCGAGCAGCTCGGCCTTGGCTTCGTCCAGCTTGGTCTGCATGTCCTCTGGCTCCTGTCGCGCGCCGTTGCGTGACGTAGGTGAAAAAGACGGCGTACCGCCACGACACGGGGTTTCCGGTCTGGGTCGACGCTATGCCGCCTGGGGAGATGCCCGGGGCCATATCGGCCATTTTCGGCAGACTGCCCGGGACGCGGCGATCGCGGATCGCCCGGGTGCTGTGGCACTCCGGGCGCAGGCCGGGGGCTACGCGGCCCCCGAGGCGTATCGCGCTGATCACCGCACCAGGCTATCCCTCCTGCACCCACAACCGTCATGAGCCGCATATGTACAAAAGAAGACACCGAACTTTGACACTCTGGACATCGCACCGGATCGCACCCGCACGTAAGGGAACACAAAGGACGCACCGGCCGACGCATACGCTCATTCGGCCATCACCTCGGCCAGCGCGACCGCCTCGGCCAGGGTGTCCACCACGGGCACACCCGCCGCTTCCAGGCTGCCGCGGCTGTGCGAACCGCCGGTGTAGAGCACGGCGCGCGCACCGACATGGGCCGCGGCCACGGCGTCGTCCACCGCGTCACCGATGACGACCGCGGACGCGGGAGTGATATCCCCGAGCACCTCGAAGTGACGCTCCATGTGCTGGGCCTTGCTGCCCCCGGAGGGGCCCGTACGGCCGTCGACGCGCACGAAGTGGCTCTCGATGCCATAGCCCCGCACCACCGGGACGAGGTGCTCATGGCCGTACATGCTGAGCAGCGACTGGCTACGGCCGCCGAGCCGCCACCGGGCCAGCAGCTCCTCCACGCCCTCCGTCAGTCCGCAGACCGTCCGCTGCTCGGTGTAGTGGCGGTGGAAGAGGGCGTCCATCCGCTCCCACTCGGCGGGGGTGGGGAGCCGGCCCATCAGCCGCTCGTAGAACTTGGGTATCGGCACGCAGTACATCTCGCGGTACTGGTCGAGTGTGAGCGGCTCCAGGTCGACCTCGGCGAAGGCGGCGTTCGTCGCCCCGAGCACCGCGTCGATGTCGTCGAGCAGTGTGCCGTTCCAGTCCCAGACCAGATGTGTGCGGTGCTTCCCCGATGTCGCCATGGTGAGAAAAATACCCGCCGGGTACGACAGCCGCCCCGGAGCGCCCGGCGTACCCCCGGCTCAGGCGATCAGGCCGGGGATCTCCTGGATCCCGAACCACAACAGCTCGTGGTCCTCCGCGCCGTCCACGGTGAACTGGGCGTCGTCGTCCCCCAGGTCCGCCGCCCCCAGCGCGGCGGCCGCCGCGGCGACGTCCTTCTCGGCGTCGTCGGCGTCCACGTGCACGGCGGCCGCCTTCGACAGCGCCACCGCGTCCGCGATCCGCACCTCCCCGAGCGACGAGGCGTCCAGGGTCCGGTCCGGATCGGCGACCGCCGCACCGTCCGGCACGTCGAGGGCGACGACCACCCGGCGCCGGGCCTCCTGAGGACGGCCCGCGATCAGCCGCAGAGAGGCGGAGGCGGCACGGTTGAGCGCCGCGTACTCCAGTTCCTCGATGTCGTCGGAGACATACCACTCACGCAGACCGGGCGTCACCGCGTAGGCGGTCTGCGGCCCCGGACCGACCTCGCCCGCCCTGTGCGCCGTGGCGAGACCGGAGAGGGTCAGGGGGACGTACACACGCATGGCTGACCGCTTTCGTAGTCGATGACACCCTCAGGATACGTGCGACGTCCCCCTTCGGGGTGGCCGATCCACCCCCCGCTGTCCACCGCGCGAAGGCCGTCACCCCCGCCGTTCCCTTGGGGCGCGGGGCCCGCCACCCGGATAGGTGATCCTGCGGAGTGCCCGACCGGCCCATGACGCCGCTTGCGGGCCCGGCGACGGGACCCGTAGAAGGTCCCCAGCAAAAGTTACTGCCTGGTACTCGCCGGGCCACGGACAGCAGCCACGGGGGCTACGAGCATGAACAAGGACAGGACGAGGCCGGCCGGACGACACGACCGCAGCAGGCCGGGCACCGTACCGCGGCAGCGGCCCCGGCGGCCGCTGCGTCCGCACCAGTGGTTCGCCGAACGCCTGCTGGCCGTCCTCAGCGGCCAGCGGCCGGTGCACTGGATGCTGGGCCACACCATCGGTGAGGCCTACGACCAGCTCACCCGGCTCGCTCCCGACACCCCGCTCGGCGCGGGCCGCAGGCGCCCGGTCGTACGCGCCTGCCACGGCACCCAGCCCGCCAACGGCGTGGTCGAGGCCTTCGCCAGCATCGCCACGGGCGAGCAGGTCCGCGCCATGGCGTTCCGTCTGGAACAGGGCCCGGACCTCCGCTGGCGCTGCGCCGCGATCGACCTGGGCGGCGAACGCCTCCCGGCGGCGAGATGACGGAAGGTCCCGGCGGCAGGACGACAGCCGCAGCAGAATCACGCTCGTCCGGCGATTGAGGACACACCGCGCGGGGGCCGCGCAACGGCCCCTTGCGGGCCCGACCACCGCCACCGCGCCCCACTGGGCCACCACCCCACCCCGGGGCCCGGAGACGCCAAGGGAACGGCCCGGCCCGGACACCGTCGAGGTGTCCGGGCCGGGCCGTTCCCAGCCGCGCCGCGCGCTACTTCTTGCGGCGCCGCCCACTCGCGCTCTTCTGCGCCTTACGGCGCTCCGCACGCGTCATCCCGTCCCCCTCGGGCCGCGCGCCGTCACCGTCACCGCTGGCGAAGTCGCCCTCGACGACGCCGCCCTCTCCGTCCACCGTGGGAGCGGAGAAATGCAGCCGGTCCGGGCGCTGCGGCGCGTCCAGGCCCTTGGCCCGGATCTCCGGACGCCCTGCCCCGGCCGCCACCGGCTCGTCCTGCTTCTCCAGCGAGGTCCGCTCCGCCTCGTCCTTCACCGGGACCTCCTCGACCTGCTGCTCGACCTGGACCTCCAGGTTGAACAGATAGCCGACGGACTCCTCCTTGATGCCCTCCATCATGGCGTTGAACATGTCGAAGCCCTCGCGCTGGTACTCGATCAGCGGGTCCTTCTGCGCCATGGCCCGCAGGCCGATGCCCTCCTGGAGATAGTCCATCTCGTAGAGGTGCTCACGCCACTTGCGGTCCAGGACCGAAAGGACCACGCGTCGCTCCAGCTCACGCATGATGTCCGAGCCGAGCGTCTTCTCCCGCTCCGCGTACTGCTCGTGGATGTCGTCCTTGACCGATTCGGCGATGAAGTCGGCGGTCACACCGGCCAGGTCACCCGCGGCCTCCTCGAGCTCCTCGACCGTGACCTTGACCGGGTAGAGCTGCTTGAAGGCGCCCCACAGCCGGTCGAGGTCCCACTCCTCGGCGAAGCCCTCGGCCGTCTCCTGACGGATGTAGTCGTCGATCGTGCCGTCCATGAAGTGGCGGATCTGGTCCTGCAGATCCTCGCCCTCCAGGACGCGGCGGCGCTCGCCGTAGATGACCTCGCGCTGCCGGTTGAGCACCTCGTCGTACTTGAGGACGTTCTTACGCGTCTCGAAGTTCTGCTGCTCGACCTGCGACTGCGCGGAGGCGATCGCCCGGGTCACCATCTTGTTCTCGATGGGGACGTCGTCGGGCACGTTCGCCATCGACATGACGCGCTCGACCATCTGCGCCTTGAACAGCCGCATCAGGTCGTCGCCCAGCGACAGGTAGAACCGGGACTCGCCCGGGTCGCCCTGGCGGCCGGAACGACCGCGCAGCTGGTTGTCGATACGACGCGACTCGTGCCGCTCCGTGCCCAGGACGTAGAGCCCGCCGAGGTCCTTGACCTCGTCGTGCTCGGCCTTGACGGCCTGCTCGGCCTTCTCCAGCGCCGCGGGCAGCGCGGCCGCCCACTGCTCGACGTGCTCGACCGGGTCGAGTCCGCGCTGCCGCAGATCCGCCTCGGCCAGGTCGTCGGGGTTGCCGCCCAGCTTGATGTCCGTACCGCGGCCCGCCATGTTCGTGGCGACCGTGACGGCGCCCTTGCGGCCCGCCTGGGCGATGATCGGCGCTTCCCGGTCGTGCTGCTTGGCGTTGAGGACCTCGTGCTGGACACCGCGCTTGGAGAGCTGCTGCGAGAGGTACTCGGACTTCTCGACCGAGGTGGTGCCGACCAGGATCGGCTGGCCCTTCTCGTGCTTCTCCGCGATGTCGTCGACGACCGCGGCGAACTTCGCGACCTCGGTGCGGTAGATCAGGTCCGACTGATCGGCACGGACCATGGGCCGGTTCGTCGGGATCGGCACGACGCCGAGCTTGTAGATCTGGTGGAACTCGGCCGCTTCGGTCATCGCCGTACCGGTCATGCCGGAGAGCTTGCCGTACAGACGGAAGAAGTTCTGCAGGGTGATCGTGGCGAGCGTCTGGTTCTCGTCCTTGATGTCCACCCCTTCCTTCGCCTCGATGGCCTGGTGCATGCCCTCGTTGTAGCGGCGGCCCGCGAGGATACGGCCGGTGTGCTCGTCGACGATCATGACTTCGCCGTCGATGACGACGTAGTCCTTGTCGTTCTTGAAGAGCTCCTTGGCCTTGATCGCGTTGTTCAGGTAACCGACGAGCGGGGTGTTCACCGACTCGTAGAGGTTGTCGATCCCCAGCCAGTCCTCGACCTTGGAGACCCCGGGCTCATGGATGGCCACGGTGCGCTTCTTCTCGTCGACCTCGTAGTCGCCGGTCTCCTCGATGCCCTTCAGCGGGTTGCCCGCCTCACCCTTGGTGAGGCGCGTGACCAGCTTCGCGAAGTCTCCGTACCACTTGGTGGCCTGGTCGGCCGGGCCGGAGATGATCAGCGGGGTACGGGCCTCGTCGACGAGGATCGAGTCGACCTCGTCGACGATGGCGAAGTTGTGGCCGCGCTGGACGAGCTCGTCCTGGGACCACGCCATGTTGTCGCGGAGGTAGTCGAAACCGAACTCGTTGTTCGTGCCGTACGTGATGTCGCAGGCGTACTGCTCGCGGCGCTGGGCCGGAGTCATGTTGGCGATGATGCAGCCGACCTCGAGACCGAGGAACTTGTGCACCCGTCCCATCATCTCGGAGTCGCGCTCGGCCAGGTAGTCGTTGACCGTGATCAGGTGCACACCCTTGCCCGAGAGCGCGTTGAGATACGCGGGCAGGGTACCGACGAGGGTCTTGCCCTCACCGGTCTTCATCTCGGCCACATAGCCGAGGTGCAGGGCGGCACCGCCCATCATCTGGACGTCGTAATGGCGCTGTCCGAGGACGCGCTTGGCCGCCTCACGGACGGTCGCGAATGCTTCGGGAAGCAGGTCGTCCAGGCTCTCGCCGTCCGCGTACCGTTCCTTGTACTCGTCGGTGAGCGCCCGCAGCTCGGCGTCGGAGAGGTTGACGAAGTCCTCTTCGATGGAGCTGACCTGGTCCGCGATGCGGTGCAGTTTGCGCAGGATCTTGCCTTCGCCTGCACGCATGAGCTTGTTGAAGACGGACACTGAGGCTGGTCTCCTTGCCGGTCGGGCCTGGCACTGGGTCGTGTGATGGACTCTGGCGCGGGCACGGCAGGTGGGCCCCACCGCAACGGCCATCGTAAGCGAGGACCCCGTCACGCCGGGAGGGCTGCCACGGCGTTCTCCCCGCCGCACCCTTCCAGGACAACGGCCGGAGTGGACGGAAGGTGCCGGGAAGCACCGAAAAGTGCTCGCTTCCCGCCTCCTCCGTCACCAGAATCTCCCGCATGGAACCCATCACACTGACCACGGAGCGCCTGATCATGCGCCCCTTCGCGCCGGAGGACGCCGACGCCGCCCATACCGCGTGCCAGGACCCCGAGATCCAGCGCTGGACAGTTGTCCCGTCGCCGTACACCCGTGCCGACGCGGAACTCTTCACACAAAAACTCTCCCCCGCGGGGTGGCAGGACGACACGATGTACAACTTCGCGGTCCTGCTGCGGGGCGGCGGACCGCTCGTCGGCGCGCTCGGCGTCAACCGTCACAGCCTTCCCGGCACGTACGAGGTGGGTTTCTGGACGGCGAAGGAGCACCGGGGTGCCGGATTCACGACGGAGGCGGTGCTCGCGGCGGCCCGCTGGGCGTTCACCTCGCTCGGCGCCGACCGCCTGGAGTGGCGGGCGGAGGTCGGCAACGTCCCGTCCCGGGCGGTCGCCCTGCGTGCGGGCTTCCGTATGGAGGGTGAGCAGCGGTCGGCGCTGTTCAACAAGGGCATACGACGCGACACCTGGACCGGTGCGCTGCTCCCGGCCGATCTGGGACTGCCTGGCACGCATCCCCATCGGCCGGCCCCTGATGTCAGTGGGGCGTTCTAGGGTTCTACGCATGACGCCTGCGCCGCCGCCCGTTCTGGAACTCTCCGCCGACCAGGCGCGCCGTATCGCGCTGCGCGCCCAGGGACTCCTGGGCGCCCCCGACCGCAGGGGCGGGGTCCCGGGAGTGCTGCGCAGTCTCGGAGCCGTCCAGCTCGACACGATCTCGGTCCTGGCCAGGTCGCACGAGCTCGTGCCGTACGCCCGCCTCGGCGCGCTGGGCCGCCGCGCGGTCGACGAGGCCTACTGGTCGGGTGGCCGCTCCTTCGAGTACTGGTCGCACGCCGCCTGCGTCCTGCCGGTCGAGGAATGGCCGCACTTCGCGTTCCGCCGCCGCGCCTACCGCTCCCGGCCGCACTGGAACCACGACCTGCCCGACGGGGTGTACGCGAAGGTGATCGACCAGCTGCGCGCCGAGGGCCCGCTGACGGCGACGGAGCTCGGCGGCGCGAAGAACGGCGGCGAGTGGTGGGACTGGTCCGCGTCCAAGGTCGCCGTCGAGCGGGCCCTGATGTACGGCGAGGTGGTGTGCACCGAGCGGCGCGGCTGGAAGCGGATCTACGACCTGGCCGAGCGCGCGATCCCGGACACCGTGCTCCACGACCGGCTGGGCGACGCGGAGTGCCTGCGCCGGCTGGTGGCCCTGGCCGGGCAGTCGCTGGGCGTGGGCACCCGGGCGGACATCGCCGACTACCACCGGCTCAAGGCCGAGCAGTTCGACGCCGTCGTGGCGGACTCCGGGCTCGTCCCGGTATCGGTCCAGGGCTGGGCGAAGCCCGCCTGGGCACACCCCGAGGCACTCGCCTCCGAGCCGCGCGGACGGCACCGCACGACGCTGCTGTCACCCTTCGACTCCCTGATCTGGGAGCGCGCGCGTACGGAGCGGATCTTCGCCTTCACCCATCGCCTGGAGGCGTACGTCCCCCGGCCCAAGCGGATCCACGGCTATTTCGCGATGCCACTGCTCGCGGGCGGCCGGCTGCGGGGCCGGGTCGACCCGGCCAGGGAGGGAACCACGCTGGTGGCCCGCCAGGTTTCGCTGGACGGTGCGAAGTCCGTGGCGCCCATGGCCGAGGCACTCGTGGAGGCGGCGTCCTGGGTCGGCTGCACGGACGTGCGGCTGGAGCGCGTCGACGCACCGGAGCTGCGCGAGCCGCTCATGACGGAAATCGCCCGCGCCCTTCCGTAGGCGTCGGGCGGGCCGCACTCTCCCGCCATCCGATCTCGCGCTACCTGATCTCGCGCTACCTGATCTCGCGCTACCTGATCTCGAGGATCTTCTCCCGCATGGCATAGACCACGGCTTCCATCCGGGAGTGCAGCTGGAGCTTCTCCAGGATATTACGGACGTGGTTCTTCACCGTGTTCTCGGAAATGAACAATTCCTTGGCGATATCACGGTTGTTCATGCCCGTGGCCACGAGTTTGAGGACTTCCAGTTCACGCTCGGTGAGGCGCGGCGCGGGAACGAGCCGGCGCTCGTCGGTGCGCTGAATCATCGACTTGAACTCGGTGAGCAGTTTGGAGGCCATCGACGGGCTGATCTGGGACTGGCCGTCCGCCACCGCGCGAATGGCCGTGGCCACCTCGTCGGTCGAGATCTCCTTGAGCAGATAGCCGGTGGCGCCCGCCTTGATCGCCTCGTAGAGATCGGCTTCCTCATCACTGATCGTCAGCATGATGATCTTCGCGCTGGGGGCCACCTCCTTGATGGAGGTGCAGGCTTCGATGCCGCCGCGCTTGGGCATCCGTACGTCCATCAGCACGATGTCGGGCAGCAGGTCCGCCGCCTTGTCCACCGCCTCCGCCCCGTCCCCCGCCTCACCGACGACCTGGATGTCCTCCTCCTGTGCGAGGACGATCTCCAGACCTCTGCGGAAGAGCGCGTGGTCGTCCACCACAAGAACCCTGATGGGTTCCTTGCGGGAACCGCCGTCGCCGGAACCGCCGTCGTCCGCGACGGAATCCGCCCCGGAGCCCGCACCGGCAGTGCTGTCGGCATCGTTCGTCCCGCGCACGGGCCCGAAGGTGTCCGCCATCGTTCCTCCCCCTGAAGGCCACTGCCTGAGGTCACAGGCTGTCCGCCAACGGCAGCGCACAAGGCACTGGTTGGCCTGGGACACCATGATTTCATGCCTGGCCGCCGAAGCGGTGCCCCCGCGGTCGCACGCTTGCCCCCGGCAGCGCGCGGACGCTTCCGGGGGCACGCGTATCGGCTGTCCAGCGGTGGGGGTCAGCCTCCGAGCGCACCGCCCGCGCCGCCCGCCGCGTCGGAGGCCAGCGGGTCGGTCCTCAGGTGGATGACGCCGTAGTCGTAGGCGTGCCGCCGGTAGACGACGCTGGGCTCCTTGGTCTCGGAGTCGACGAACAGGTAGAAGTCGTGCCCGACCAACTCCATCTCGTAGAGCGCCTGGTCGAGTGTCATCGGCGCCGCGACGTGCGTCTTCTCGCGCACCACGAGCGGACCTTCACCCTGTACCTCGAGTGAACCGATCCTGGTGGTGGGCACGGACGGCGCCGGCTCCTCGGGGATCAGCTCACCGTCCCCGTTGAAGGAGGCGACACCGGGTACGACGTCCCCCACCTCGGACGCGGGCAGCCGGCCGTTACCACGCCTGCTGTAGCGCTTGTCGTGCTCCTTGCGCAGCTGGGTGTCCAGCTTGTCGGTGGCCAGGTCCAGCGCTGCGTACGGGTCGCCTGCTGCCGCTTCCGCCCGGATGACCGGCCCACGCGAGCGAAGCGTGATCTCCACCCTTGCCGCACGGTCGGCCTGACGGGGGTTGGGCTCCTTGGACACCTCGACGTCGAGGCTGATCACCTTGCCGTCGAACTTCTGGATCTTGTCCAGCTTCAGCTTCTCGGCCACGTGCTTGCGGAACCGCTCGGGCACCTCGGTCTTGCGGCCCTTGACGACGATGTCCACGCAGAACTCCGTTCCCGGGTTGCTCCGCTTCGGCGGCGGAGCATCTCCCTTTTGCACCAGGCTCCGGTGATCGCCGGAGCCGCGGACTCGGTGGCTGTCACCTCCTCCTCCCCGTCGGCGGGGCTTCCACCCCACCGATTTCCAAGCTTCTGGCGTACCGATGTGTTACCTGCCCGAAACCTGGTGGCGCATTCGCGGAGGCACGGAATTCACCGTCCCTCACAACCGAACATAGCTTGCCCACCACCGTGTCGGCACCCGCTACTCACGCGTACCTCCGATCGGGTCTCGTTACCCACCCACTACCTGCAACGATGCAAGTTATCTGTCAGTTCCGGTTTATTTCGAAGGCAGACGGAGATGCTGCGACAACCGCGGCGCGCATTCCTGGCGCCCGGCCCGCCGAACGGACCGCGCGCGCCGCCTCCGCCAGCGACGAGCCGGTCGTCAGCAGGTCGTCCACCAGCACGACCCGGCCCCCGTCGAGCAGCCTCCGGCCGCCGTCCACGACGCCGAGAGCGCCCGCCAGATTCAGCTGCCGCTCCCTGGCCCCAAGCCCCGCCTGGTCGGCCACCGCGCGCCGCTGCCGCAGCACGGCGAGCATCCGGGCCCGCGCACCCCCGCGCCGCAGCTCGGCCGCTGCCGCGGCCGCGATCCTGCGCGCCGGATCATGCCCACGCCCGGCCGTGGCGCGCCGCGACGACGGCACGGGAACCAGCAGCAGCGGCCCCCGGTCTCCCGCATGCCCCGCGCCGGCCCGCACAGCGTCCGCCAGAGCCCCACCGAGCACCCCGGCAAGGCCGAGCACCCCCCGCTCCTTGTGGGCCAGCAGCATCGCGCGTACGGCGTTCTCGTACGGCGCCGCCGCGTGGACCGGGGGCAGCCCCTCGGGCTCCGGCGACGGCCTCACCCGCCGCGGCCCGGCCGCCAGACACGCGGCACACCCCTCGCACAGCTCCGTCCGCGGCCTGCCGCAGCCCCCGCAGGCCACGGGCAGCACCAGTCCGGCGATCTCCCGCCACCAACTCCGCACGTTCCCACTGTGACCGGGCGCCGGGCACTCGGCCATCCCTGTGGAAAACCCCTGTGGACAGCCGGGGCCGGTGGACAGCCGGGGCCGGTGGACAACGGGGGGCGGTGGACAACGGGGGGCGGTGGACAACGGGGGCCGCCCCTCCCGGAGGGGCGGCCGCTCAGCCGGGTGGATCAGCCCGGGTAGACCAGCGAGGAGCCCTCCTTGAGAACGGTCTGCCAGTTGTCCCCCGGCGACAGCTTCACTATCCCGTCGCTCTCGGTGTCCGCCATCAGCGGAAGCTGGTCGTCGTCGGCGGCCGCGACAGCCGTCACCTGGTTCACGCCCGGCAGGACGCCGGAGGACGACGTGGACCCGTCGGCCTGGACGTAGCGCACCTGCTGCACACCGCCCTCCTCCTTGCCGACCACCACGAGACGGCTGCGGCCCGACCAGGAGAAAGCCGTCACATCGGCCAGCTGGGGTGCGGCCTGGCGCAGATCCTGCACCGACACCTGCTCGGCCTCTCCCGAGCCATGACGCTCGACCCGGCCGATGTGCAGCGTGGTGTGCCCGTCCTTCGACACCCGCAGCGCGATCCGTACCCCGTCGGACGACATCCGCAGCGCCTCGATCCGCCCGCCGTTCAGGTCGGGCACCGAGACCTCCTTCGGCTCCCCGGCACCGTCGGCAAGACGCAGCAGCCTGGGATCGGAGGGATCGCGGTCGGCGACCCAAAGGGCTCCCGTGCCGTCCCAGCTCGGTGCCGACAGCCGGTCGCCGGCCTCCTTCGCATGACTCGTCACGACAGGGCCGGACGGCTCGCTGTCCTCGGTGAGGGGGGAGACGTAGAGATGCTGCTGGTCCTCCGAGACCGCGGCGGCCTGCTCTTCGTCCCGGGCCACACCGACGGCGCTCATGGCGACCGTCCCGCTGCCCAGCGGACCGAGCACCGGCTCCGGATCACCGCTCCCCTTGCTGCTTCCGGGGATGCGCTGCACCCGCCCCTTGTCGTCCACGAAGTACTGGCTGTCGGGGACACCGGCCCCCCTGTCCGCGGCGAAATCCTCGGCCTCGTCCGCCCCGAGGGAGCACAGCGGTCCCTGCTCGCCCTGCAGCTCGACCTGCCCCACCCGGGCGGATGTCAGGTCCCGCAGCGTGAAGAGCACCTGGGCCGCCATCAGCCGGCAGGTGCTCTGACCGGCCTCTTCGGCCTTCTTGTTGAGCGGCACCTTCAGGACGTTCTGGTCGTCCGTCGTCAGCGAGGTGACCCCGCGCTTCAGCGCCGTACCCGCGGGGAAGCGCGAATCGACCACCGGCCGCAGCCAGTTCGACGGGCCCTGCAGCAGCGTCCGCACGGTCTGGGTGGCCGTGTCCATCCGTGTGACTGGGTCCGTACGGTTGCGTACGTAGACGGGGTCGGCGACCAGTGCGGCCGCGTCGTCGGTCCGGCCTGCGGCGAAGTAGTACTTGTTCACGGACCGGTAGAGGCGCTTGAAGTCGGACTGCCCGAGCACCAGACCGTCCGGCACGATGTCGATGCGCCATTCCTTCTTGCCGTCCGCTGCCTTCTCCCGGACCAGATGAAGCATCTGGGAGTACTCCGAGGGAGCCAGCGGCCGGTACGAACTCTGCGCGTCGACCGCCGCCACCTGTTCGCCGGTCAGCGTGTAGGTGGTCTCGGTGCCCCTGCGTTCCTTGTCATGGATCGTGGGCCCGTTGCGGTTGGGCGCCTTCGCGAGCACCGTCGTGCCCTCGCCAGGCTCCCAGGTGCGGCCCGCCTCCGCGGTCAGGTAGGTGCGGGTCGTGGCGAAATCGGGGTCGTCGCTGGTCATCGACTCCAGGAAGCCGTCGACGACCTCGATGGGGGTGGCACCCTCCCTCGGGGGTACCGCGTACACCTGGACCTGGGAGTCCCCCGGCTGCGAGGCGTCGACCGCCTTCACGTCCCCGGTGACCGGCATCGCCCCGCACCCGGCGAGCACCATGGCCACGCAGCCCAGCAGCACGGACAGCCGCACTGCGCGGCCGCACCGACGGCGGTCAGTGTCCACGAGTCGTGTCCTCCTGCTGCTCCGGATCCTGCGTCTCTGGTTCGGCGCCCCTGCCCGGCCGGTCCCCGGCCTGACGCGACACCACACGTGCTCCACTGCCCGGCAGAGCCGCCGGATCGACGGACCCCGTCGCGCGCGACGGGGCGGATCCACGCGACGGCACGCCCAGGTGAGGACGAGCCGTGGAACCACTCCCGCTCGGTACGGGCATCAGCCGGTGATCGCTCGTCGCCGACGCCACATCCACACGCTCACGGTCCTCCCGGTTGCGCCGGGAGTCCTCCGGCTCCAGGGGTATCGGCGACCCCCGCAGCGGCTCGTCCGCCGTACGCGGAAGGGTGAGCCGGAACTGCGAGCCGCCACCGGGCTCGCCCCAGGCCTGGAGCCAGCCGCCGTGCAGCCGGGCGTCCTCGACGGCGATCGACAGCCCGAGCCCCGTGCCACCGGTGGTGCGGGCGCGCGCCGGATCCGCCCGCCAGAAGCGGTTGAAGACCCTGGTCGCCTCGCCGGGCTTGAGCCCCACGCCGTAATCCCTGACCGCCACGGCCACGGCACCCTGCGCGACCCCCATGCGCACGACGACGTCGCGGCCCTCACCGTGCTCGACGGCGTTGACGACGAGATTGCGCAGGACCCGCTCGACACGGCGCGCGTCAGCCTCCGCGACCACGGGCTGTTCGTCACCCACCACCCGGATCCGGGTGCCCTTGCGCTCCGCCAGCGGCTCGGCACCGCCGATCACCCGCCGGACGACCGTGCGCAGGTCTATCGGTTCGGCTTCCAGCGCCGCGGCTCCCGCGTCGAACCTGCTGATCTCCAGCAGATCGGACAGGAGCGACTCGAAGCGGTCGAGCTGGTCCCCCAGCAGCTCCGCCGACCTGGCCGTGACCGGGTCGAAGTCGACCCGCGCCTCATGAATGACATCGGCGGCCATCCGCACGGTCGTCAGCGGGGTGCGCAGCTCATGGCTGACGTCCGAGACGAAACGCCGCTGCATGCGGGAGAGCTCCTCCAGCTGCTGGATCTTCAGCTGAAGGCTCTGCGCCATCTTGTTGAAGGCCTCGCCGAGGCGGGCGATGTCGTCCTCACCGGTGACCTTCATCCGCTCCTGGAGCCGGCCCGCGGAAAGCCTCTCGGCGATCCCTGCCGCCATCCGTACGGGTGTGACGACCTGGCGCACCACGAACCAGGCGATGGCACCGAGCAGCACGACCACGAACAGGCCCGCCGTCGCCAGGGTCGTCGTGACCAGGGTCAGCGACTTCTCCTCCTGCGAGAGCGGGAAGAGGTAATAAAGCTCGTACGGGTTGTGGTCGACGTCGTAGAGCCGCTTACCCACGACGAGCCCGGGCTCCGAGGCCTTCCCGTGCGAGTACCGGATCAGCGAGTACGTCTGGAAGGCGCCCGCTCCCTTGCCCACGTCGTCCCGGAGACTCTGCGGGATGCTGGACGCCTCCACGCTGCCCGAGCCACGGGGAGCGCGGCTGGTGGTGCCGTGCCCGACGGAGTCGGGGCTGAGCGCCACCACGTTGAAGGCGTTCGTGCCACCGCTGGCGAGCTGGTCGACGAGCTCGGTGCGCCAGGAGGTGTTGGCCGTCATGCCGTCGGCGCCCTCCTCGCTCTGGTCCCCGGGGACGAGCGGCGCGTTCGCGTTCGTCTGGGCGGCCGCGAAACCGCCGGCCGCCTGTGTCTGGGCGGCCTTGCCCTTCGCATCGAGCAGACCGTTGCGGACCTGCCCGATCACGACGAAGCCGAGAAGAAGCACCACGGCGATCGACATCAGCAGCGTCCCCGCCACGACACGGAGCTGCAGATTGCGCCGCCACAGGCGGACAGCCGGCAGCAGCGGGCCACGGATCCACCGCATCAGCAGCCGTGGCACGGGGCCGCCGGGCGTCCGGTCGCGGAACAACCGACCGCCCAGCGGAGCCCGTCCGAAGCGAGGAGTGCTCCGTGCCTGACCGGCAGCCCGCCCCGTACGGGCCCCGGGCACCCCGGGTGGCGGAGCAGCGCTGCCCAGGGTCATGTCAGCTCGGTCCGGCCTTGTAACCGACACCGCGGACGGTCACCACGATCTCCGGCCGCTCCGGGTCCCTCTCCACCTTCGAGCGGAGCCGCTGGACGTGCACGTTCACCAGGCGGGTGTCCGCGGCGTGGCGGTAGCCCCACACCTGCTCCAGCAGCACCTCACGGGTGAAGACCTGCCAAGGCTTACGCGCGAGAGCGACCAGCAGGTCGAACTCCAGCGGGGTGAGAGCGATGGACTGACCTTCCCGCTTCACCGAGTGACCGGCCACGTCGATGACCAGGTCACCGATCGTCAGCTGTTCCGGTGCGGGCTCTTCGGACCTCCGCAAACGCGCCCTGATCCGGGCAACCAACTCCTTCGGTTTGAACGGCTTGACGATGTAGTCGTCGGCCCCGGATTCCAGGCCCACCACCACATCCACCGTGTCGCTCTTGGCAGTGAGCATGACGATCGGCACACCTGACTCGGCCCTGATCAGCCGGCAGACCTCGATGCCGTCCCGTCCGGGCAGCATGAGGTCCAGCAGCACCAGGTCCGGCTTGGCCTCACGAAATGCGGCCAGTGCCTTGTCGCCGTCCGCTACGAACGACGGCTCGAAACCTTCTCCCCGCAGCACAATGCCGAGCATCTCGGCCAGTGCGGTGTCGTCGTCGACGACAAGGACGCGTCCCTTCATAAACGACATCATCCCATTAGCTAATCGTTACCTGCGATGACCTGGCACACAGCTCTGCCAGTCCGACCCCCGTGACCGGGGAAATGACGCCCTCCTCCGTGACGATCGCCGTGACCAGTTCCGACGGCGTGATGTCGAATGCGGGGTTGTACGCCTGGGCCCCCGGGGGCGCGACAACCGTCCCGCCCCCTTCACCTCCAGCCGCAGCACCCGGCTTGGGTGTGAACTCTGTCACTTCCGTCGCGGAACGCTGCTCCACGACGATCGATGTGCCATCCACCGACTCCAGATCGACCGTGGTCGTCGGCGCCACGACCAGGAACGGCACATGGTGGTACTTCGCGAGCACCGCCAACGGATAGCTCCCCACCTTGTTGGCCACCGAGCCGTCCGCGGCAATGCGGTCCGCCCCGATGATTACGGCATCCACCTCCCCCGCCGCAAACAGCGAGCCCGCGGCACTGTCCGTCAACAGGCTGTACGGCATCCCGTTCCGCCCCGCCTCGTACGCCGTGAGCCGGGCGCCCTGGAGCAGCGGCCGGGTCTCGTCCACCCACAGGTGGCGCAGGCTGCCCTTCCGGTGCGCCCGCAGCGCCACCGCGAAGGCTGTCCCCGCGCCGCCGGACACGAGCGCCCCGGTGTTGCAGTGGGTCAGCAACCGATGCCCGCCTCCGCCCGCCAAGAGCTCCCCGAGCAGCTCCAGACCGTACTGCGCCATCCGGTCGCTGGCCGCCGCGTCCTCCCTGTGCAGGGCCCGCGCCTCCTCCAGGGCCGTCAAGGCGGCCCTCTCCGGGCTCGCGCCTCTCCCGACAGCCGCCTCGTACGCCCGCGCCACCCGCCTCGCGCCGTACCCGAGATTCACCGCGGTGGGCCGCGCCCGCTCAAGCAGCTCCGCCGCCCGCGCCACGTCCTCACCGAGGGCGGCGGCCAGTGCCACCCCGTAACCTCCGGCGATACCCAGCAGAGGCGCCCCCCGCACCGCCAGCGTCCGGATCGCCCGCACCAGCGCCGGCACATCGGCGCACACCAGCTCGACCTCCTCGGCAGGCAGCCGCGTCTGGTCGAGGAGCACCACCGCAGGGCCTTGCGGAGGCCCGTCCCAGCGGAGTACGGAGAGAGCCGGAGGCTCGATACCCACCGGCGATTGCTCATCCTGATCAGCCATCCGCCCAGTCTGCCCGCTGAACCGCCCGCGCACGAAGGCAAGAAGGAGATACAGGGCCAGGCCCGCGCAGGACCGGCCCGTGACACGATGGCTGCCGACCTGCCGCCCCGATGAGCGGGCAGGACTGTGAAGGAGCGACGATGAACGACTCTCCGGGCTGGGCTTCGCCCGGATCCGCCCCCTCCGACGACCAGGGGACGGGCATTCCCAACCCTTCCTCCCCCGTCGACGGCAGCGGGCAGGCCGGACAGTGGTCTCCCGCGCAGCCGCCGCCGGGACAGTGGTACCCGCCGAGCGCCCCCGGCGCAGGCCCGGGCGCACCACCGCCGGCCCCGGGCTGGGGCGGCATGCCTCCGGGGCCCGGATGGGGCGGCCGGCCCATGGCCGCCAAGCCCGGCGTCATCCCGCTGCGCCCCCTGGGCGTCGGCGAGATCCTCGACGGCGCGGTGTCCACGATGCGCACGCACTGGCGCACGGTCCTGGGTATCAGCCTCACCGTCGCCGTGATCGCCGAGATCGTGATCATTCTCGTGGAGCGCTATCTCCTGCCCGAGCAGAAGTCGGTCGACCCGAACGCCACCGGGGCGGAGGCCCTCCGCCAGGCCACCGACTCGGCACAGTCCCAGCTGCTCAACAGCGCCCCCAGCACGCTCATCGCGATGATCGCCACGCTCATCACCACCTCGGTCCTCACCGTGGTGATCAGCCGCTCCGTGCTGGGCCGGGCCGTGACGCTCTCCGAGGCCTGGTCCGAGGCGCGCCCCCGGCTCCTTCCGCTGCTCGGGCTGACGCTTCTGCTGGGCCTGATGAGCATCGCGATCATGGTGGTGGGGCTGCTTCCCGGCCTGGCCCTGGGCAGCGGTGGGGGCGGGCTCGCCCTGACCGCCCTCGGCTTCCTCGCCGGCTTCGCGGTCGTCCTCTGGCTGATGGTCCGCTTCACGCTCGCGGCGCCCGCGCTGATGCTGGAGCGGCAGCCCGTACTCACCTCGCTGCGCCGGTCCGCCAAGCTGGTCAACGGCAGCTGGTGGCGGACATTCGGCATCCTGGCTCTCAGCTACGTGCTGGTCATCGTCCTGACCTTGATCATCGCGATCCCGTTCGGCATCATCGCCGTGACCGTGGACAGCGACGGTCTGAGCGAGTTCCTCAACAGCACCTCGACGAACTTCGGCTGGCCCTTCCTCGTCATCACGGGCATTGGCAACGTGATCATCTCGACGCTCGCCTACCCCTTCACCGCCGGCGTGATGGCCCTGCTCTACGTCGACCAGCGCATCCGCCGCGAGGCCCTCGACCTCGAACTCGCCCGGGCCGCGGGCGTGCCCGGCTACGACACCCTCAGGAGCTGATGCGGTGACGGGGGCGGGGGGCACCACCGCAGCGGTACGGCTGATCCGGGCGGGCGGGGACATACCCGTGGACACCTCACGCGTCCCCGCCCGTGAAGCGGCGCGGGACGAACTGTCCGACCCGATGTACCACGAACACGATCCGAACCTCCTGGAACGCGGTCTCGACCGCTTCTGGGACTGGGTCGGCGACCTCTTCGCCGGCGCCGCAGGGGCCGCCCCCGGCGGCCCGCTCGGGCTCGTCGTGCTCGTCCTGGTCATCGTCGGCCTGGGGGCCGCCCTGTGGTGGAGGCTCGGCACACCGCGGGGCACCGCCCACTTGGCGGAGACCCTCTTCGGCGACACCGCGCGCAGCGCGGCCGACCACCGCGCCACAGCCGCCGCACACGCCGAGGGCCGACGCTGGACCGAAGCCGTCCAGGAACGGATGCGTGCCCTCGTACGCTCCCTCGAGGACCGGGCCGTGCTCGGCCCGCGCCCCGGACGGACCGCTGACGAGGCGGCCGCCGAGGCGGGCCAGCTGATGCCCGCACACGCCGACCGGCTCCGCGCCGCCGCCCGGGTCTTCGACGAGGTCACATACGGAGGCCGCGCAGCCGATGAGTCCGCGTACCTGACCTTGCGCACGCTCGACCTGGACCTTGAGGCCACCAAGCCGTCGCCGGCCATCACCGGCGCGGCAGGGGACGCTGCCGGATGACCGCCACCGGGGCCGATCCCGTCACGTCGGAGTCCCGCAGCCCCCACCAGATCTGGCAGCGCGTCCGGGGACTGCTGTTCGCCGCCCTCATCCTCGTCGTCGCAGGTGTCGCCATCGCCGCCTTCCGCTCCGGCGGCCAGCACGGTCGGCTCGATCCCCGCTCCGCGGACCCGTACGGCAGCCGGGCGGTCGCCGAACTCCTCAAGGAGCGCGGCGTATCCGTCGATGTCGCCACGACCCTCGACGAAGCCGCCGGTGCGGCCGGCCCCGACACCACCCTGCTCGTCACCGGGCCCAACATGCTCACCGCCCACCAGCAGCGGCGCCTCCGCGCGACGACCGCGGACTCCGCGGGCCGTACCGTCCTCGTCGCCCCCGGCGGCCCCTCCGTGGCCCGGCTCGCTCCCGGCGTGCACCAGGAATCCCACGGCCCGGTGACCGCGCGTCCTCCACGCTGCGAACTCCCCGCGGCCCGCGCCGCCGGCGCCACCGACATGGGCGGCATCCACTACGCGACAGCCGTACGCGAGGCCACCGCCTGCTACCCGGACCACGGTCTCGCCTCCCTCCTCGTCGTGCCGGGGCAAGCAGCCGGCGACACCGTGCTGCTCGGCTCCCCCGACGTCCTCCACAACGACCGTCTCGACCAGCAGGGCAACGCCTCGCTGAGCCTGCAACTTCTCGGTTCCCGCCCGCATCTCGTCTGGTACCTCCCCTCGCTCGACGATCCCTCCGCCGCCGAAGGCGGCACATCCGGCGGGGACGACAGCGGTGACGACGGAGCCGGAGGAGAAAGCGGCTTCATCGCCCTCATCCCCTCGGGCTGGCTCTGGGGCACCCTCCAACTGGCCCTCGCCGCCACCCTCGCCGCCATTTGGCGTGGCCGCCGCTTCGGCCCGCTGGTCACCGAGCGACTGCCGGTGACCATCCGTGCCTCCGAATCCGCCGAAGGCCGGGCCCGTCTCTACCGCAAGTCCGACGCCCGCGACCGCGCCGCAGCCGCACTGCGTTCCGCCACGCGGAACCGCATCTCCCCCCTCCTCGGCGTGTCTCCCCGCGACACCGACTACCCCGCTGTGCTCCTGCCCGCCGTCGCCGCGCGCCTCAGCACCCCGGGCACGGACGCCGCCGCCCTCCTCTTCGGCCCTGCACCGGCCGATGACGCCGCGCTGGTTCTTCTGACCGATCAACTCGACGCCCTCGAAAGAGAGGTACGCACTTCATGAGCGCCCCGACCCCGGAGACCACCGAGTTCACGGGGGCCGCAGGGGCCCCTGCGGCCCCTGTTGACTCCGGCAGCGCCCGCGCATCCCTGGAAGCGCTGCGTTCCGAGATCGCCAAGGCCGTGGTCGGCCAGGACCCGGCCGTGACCGGACTGGTCGTCGCTCTCCTCTGTCGCGGCCATGTCCTGCTGGAAGGCGTACCCGGGGTGGCCAAGACCCTGCTGGTCCGCGCGCTTGCCGCCTCCCTCGAACTCGACACCAAGCGCGTCCAGTTCACACCCGACCTGATGCCGAGCGATGTCACGGGCTCACTCGTCTATGACGCCCGCACCGCCGAGTTCTCCTTCCAGCCCGGGCCGGTGTTCACCCATCTCCTGCTCGCCGACGAGATCAACCGAACCCCTCCCAAGACGCAGTCCTCCTTGCTGGAGGCCATGGAGGAACGTCAGGTCACCATCGACGGGACTCCCCGTCCGCTGCCCGACCCCTTCCTGGTGGCGGCCACCCAGAACCCGGTGGAATACGAGGGCACCTACCCCCTGCCCGAGGCCCAGTTGGACCGCTTCCTCCTCAAGCTGACAGTCCCCCTGCCCTCACGCGAGGACGAGATCAACGTGCTCACTCGCCACGCGGACGGGTTCAACCCTCGCGACCTCAGGGCAGCGGGCATCCAGCCCGTGGCAGGCCCCGCCGACCTTGAAGCGGCGCGCGCCGCAGTCGCCAAGACCTCTGTCTCCCCTGAGATCGCCGCCTATGTCGTGGATATCTGTCGTGCCACGCGTGATTCCCCCTCGCTCACTCTCGGCGCCTCCCCCCGAGGAGCCACCGCTCTGCTCTCCACCGCACGGGCGTGGGCCTGGCTCACAGGCCGGGACTACGTCATCCCGGACGATGTGAAGGCTCTCGCTCTGCCCACACTTCGTCATCGCATCCAGCTGAGGCCCGAAGCCGAGATGGAGGGAGTCACCGCGGACTCCGTCATCACCTCTGTCCTCGCCCACGTCCCCGTCCCCCGGTGAGGAGGTGACCATGGCCCTCACCGGACGCGCCGCCCTGGTAGCGGCTTTGGCGTCACTCCCCGTAGGCATCCTGGCCCCCAGCTGGACGGGCCTGCTCGCGGTCGACATCCCGCTCTCACTGGCAATTCTGTGCGACTACGCCCTGGCCGCGCCAGTGCGTACGCTCCACTTCACCCGATCCGGTGATACATCCGTTCGACTCGGTGACACCGCATCAGTGCAACTCACTGTGACCAATCCGTCCCGGCGCCTGCTCCGCGCCCACCTCCGTGACGCCTGGCCGCCCAGCAGCTGGACCTCGGAGGCCGAACAGGCCTCGTCCCGGCACCAGTTCGACGTACCGGCCGGAGAGCGCCGCCGCCTCACCACGCTCCTACGCCCGTCGCGGCGTGGCGACCGCGAGGCCGACCGCGTCACGGTCCGGTCGTTCGGACCCCTCGGTCTGGCGGCCCGGCAGGGATATCACCGCGTGCCCTGGACAGTCCGGGTCCTACCGCCCTTCACCAGCCGGAAGCATCTGCCGTCGCGCCTAGCCCGGCTGCGAGAGCTCGACGGCCGGACAAGTGTGCTCACACGCGGAGAAGGCACCGAGTTCGACAGCCTGCGTGCCTACGTTCCGGGGGACGACACCCGATCCATCGACTGGCGGGCCACCGCACGCCAGTCCGCGGTCGCTGTGCGCACCTGGCGCCCCGAGCGCGACCGCCACGTCCTCATCGTCCTCGACACCGGCCGCACTTCAGCAGGCCGGGTGGGCGATGTCCCGCGACTCGACGCCGCGATGGACGCGACCCTGCTCCTCACTGCCCTCGCCACCCGCGCGGGCGACCGCGTGAACCTGATGGCTTACGACCGGCGTGTCCGAGCGCAGGTGCGGGGCAGGACAGCGGGCGGAGACGTCCTGTCGACGGTCGTCAGCACGCTGGCCACCCTGGAGCCTGAGTTGGTGGAAACCGACGCCCACGGCCTCAGCACGGCCGCACTGGCGCATGCTCCCCGCCGTTCACTCATCGTCCTGCTCACGGGTCTGGACGCCGCGCCCATCGAAGAGGGCCTCCTGCCGGTCCTTCCGGAGCTGACCCGCCGCCACACGGTCCTGGTCGCAGCGGTCGCCGACCCTCACGTCGAAGCGATGGCCCAGGCACGGGGCACAGTGGACGCGACCTACGAAGCTGCCGCCGGCACTCAGGCTCAGGCCCAACGCCGCCGCACTGCGGACCAACTCCGGCGTCATGGCGTCACGGTCGTCGACGCCGCCCCCAACGACCTCGCACCCGCGCTGGCCGACGCCTACCTTGCCCTGAAGGCGGCCGGCCGCCTGTAGAGAGCGGCAGGGCCGCTTGCTTGGCCTTTCCGCACACCAAACGCAGAAAAGCCCCGTGCCACAAGGGCACGGGGCTAGTCCGTAATATTTGTTCGGCGGCGTCCTACTCTCCCACAGGGTCCCCCCTGCAGTACCATCGGCGCTGAAAGGCTTAGCTTCCGGGTTCGGAATGTAACCGGGCGTTTCCCTAACGCAATGACCACCGAAACACTATGAAATTAACCAACACCGGATATGAACACGGCCGTTCGTTATTTCAGAACTAACACAGTGGACGCGAGCAACTGAGGACAAGCCCTCGGCCTATTAGTACCAGTCAGCTCCACCCGTTACCGGGCTTCCACATCTGGCCTATCAAC